>NZ_CP024190.1:4609507-4916807 GCF_003391395.1 Mycobacterium marinum
GTACTTGGCGCTCAATATCTCGTGGGCCGATTCCCGGTCGATGGTCTGGCCGTAGACGGCCTGCAGTGGGCTGGCCTGGGCCACAGCGCGGATCGCCTCGGAGCCGATAGCACCCATCAGCGACCGCGGCGCGCGCATGCGGGTCCACGCCACCGGCGTCGGCACCCCCTTTTCGGAGAGCACCGTGACGACGGCCTCGCCGATTCCCAGCGAGGTCAGCGCGGACTCCAGGTCATAGACATCGGTTTTCGGGTAGGTGCGTACGGTCTTGGTCAGCGCCTTGTGATCGTCGGGGGTGAATGCCCGCAACGCGTGCTGAACCCGGGCGCCGAGCTGGGACAGCACGTCCTTGGGCAGGTCGGTCGGCAATTGGGTGCAAAAGAACACCCCGACGCCCTTGGAGCGAATCAGCTTGACGGTTTGCTCGACCTGCTCCAGGAAGGCTTTGGAGGCGTCGCTGAACAGCAAGTGCGCCTCGTCGAAGAAGAACACCAGCTTCGGCTTGTCCAGATCCCCCACCTCGGGCAGATAGGTGAACAGGTCGGCCAGCACCCACATCAGGAAGGTGGAGAACAACACCGGGCGCAGGGACTGACTCCCCAGCTCGAGCAGAGAGATGATGCCCCGGCCCTGGCCGTCGACACGAAGCAGGTCATCGGGTCTGAGTTCCGGCTCGCCGAAGAAGCTGTCGGCGCCTTCGGCCTCCAGGTTGACCAACGCCCGAAGAATGACGCCGGCCGTCGTCGGAGATACCGCGCCAAGAGATTTCAGCTCGGCCTTGCCCTCATCACTGATCAGATGCGTGATGACCGCACGCAGGTCTTTGAGGTCCAGCAGCGGAAGTTCCCGCTGGTCGGCCCAGTGAAAGATCAGTCCAAGCGTCGATTCCTGGGTGGCGTTAAGTCCCAACACCTTTGCCAGCAGGATCGGGCCGAAGCTGGAAATGGTGGCGCGCACCGGAACGCCCACCCCGCCGGCACCCAGCGACAGGAACTCCACCGGAAATGCGGTGGGCGTCCACGCATCCCCGGTCTCTTCGGCCCGCGCCGCCAGCTTGTCATCGGTCTGCCCGGCTCGAGACAGGCCGGACAGGTCTCCCTTCACGTCGGCCATCAGCACGGACACCCCTGCCGCGCTGAGTTGCTCGGCGATCAGCTGCAGCGTCTTGGTTTTTCCGGTACCGGTGGCCCCAGCTACCAGACCGTGCCGGTTGACAGTGGCCAGCGGAATGCGAATCTGTGCAGCTGGGTCCGCCTCGCCATCGATCACGACGCTGCCCAGCTGAAGCGCTTGACCGTCCACGTCGTAGCCGGCTGCGATCCGCTGCGCCGGCCCCACCTGCCCGTCGGGCCCATCGGTACTCATCGTTGCCGCGCCCCCTTTTCCCAGTGGTTCCGGCGTGCAGTTGGGGAAAGCATCACACTACTTTGCCGGGGGCAGGCGGGGTGCGAGCCGGGCGTGGGCCTTAGTCTGAGCGCTGTGCGTGAGGAATTGGTATGGATCGACTGTGAAATGACCGGACTGGATCTTGGGTCGGACAAGTTGATCGAGATCGCCGCACTGGTCACCGATGCCGACCTAAACATCCTGGGAGACGGCGTGGACGTAGTGATCCACGCCGACGACGCCGCGTTGTCCTCGATGGTCGACGTGGTCGCCGACATGCACTCGCGCTCCGGGCTGACCGAAGAGGTGCGGGCATCCACGGTCGACATGGCCACCGCCGAGGCGATGGTGCTCGACTACATCGGTGAACATGTGAAGCAACCCAAGACAGCGCCCCTGGCCGGGAACTCGATCGCCACCGACCGCTCGTTCATCGCCCGCGACATGCCGGCGCTGGACGCATTTCTGCACTACCGGATGATCGATGTCAGCTCCATCAAGGAACTGTGCCGGCGCTGGTATCCGCGTATCTACTTCGGACAGCCGCCCAAAGGGCTGGCGCACCGGGCGCTAGCCGACATCCACGAATCCATCCGGGAGCTGCAGTATTACCGGCGTACCGCATTCGTACCCCAGCCGGGGCCCACTACCAGCGAAATCACCGCGGTAGTCGCCGATCTTCAGGGCGCGGACGACGCACCGGAGACAACCGATTCGGCCCAGGAGCGTCCGAGCGGCTAGTATCGACGTCGCCGTTGGTTAGTCCCCGTTGGGGGCGGGCGACGGCCATGGTGAGTGTAGTTCAGTTGGTAGAGCACCAGGTTGTGATCCTGGGGGTCGCGGGTTCGAGTCCCGTCACTCACCCCACTGGTCAGAGGGCGTTTCCCGCCCTCTGACCTTTTGTTTTGGATGGCCCTCGAGACGCCCTCATGACGCCGTTGGAGACCCGGAGCCGGTTTGGGTGTCTGCGCGCATCTCGTGGATTCGTTGCGATCTGGCCAAGATCAGGCCGCTGACCAGCAGCACCCACGCGGGAAACATCAGCGTCACCCACATGCTGACGTCACTGACGGTCAACAGGGCCGCGGCGGCCAGGTAACTGATTCCGGCCAGCCAGCGCGGCATCAAGCCGGTCCGCAGCCAGATCGTCGCCAGCGAGATCATGAACACCGCCGCCATCCGCAGCGCGTAGGTCTTGCTGGCAGTCAGCACCACCGCCTTGCCAAACCTGACCACCTCGGCATGCGCGGCCGGGTCGACGACATTGGCATTGCTGGCCACCAGCCCGGCCGACGCCGCCGTCATGACGAAGATCATCGCCAAGAACAGCAAGCCGCTGCCCAGAAACACCGTCGCGAAAAACCGGTCCTCATAGCGGCCGAAGCCATCACGCACCACCCCGATGAACCACAAGAAGCTGATCCCCGCAAACGGCATCAGCACGGCAGCGGTCGCGATCCCGCCGTGCTCGTTGTTGAGCCAGCCCGCGGTATCCCCCTCTCCCTCAGGCATTCTGGTGCGAATCAGGATGATGACGGCGCCGAACAACAGCGCAAAGACCACTCCGGCCAGCGCCGCGGCTCGGGGGGTCGTCAACGGGTGCAGTGATGCCTGCGGTGGTGGATGCACGGCCTCATCCTTTCAAAGCTGCACGCACTGGCGCGGGGGTTTGAGCCGCTCCCGCTTGGACGCACCCAAATATCTTGGCGTACCACGAAGTTGGGCTCCGCTTCGCGACCCGACGGGAGATGCCTGATCGTATTACCGGAATCCGGCGAGCGCGATCCGCAACGCTTGGTCCATCTGGACGTGAAAGATCGGGCTGGACGGCGGATCCGTGCTCAGCCAGCGATCGAATACGAATTTCACTGTGCCCAGGCTGGTGTGGACCAGCAATGCCGGTCGAATGTCGATGCGCGCGTCGACTCCCATTCGGGAAGCGACGTGCTCGATGAACTGGTGCTGGTCGTCTTCGCTCACCAAAGCCGACTTGCTCAACAGGTAGGGAGCGGTCGCGATCGCCCGGCGCCAGGTATCCAGTTTGAGATCACCGGCGTCCCTGGCGTAGCTGACGAACAACGCGATCAAAGCCTCGACCGCGGATTCATCCGCGGGCCAGCTGCGGTAGGAGCTGACGATCTCGGTGATGGCCTGCCGGACCGGATCGACCAGCAGTCCCTCCTTGGTGGGGGCGTGCCGAAAGTAGGTGCTGATGGAGACTCCAGCCGCCGCGGCAATGTCTTCGGTCGTCACCGCATCGAATCCACGCTCGGCAAAGAGTCGGTGGGCGGTCTGCTGAATCAGCGAAAACAACTCGGCGCGCCGCCGGTCTCGCAGCGAACCAATGTTTGCTGGGTTCATACCATCACCCTCGGACGCCATCCCGGAACAGCAAGGCGATTATGCCTTCCGCGCTGATGGTAGATCATCGCGGATGAACGTTTCTACACTATTGAAAGTGCCTATCGACTAGGCTAGCGTGTTACCGCATACCGTACTGAGCTGCAGAGTCGCGGAACCCGAGCGCGCAACCCAAGGCAAGACTCGCTCCATGGCGCCCGATAACTTCTGCTGGACGATGTAGGACAAAAGCGGTGGGGAGGGCGCCAATGGAGTCGGGCGCTAGCACGCGATGAGGCGCGGCTTGGGTTTGCTCACGACGCCGTTGGTTGCACCGCGATGACCACCCAACCCGAGCCCGCACTGCTCGGTTCACGCAATGACGACGGCGTTGCCGCCATCGGTGACTGGGCCGCCGGCTACGTTAGGCGCCACCCACTAGCCGCACTCACCACCGTCGGTCAACAGTTCGTCCTCGGGGTGCGCACCATCCAATACTTCTTCGTCGATCTGGTCACCGGCCGCTTCCAGTGGCAAGAGTTCGTCCGCCAAGGCGCCTTCATGGCAGGGACCGCGGTGCTGCCGACGATCCTGGTTTCGCTGCCGATCAGCGTCACGTTGTCGATTCAGTTCGCGCTGCTCGCCGGCCAGGTCGGGGCAACCTCCCTAGCCGGAGCCGCCAGCGGCCTGGCGGTCATCCGGCAAGGAGCCTCGCTGGTGGCGGCCGTCCTGATGGCGTCGGCTGTCGGATCGGCCATCACCGCCGACCTAGGTTCGCGAACGATGCGCGAAGAGACCGACGCCATGGAAGTCATGGGCGTATCGGTGATCCGGCGCCTGGTGGTGCCGCGCTTTGCCGCCGCGATCATGATCGGTGTCGCGCTGACCGGTGTCGTGTGCTTCGTCGGCTTTTTCGCCAGCTACATGTTCAACGTGTACTTCCAGAACGGGGCACCGGGCAGCTTCGTGGCAACGTTCGCGTCTTTCGCGACGACCGACGACATGTTTCTGGCGCTGTTCAAGGCCGTCATCTTCGGCGCCATCGTGGCGGTCGTATCGGCCCAGAAGGGCCTGTCCACCAAGGGCGGGCCGACGGGCGTGGCGAACTCGGTGAACGCGGCGGTCGTCGAGTCGATCCTGGTGCTGATGATCGTCAACGTCTCGATCAGCCAGTTGCACGTCATGCTGGCTCCCCGGACGGGGCTGTGACATGACGGTTTCCGCCTACCGGCCGCTAGCGCCCATCACCGAGCAGGTGGTTCGGCTCTACCGCAGGACCACCAAGCCGATCATTCGGCTGGGCCACATGCTGGTCTTCTTCTTCCGGGCACTGGCCGGAGTGCCGATCGCGGTGCGCCAATACCGCGGCGAGTTTCTGCGGCTGTTGTCCAACATCACCTGGGGCAACGGCTCGATTGTGGTGGGGGGCGGTACCGCCGGGGTGGCGGTGGTGCTCGGCATGACCGTTGGCGCGCTGCTGGGCATCGAGGGTTACAACTTCCTCGATCTGCTTGGCCTGGGCCCCGCAACCGGCTTGATCTCATCGTTGGTCAACACCCGCGAGCTGGCTCCCCTGATGGCGTCACTGGCGTTTGCGATGCAAGCCGGCTGCCGGTTCACCGCACAGCTGGGTTCGATGCGCATCGCCGAAGAGATCGACGCGATGGAATCGATTGCGATCCGCCCGATCCCGTTCTTGGTGACGACTCGCCTGGTTGCCTCGATCGTCGCGATGATCCCGCTTTATGCCGCTTGTCTGGCCATCGGCTACCTGACCACCCAAGTGGTGGTCGGCATCAGCAGCGGGAGCTCCACCGGCTCCTATTTGCACTACTTCTCGCTGATGCTGGCCGGTCAGGACATCTTCTATTCGTTGCTCAAGACCGTCATCTTCGTGTGGATCGCCTCCACTATCCAGTGCTACTACGGCTTCTACGCCAGCGGCGGCCCCGAGGGGGTCGGTGTTGCCGCGGGACACGGCATGCGGGCCAGCATCACCGTCGTGATCATGGTGAACATGCTGATCACCATGGCACTGTGGGGCGTCGACTCCGGGGCACGGTTCGGCGGCTAGGTAGATGGTCAGGTTGATGACAGATGCCCAATTCCATTGAGTCCGACGGGCGTGGCCCGTCGGATCGCCAGCTGATCGGCATCGGACTGGTGGTTGTGCTGCTGGCGGCGGTGCTGACTATTGCGCTGCTGGTCAAATCGACCGGCCGGCTCAACGACTACGTGCGCGTAACCGCGGACCTGCGCAACGTGGGCGACGGCCTGCCCAAGAGATCTGACGTCAAGTATCACGGCGTGCTGGTGGGCATGGTGGACGACGTGGCTCCGGCGGCCAACGGGCGTCCCAACTACGTCCACATCAATCTCAAACCCGATTACGCCGCATCGATTCCGGCGGCGGTAACCGCTCGCGTCGTGCCCAGTAGCGTTTTCGCCGTGTCGTCGGTGCAGCTGATCGATGTCCCCGCACCGCGTGGTCACCAACCTGCCATCCGGACCGGGGCGCACATCCCCGAAGACAGCCGGCTACCCACGGTACTTTTTCAAACCACCGTCAGTAAGCTGCGCGATCTGCTCGCTGCGGCCGGACGCGGTCGTGAGGATAACTCGCTGGGAATCCTCGCTGCGATCGCGGCCGCCACCGACCACCGCCGTGCGGCCTTACTCAGCGGTGGAGCTCAGCTCAATCGCCTTCTCGATCAAGTCAATTCGATCGTCGCCACCGATTCGGAACCCTCAACGGTCGCCGCGCTCATCGACGCGACCCGTGGATTGCAGGCCAGCGCACCCGAACTCGTCGAGGCGTTGCACCAGGCCGTGGAGCCGATGAAGACGTTCGCCGAGACCCGTGCACAGCTCGCCGCCCTGCTCGCCGGCGCCGACCACACCATCGGGACCGCGCAGCAATCGTTGGGCAACCACATCGATCAGCTGATCCAGATCACCACCGACTTCACTCCGGTGCTGGGCGTGCTGGCGCAGGAGTCCGACAATTTTCTGCCCGCGGTCATCAAACTGGACAACCTGGCCACCAAGTTCATGGACGAAGTCTGGATGCCCGAGAACAACACCGGAAACATGCGGGTGAACCTGTCGTTCACGCCCAGCCACTCATACACGCGCGCGGACTGCCCGCGCTACGGCGAACTCAAGGGGCCCAGCTGCTTCACGGCGCCGCTGGTTCCGGTCCGGCCCGATCTACCGGAAGTGCTGCTGCCGCAGAACTATCAACCACCCAAAGATCTGGCACCGCCGCCGGGGACCGCCGTCGGGCCAGACGGCAACCTGGTGGCCCTCGGCCCGCCGCTGATCAACCCGAGCCCCAATCTGACCGATCCCAATCCACCGTTGCCCACATGGTTGACTCCATCGCCGCGGGTGCCGGGGACCGGGGACCCTGACGATGCGCCACCCGCGCCACCAGGGCCCGCTGCGCCGTCGGCATTCGGCGGCAACGTCGGTCCCGTCGGCAGCCGCCAGGAGCGCGACGCACTCGCCCTGATCACTGGCCGGCCCGCCACCGTCGCCACCGAATTGCTGCTGGGACCGCTCGCCCGTGGGACGGTTGTGTCGCTACGTAATTCGGGTGCGGGTGGGGAGCCACGATGAAGTTTCGCGGTCCGCTCATCGGGCTTTCCCTATTCATGGTCGTTGCGGTGGCACTCACCTGGATGGTCTATGTCAGCCTGCGACGTGAAGTCGCCGGAAAGACCGTGGCGTATGCGGCGGTGTTCACCGACGTGTACGGGCTGCGTGAAGGCGACGACGTCCGCATGGCCGGCGTTCGGGTCGGCCGAGTCGAAAAGATCGACCTTGAAGGGAAACTGGCGAAGGTACGGTTCGTTGTACAAAACGAGCAACGACTCTTCGGCAACACGGTCGCCTCGGTGACCTACCAGAACATCGTCGGGCAACGTTACCTCGGGCTGTCGTTGGGCAAGAAGGGCAGTCCGGATCAGCTCGCGCCGGGCAGTGTCATCCCCGTGCAGCGCACCGAACCATCCTTCGACGTCACGGCGCTGCTCAACGGTTACGAGCCGCTGTTCAGCCTGTTGAACCCACGTGACGCCGACAACCTCACCAAGGGCATCATCGAGTCGCTGCAGGGCGACACCTCCTCGCTGGCCACATTGGTCAGCCAGACATCCACGCTCACCGAGACATTCGCCGGCCGCGACCAGGCGCTTGGCGATGTGATCACCAACCTGAACAAGGTGATCTACAACCTGGCTCAGCAGAACGACAACCTCGACGGCGTGATCACCGATACCCGGGAGGTGGTGTCCACCCTCGACCAGCGCCGTCCAGAGCTGGTTTCCTCAATCGGCTCCCTGGCCCGGGTACTAGAGCGACTATCCGCCTCCGCCAACGACGTATACCCGCAACTGCGTGAGTTCATCGACCGCCAGCCCGGCGCCATCCGCCATATTCTCAGCGTCGAGCCCCAGGTGGCATTCTTCGGCGACAACATTCCGCTGCTGTTGAAAGGACTAACCCGCGTAGGCAACCGGGGCGCCTACGGCAACGCATACGTATGCGACATCAACGCCTTCGGATTCTTCCCCGGCCTCAACGACGTCATGCCGATCATCGTCAACGCCGCGACCCCGGGGAACCAAGCCCGGCACACGCCGCGATGCCGGAGCATGGCTGATGGCTGATTCATCGCTGCGCCAACGGCTTTCCGCGTTGCAGAGGCGCCCGCTGGAGAGCTACAACAAGACCTGGCTGGGGTTTGCCGCCGTCGCGGTGGTCGCGGTGGTGATCGCGGCCATGCTGGTGGTGCATCTGGTCGGAGCCGGATATCGGCGCTATACGGCGGAGTTTCTGCAGGCGGCTGCGCTGCGAGCCGGTAACCCGATCGCCATCGCGGGCATCCCGGTCGGCACCGTCACCAGCATGAGGCTCGTCGGTGATCACGTCGAGGCGGGTCTGCGGATCCGCGATGACGTGGTGCTGGGCAAGGACTCCACGGCCACCATCAGAGTCACCACCATTCTCGGATCCCGCTATCTGGCCATCGAGCCCGACGGCGCGGCGTCGCTTCCCGACAACACCTTCGACTTGGCACACACCGCGGTTCCCTACGATCTGCAGGCCGCGTTGAAAGACGCGACAACAACTTTCGAGCAGGTCGACTCGGACCGATTCGCGCAGTCGCTTACCGTGCTGGGCAGGCAGCTCGACAAGCTACCCCCGGTGGTGCCGCAGGCGGTGGCCAACATCGACTCGCTGTCCTCGATCATCGCCACCCGCCGCGATCAATTGGGCCAGCTGCTCGAGAGCACCGAGCAGGTCACCAATACCTTGCGTCGGCAGCTTTCCACCATCGGCGGCCTGGTCAACCAGGGACAGGACCTGATGGGCCAGTTCGTCGCGCGGCGCGCCGTCTTCCACGCGATGATGCGATCCCTCGACAGCTTCGTCGGCACCTTGCGCCAGATCATCGGCGACCGCCCGGGCGTGGATGCGCTGCTGAAAGACATGCGCGAGTTCACCGGCCTGTTGGCACAACACGACGACCTGTTGAGCAATCTGCTGCAGATCAGCCCGATCTTCTTCCGCGAGGCGACCAACATCACCGGCGATGGCAACGCCGTCAACTTCAACGCACCCAATGGCCTGCTGCTGGTGGATTCATGGATGTGTGCCATCAGCGGCCGCGCCGAGCAGTTCGGGATGATTCCCTATTTCAAGGACTGCAAATGACAACCAGCAAGGTCAAGATCCTCGCCGTCGTCGCCGCCGTGCTGGCGGTGGTCGCGCTGGCCGGTGCCGGGTGGTGGCGGATGGGTGCGGATGATGACCCGATGACCGTGACAGCCCAGTTCGACAGCGCCTCGGGGCTGTATGAGGGCAACGTGGTGGCTGTCTTGGGTATGCCGGTCGGCCAGGTCACCAAGATCAGGCCCAAAGGCGGCTACGTCGAAGTCGAATTCACCATCGATCGCAAGGTCAAGATTCCCGCCGACGCCCAAGCCGTCACGGTGTCGACCTCCATCCTCACCGACCGGCAGATCGAGCTCACGCCGCCCTATCGGGGTGGCCCGGTGCTGCAAAGCCACGACACCATCGGCTTGACCCGCACCAAGACTCCCGTCGAATTCAGTCGGGTGCTCAGCGTTCTCGACAAGGTGACCAAGTCGCTGCAAGGCGATGGTCACGGCGGTGGTCCCGTCGCCGATGTGCTGAGCGGGGGCACCGAGATCGTCGACGGGAACGGCGCCAAGATCAAGGGAGCCCTTGACGCCCTGTCGCGGGCGCTCCGGCTCAGCAGCGACGGCGGCGCCCAGACCCGCGAACAGATCACGACGATCATCAGAAACGTCAGCTCCTTGTTCGACGCCGCAGCAGCCAACGACGCAAAGCTCCGGGAGTTTGCCTCGACGATCCATCAGGTCAGCCAGATTCTGGCCGACGAGGATATCGGCGGCGGCAACACCGGCAAGCGGCTCGATCAACTGGTGCAGCGTGCCGGTGACCTGCTCGACGCCAACCGCGAGGCGATCCGACAGACAGTTCTCAACGGCAACACCACATTGCAGACGGTCAGCGACCAGCAGCGGGATCTCGCGGAAATACTTGATCTCGCGCCGCTGGTGGCCGACAACGGGTACAACGCCATCGACCGGGCCAACGGTGCCGTTCGAGCTCACTTCCTCACCGACAGAATGATATTCGACAGCCAGCTGACCAAAGAGGTCTGCAACATGATGGGCTTGAGGCAGCTGGGATGCAGCACCGGGACCCTGCAGGATTTCGGGCCCGACTTCGGCCTGACCTTCGTGCTGGACGGCATGGCCGCCATGGGGCAGAAGTGATGAGCGGGTTCGGGAAAGCCGCCGCCGCGATCGCGATGACCACGCTGCTCAGCTCCGGATGTGCCGCTAACGGCCTTGATAGCCTTCCTCTTCCGGCTCCGACACTGGGCTCCGGGGGTTACACGCTGACCGCAGTGTTCGCCGACGCGCTCAACCTGCCGATGAACGCGAAGGTCAAGCTCGCCGGCGCCGACGTCGGACAGGTCGAGTCAATGGTCGCGCGCAACTACACGGCGGTGACGAGGCTGCGCATTACCGATGACGTTCGGCTGCCTCGGGGCAGCACGGCGGAGTTGCGGACCGCCACCCCGCTCGGTGACGTGTTCGTGGCGTTGCGCCCACCCGCGGGAGCCGGTACCGAGGCGGCGATGTTGAAGGACGGCGACACCATCGGGTTGGATTCCACGACGGCGGCCGCAACCGTGGAATCGGTGCTGAGCTCTGCGGCAATCCTGGTCAACGGCGGAGCAATACGCAATTTCACCAACATGATCAACGGCTTCGGCAACGCCACGGGCGACCAGGGCCAGGCATTCGGAAATCTCATTCGCAAGTCCAACCGGCTGCTGGCCACGCTGGACTCGCGGTCTGAGCAGATCTCGACGGGCTTGAGCGAATTAGCCAGCCTGGCGGAACAACTCGATGCCAAGAACCAGGCCGTCACCGAGTTGATGGCCGCCGCCGAGCCTGCCGCCGACGCCCTGGCCGCCAACACTAGGGAGCTGTCCAACCTGGTCGTCCAGGTCGGCGACACCACCCGCCTGCTGGCCAGGTTCCCAGCATTGGGCGGAACCGACACCAGCGGCCGCAGCATGATCCGAGACCTCAACACGATTGCCGGGGCCGCCAACGACATCGCGGTCAGCCCCGACACCAGCTGGCTGGCCTTGAACCGGATGATCCCGCCGATGGTTAAATCCACTGCTGGGGGCGCACTTTCGGTGCGCGCCAGCGTGGACCGGTTGGTGCTCGGATCGATACCCGACATCGGCTTCCCCGGCGACGTCGGATTGCACGGACCGCACCGCTACAACTGGAACCAGTTCATCGGCTCGTTGAAGTACACCCTGTGGCGGCTGCAGGAACGAGTGGTCGGGCGCGGACCGGGTTCGCCGCAGCTGCCGGTGATGCCCGACCCGGAGGTTCCGGGCGAAATCCAGATCGCTCCTCCCCTGTCCCCCCAACCGCCGGGACCCCCACCGTGATCACGCCGATCGCCAATGCCGTTGTCCGCGTGGTGCGGGCGGGACATCGTCAGCAGACGTGGCTGTCAGTGGCGGGGCTGGTTCTCACCCTCGTCGTCTCGGCCGCATACTTGGTGGTCGGCGCGTTGCGGCTGACGCCGTTCGCCTCGAGCTACCGGGTTACCGTCTCGCTACCGGAATCCGGTGGCCTACTGCCCAATCAGGACGTCGCACTGCGTGGTGTGCGGATCGGACGAATCGAGTCGCTGCACCTCACCGAATCGGGTGTCGATGCCATCGCCAGCATCACGTCGCAGGTAAAGATTCCGGCGTCCAGCGCAGTTCATGTGTCGGCGCTGTCTCCGGCTGGTGAGCAGTTCCTCGATTTCGAACCCGAATCCGACACCGGGCCCTATCTAAGCGAGGGCGCAGGGATCGGAGTTGATCAGGCGAGGGTCCCGGTCAGCCTCGCGCAGTTGCTCGGTGATGCCAACGGATTGCTCGCGCAGATCGACCCGCACCAGGTCGAGCTGATCAAGAAGGAACTGAGCCTGAGCCAGGCGGGGCCGAAAAAGCTTGCCGCCATTGTTGATGGCGGCACGTTCCTGCTGTCGACGCTCGATTCGGTGTTGCCCGAAACCACCAGCATCATCAGGACCAGCCGGGTGGTGCTGAACCTGATAGCCGACAAGAATGCCGGGCTGGCCGCGACCGCCGTGGCACTGGATCGGACCCTGGCCGGCGTGGCCAGAATGCAAGGCGGGTATCGGAGCCTCACCGAGCGGACACCGCACACCCTGGCGGCCATCGACCACTTGTTCGCCGACAACTCCGACACGATGGTGCAGTTACTGGGCAGCATGGCTACCGCCGCGCAGCTGCTCTACCTGCGGGTACCGGCGCTCAACGCGCTGTTCCCCGACTATCGAGGATCGGTGCTGGACGCTCTGGCAAGCGCGTTCCACGACCACGGCGTCTGGGCGACGGCCGAACTCTATCCGCGCTACACCTGCGACTACGGCACCCCGTCGTATCTGCCTTCGGCGGCCGGCTATCCCGAACCGTTCATGTACACCTACTGCCGCGACGACGACCCCGCGGTCTCGATTCGAGGAGCCAAGAACGCGCCGCGTCCGGGCGGTGACGATACTGCCGGACCACCGCCTGGGGCAGATCTGGGCCGGCGAACCGATCCAACGCCGCGGGGCCGCTTCACCATTCCCACCCCCTACGGGGGGCCGGTGCTGCCGATCGAACCGCCTCACTGAGAACGACACCACGTCCAAAGCAAGGAGATGATTGTGGTCGCTACCACGGAGAAAGACGACGAAACCCAGTCCGAGGAACCCGCTGCCTCGTCGGAGGACGACCAAGACACCGAAGACACCTCACAGACCCCAGACATCGAAGTCGACTCGGTTGAGCACGCCGAGGCCGAGTCCGCGGACGACGACGAGGACAACACGCTGCTGGCGGGCAAGCGCGAAAAGGCGGCGCGCCCAAGCAGTTCCTGGGTGCAGTATCTACGGCGCGGCGCAATGCCGCTGTTGCTCGCTGGTGCGCTGGCGCTTTCGGCATTCCTGGGCTGGCAGCAATGGCAGCAGCACCAGGTGAAGCTGGCGGGCCAGCAGGCTCAACAGGCCGCCATCGCCTACGCCCAAGTGCTGACCAGCATTGATTCCAACAACGTCGACCAGAACTTCCGTCAGGTGCTCGACGGGGCGACCGGCGAATTCAAGGACATGTATACGCAGTCCAGCGTTCAGCTGCGCCAGTTGCTGATCGACAACAAGGCCAGTGCCCATGGCGTCGTGGTGGATTCCGCAGTTGCCTCCGAAACCGTGAACAAGGTCGTCGTGCTGGTCTTTGTCGACCAAACCGTGACCAACATGGCGGTACCGGACCCGCGCATCGATCGCAGCCGGATCAAGATGACCATGGAAAAGGTCGACGGACGCTGGCTGGCCAGCAAAGTCCAGCTGCTCTAAACCGTTCGGAGCCAACCCATGCCGATCACACGATTGCTCACGACACTGACGCTGGTCATAGCGGCAGCAACCTCGGGGTTCGTCAGCCCGCCAACGGCGCGGGCATCAGCTTCGTCGTTCTGCGGGGAGCTCGGTGGGGACTGGGACGGCCAGTACTGCCATACCTCGGTGGTCTCCGAACACAAAGCGGTCCGCGATATCAAAGTGGCGGTGCCCGCTGACCTCATCGACGATGCGACGGCAGGTCCGGTGGTCCGCGACTATCTGCGCACCCTGGTCACCAACTGGAAATCTGTGGGCGCACAGATGGTCGCGGACAGCTTCGGCGAGGAGAACTACCAGGTGTTCCGGCACGGCAGCATGCTCAGCGCCGTGTTCCACGAGGATTACCACGCCGACGGCCCCAAGCCCAACAACGCCTATCGCACGTTCACCTTCGACACGGGGGGCGGGAGGCGAGTGCAGCTGGCGGACCTGACGACCTCGAATCCGCTTACCGCAATTCCCCCGCTGGGCCAGCCCTACATCCAGGCAGCACTCGATGCGGCCGCGCCACCGCACGACCCGGGAACCTACCCATTCGTCGCCGACCGTTGGACACCCGACAAGGTCTATTCCGGCGGCTACCGGGCTTGGGCACTAACCCCAGACGAATTGGTTCTCTACCTGCCCGACTACCCGGTGGGTCACGACGAGCCGATCGACTTCACGCCCGGGGCCGCGCAATGGTCCATGGACGGAGGAGCCGTCGTAGCGCACATCCCGCTCTCGGCACTGGGTCCCGTACTGCGCGGCTGAGTTACGCGTTGGCGTTGCCGGCGCGCCACTGCTCCCAGGGAATGTTCCAGTCGCCAAGCCCCTCGGTGCCGGGCAGCGTGCCTCCCACGGTGTTGACGACCTCGACGACGTCGCCGGTCTTGATGTGGTCATAGAACCACTCCGCGTTGCTGGGGCTCACATTCAGACACCCGTGGCTGGTGTTCGTGTGGCCCTGGGCACCGACCGACCACGGCGCGGAGTGCACATAGACACCGCTATAGGACAGCTGCGTGGCCCAATTGACATCGGTGCGGTACCCATTGGGTGAGTTGACCGGTACGCCGTAGGTCGAAGAGTCCATGATGATGTGCTTGAACCGCGCGCCCACGATGTAGATGCCGTTGGCGGTCGGGGTGCTGTCCTTGCCCATCGAGGTCGGCATGGTCTTGACCACCTCGCCGTTGACCCGGATGGTCAGCATCTTCGTGTTGTCGTCGGCGGTCGCAATCACCTCGTCGCCGATGGTGAAGTGCGTCTTGACGTTGTCCTCGCCGAACATGCCCTCGCCCAGATCGACACCGTAGGTGTTCACCGCGACATCAACGCTGGTCCCCGACTTCCAGAAGTGCTCTGGGCGCCAACGCACCTCGCGGTTGTTGAGCCAGTAGAAGGCGCCCTCGACGGCCGGTTTGGTGGTGATCTTGATGGCCTTCTCGGCAGCCAGGCGGTTGGCGATGTTCTCGTCGAACCGGATCGCGACCGGCTCACCGACGCCGACAACCTCACCGTCGGCGGGACTCACGTACGGCATCGTCAGATGGGCCGGCGAACTGGTCTGGAACGTCATCTGGCGGGTCGCGGCACCGCCCAGGCCAAGCGCCTTGGCGTTGAGCGTATAGCGCCGGTTATATCCGAGCGGCTCGTCAGTCGACCAGTGCAGTCCGTCGGAGCTGAGTTTCCCGCTGATGGACTTGCCGCTCTCGTTGACCATGGTGACCGCGGCCAACACACCGTCGGAGACGCTCACGGTGACCGGTGCGTCCACGGTGACCCCGACGGCCCCGTCGGTCACCGATGCGGTGAGCTTGGGCACCAACAGGTCGGCAAACGGGGTGCCCTTGTTCTCGATCACCTTGGTCGCGGTGGGGGTAGCACTGCTGCCGCCGCAGGCGACGGTCAGCACAGCAACCGGGATCAGGATCGCAGCCAGCCACGATCGACGTCTGCTCAAAGGCGCCATCAAGTGACCTTCCAGATACTCACGCTTACTTTGGTCACCGCTGACCTCGGATTGTTACTAGCATTGTACTGCCTCATCACCGCCAGCTCGGCGAATGAGGCTCCGTTCCTGCGGTCCAGTATCGCACTGCACCCCGTGTGATCCGGAGATTTCCCTCTGCGCCGGGATGCCTGTTATTGTCGCAACGCGGTCTTGCCAGACCGATGCGCCGTTAGCTCAGTTGGTAGAGCAGCTGACTCTTAATCAGCGGGTCCGGGGTTCGAAACCCTGACGGCGCACAGCTAGGAGCGTTTTCGCGCGCGTTGTTGTACACAGAACTGTACACATCGCGCGCGATTGCGCGTACCATCTGCCAGTATGGCGACAGCCAGTACCCACGCGCAGACCAGCGAAGTACTGGCCGCGCCGTGCACATGCCCACGATGCGGGCTGGAAACTTCTTGCTCGCATGGGAGTTGGGCGGATCGGCATCCAACCGCCGCGGTGATGCTCGGCATGCCCACGGTGTTGTTCACACTCGGCGCGATCGGCGCCTACCCGTGGGTGTTCATCCCCTTGATCGCGGCGGCCGCGCTCGCTTACGCGGCGGATCGCGAGTGGCGGCGCCGGCAGGCGCTGGCCGCCCGCGCCGACTGGGACTACCGGGCGGAGACCCGCAACCAGCAGACACCTGCCGTCCGGGATGCGGCCGAGCAGATGCGCCGCACAGCATGGCAGCCAGACATCTGGTCGGCAGAACAGCTACTGTCGCCGCAACTCCCCCACGCGGTGCGGCCGAACAACCCGGCTCCGTGGCATGTCGTCACCCAATGGCCAACACGGCAATTCAGAACCGGTAGGCCACAGTGATAACCGATGGCATACGAGTCGCGCTTCAAGCAGTCCTTGACGCTGGCGTCGAGAACTGTGTGGAAGACCTGCCGCCCTGCACGCGCGCCGAAGGCCACGAGTGGACGCTCCGCAAAGGCGGAACCGTGACGATTCCAGGCCCGGCGCCGATAGTTGCTATTCAAGCATTCCGCCTCGACTGCGAGCACTGCGGATTTACGTTCTCTATTAGAGGGTGAGAGGGGTAAGAGTGATACGCCTATCCATTGCTGCGGCGTTCGTGGTGCTCGTCGCTGCAGCGCCGCCCGCCCAGGCCGCTCCCCCACCCGGCTGCCTCTACCAGTCCCCCAATTGGTATGACCCGTGCTCCGGTGTCCCGCCCTGGGTGCAGCAGAACGGCACCAACTGGTCCCCCGTAGACGGCCGGCCCGGCATGTGGGGCCCCCACGGCTACACCCCGGTAACCCAGCAGCCAACCCCCGGCCAGTGCACCGACTACCGCGCCGCCTGCCCAAGCTCCTAACGAAAGAGGAACGGTCGATGTCCTTTCTGACCACTGCCCCGGATCTTCTCGAAGCTGCCGCCTCAGATCTGGCAGACATCGGCTCGGTAGTCGCCCAAGCCAACGCCGCCGCGGCAACACCGATGACGGGCGTTCTCGCCGCGGCCAAGGACGAAGTGTCGACAGCGGTCGCAGCCCTGTTCTCCGAGTACGGCCAGGGCTATCAGGCACTGAGCGCCCAGGCGGCCGAGTTTCACACCCAGTTCGTCCAGGCACTGACCTCTAACGCGGGCGCCTATGCCACCGCCGAAGCAGCCAACGCGAACCCGCTTCTCAGCGCGATCAACTCCCCATTCCAGGCCATCCTCGGACGCCCCCTGATCGGCGACGGCGCCGATGGCATCACCAACGCGCAAGGCGTGGGAACCGCGGGCGGCGCCGGCGGGATCCTGTACGGCAACGGCGGCCGCGGCGGCGACAGCACAGCGGTCGGCATAGCCGGCGGGGCCGGCGGAATGGGCGGAATGATCGGCAACGGCGGCGCCGGCGGCAACGGCGGCCCGGCCGGGCTCATATTGGGCAACCTCTACCGGGGCGGTGCCGGCGGAATGGGCGGCGCCGGCGGTTGGCTGATCGGCGACGGCGGCGCCGGCGGCACCGGCGGATTCGCCGGCATAGACAACGGCCGCGGCGGGTGGGGAGGCTGGGGCGGGCCGGCCACAATGTTCGGTTCCGGCGGCGCCGGCGGCAACGGCGGGGATGCGAACGCGGGCTTCGTCAACACACTCCCAGGTAACGGCAGTATCGGTGGGCACAAGGGCGGCCTTCCGCTACTCCCAGACATCTTCGGATCCGTGGGCATGACGGGCATCAACGGGCAGTACGTGTAGTGCCCGTTGGCCGACAGACAAAAAGCCCCGACTGTCTCGGAGCCACGGGCGTAGCTCGACGAGACAGCCGGGGACGGCTGAACCTTTGGTGTTACCTAGTCATCGACGACGAGCACAGTCACAGCGCCGCTACGTCTAAACAGCATGCGAATCAACACGAATCCGATGCCAATCGGATCAGCACGCGGATCCAGTTCATTCGCCAGGTGCTTTGAAACCACACGGATCACATGCTTGAGCCAGGGCCAACGTTTCAGGTATCGGTCCCAAGCCTCCGACAACGTGTCGCCTTCTTCGGCCAGGAACACGTTGTAGACAACCGCGATGATCGGAACGACGATCCAGAAGCAGTCGGACGGACGCAGCTTCACCACACGGCCCTCCCCCTTATGGATCTAGGTCTGGTTCGAGTTCCGGTGGCGGAGGTGGCATTTCCTCGCCTGGCCAGTGCTCGGCGAACCAGCTCGCGATGCGTCGCAGATAGATGATGGCGACGGCATACAGTCGCTCCGCCTTGTGGCGCGCCAGAATCTCGGCTTGCAAAGCCAGATCGGTCTTCTCTTGGCGCTCCGAGAGCTTGCTCAGCTCAACGGACTGACTCTCGCACCACTTCTGCACGGCATCGGTGTAGCGGGCCCAGTTCAGGCTGGCCGCCTCGTACGCACGTGTGAAGGCGTCCCGGTTGGTGCTCTCGGCGTTCTTCTTCGCTGTGAGGTGCCCGAACCAGCCGCCGACGGCCGCGGCGAGGACGACGCCGGCACACGTGATGATCGTGGGCGCCAGCTCTTGCCAGTTCATCGCGGCTGGGTGGTGCGGTCGGCGGCCACAACATCGGCCAATGGGCTGGCGGTGCCGTTGTCTACGCGCAATGAAGCGAGTGATCGCAAAATGTCCTGGCCGGCCCCGCAGGCGAAGGCGATGGGGACTGCGTATCCGGGGACCGAGGGGACGACGTTGAATGCGCCCAGGGTCCATGCGGCTACAGCCGCCGCGCCGCCGGCGGCGACCGCGCGGTCAATGGTGTCCTTCCAGAAGATCTTGGTGAAGATGCTTTTCGGCATAACGCGGCACTGCCTTTCCGTGTAGAGGTCAGCGACCCGAAAACACTGAAGGTCGGTTCACATCTGAAATGGGCACTACGCGGCGTCGGGCTGCACAGTGCTGGCCCAGTAGCGGACGTGTTGGATCGCGAGGCCGAGGTAGGTTTGGCCGGGCCAGACTTCGTCGACTTCGTAGCGGATGTGCGGGCCGGTCCCGGCGGCCAGGAAGGTGAGTCCGATGCGGGCGGCGGCGGCCCCGGCCGCGGTGCCGGTGAGGGTGTCGTTGTTGCCGAATCCGATCAGCCCGGACAGCGCGCCGACCAGCAGCGGGATACCGTAGCCGGCCAAGCCGGGGATTCCGCCGGCGAGCGCGGCCAGGACGTCGGGCACGTCGATGCCCATGTCTTCGGCGATCTTGGGGACGGCCTGCACGATCGCTCGAGTGGCGGTGAGAATGTCGGAGAAGCTGAAGTCGGTGACCATGTCGTAGGCGGCCTGCATGATCTCACCGGTGACGCCGAGCGGAGTGATCGCGTACATGTCCGGCCCCAGGTTCGGTGGCGCGGTGTGATTCGACAGCCAGCAATGCCGCGGGTCGGTGACGTCGCCGTAGTGCCAGGAACCGATGCCTTGCCCGCCGGGCTGCACCGAGGCGTCGAACGGGTAGTAGGCGCCTCCGGGTGGCCGGGTGGGGTCTCCGAGGCTGAACGAGCACAGGTAGTTATCGGGGTGGCGTTGCTGGACGTAGCGGCGCACCAGGGCGGC
Organism: Mycobacterium marinum; assembly: GCF_003391395.1. Classification (NCBI taxonomy): domain Bacteria; kingdom Bacillati; phylum Actinomycetota; class Actinomycetes; order Mycobacteriales; family Mycobacteriaceae; genus Mycobacterium; species Mycobacterium marinum. The sequence continues at coordinate 4,629,263 of NZ_CP024190.1, forward strand.
CACGTAGGCGCCTGCACTGTATCCGCCGATGATGATGCGTCGCTGCGGGTTCTCGCTGATGGCGCGCTCGATCATGGGGATGCTGGCTGTCAGGGCGTCGGCGGCGCCCTTGTTCATCGACGGGTCGCTGGGGGCTCCGGCGGCCGCGACGGGAAGCCCGCCCATGGTGGCGGCCCAGGGCGGGTTCTCTTCCTGCACAAGGTCGGCGAGGGGCTGGCAGACGCGGGACACGTAATCCTCGCCGATGATGCCGCCGGTGCCGCGGTAGACCAGGGCCAGGTGGCGGACCATCAGCGCAGCCCTTTGAGAAAGCCGGGAATGACGATGAGCCAGGTGAGCATTACCAGCCTCGCTTCCGGTCGTTGGTGCCCAGTACGGCGTCGCGGATCTCGGCGACGGCTTCGACGAGGGTTTGGTCGCCGAGGCATGGCCAGCGCAGGGTGAGTTGGTCGTCGGCGGGTCCGACGGGGACGGGTCCGGCCGGGGGCGGGCCGGGCTCCGGGTCCGGTTCGGGCTGCAGGTCACCACTGATTCCGCAGGCAGCGGCGAATTCCGCTGGTGTGAGGCCGTTGGCGGCGTTCATGTCGCAGTTGCCGAACGGGGGGCATCCTTCAGGGAGCCCACCGCCGTAGCCCTGGCCGTCGGTGTACTGGTGGGCGACCATTCCCGGATACGTGGGGAGTCGGCCGTATCCGGCGACAATGAGTCGGATGCCGGGCGGTTTGGTGCGCCACATGCCGTTGAGGTCGCTCACGTTGCCGTATCCGATGATTCGGGCTGGGTCGCCGGTGTAGTCGGCCAACGCGGAGTAGAGGGCGTTGATGCCGCCAGACTGATCGCCGGGCGGGTTGCCCCCGCTCTCGATGTCGAGCATGAGCGCGACGCGGGGGTGCAGGCCGCCCGCAGCGTCGATCATTTGCTTGACGGTGGCGGCGTTCGACTGCCAGGTCTGGGGGCGAACGTAGGTGTAGACGATTCCGAATGTCAGCTTCCCGGAGTTCAGCGCGGCGCGCATCCACGTGTAGTTCCGGGCGAAGTTGCGATCTTGGTACGAGCCGTCGCTGACGCGGATCGACAACACCGGGTATGGGTAGGAGTCGTCCACGGGCACTTGCCATTCGGAGACGTCGGCAAATAGCGTGTCTTTCGGCGGTGCATCGGGCATGGGGATGGCCTCGCTCTGTCGGGTGTGGACGTGGTCGGTGTGGCCGGAGTAGTCGGCGGCGTAGTAGGCGGTCTGGGTGACGTCTTTGCCGCCTGCGACGCCGATGCGGGCTCCGGTGGCGGGGTTCTGCCAGATCACCTGCTCCAATGAGCCGCGCGTGGAGAGCAGATATTCGGCGAAGCGGTCCATGTCCGGCACTGCCCCGGCCCAGTCGATACCCCGGTTCTGGCGATTGGGGTTGCGTGCGTACCCGGCTTCGACGCGGTCTGATTCCTGGTGCCCCGGATAGGTGGAGGCGCGGAGGTTGAAGGCTGCTCCCAGCTGGTAGACCCAGTCGGGGAATCCTGGCTGCCCGTAGTTGATGTTGGTTCCGGTGGGCAGGCCGTAACTCATCAGTTCGCCTCGTCGTCCACAGTGAAGACCTCGCGCAGAACGTCTTTGATGCGCATCTGTGCGAGGCCGGCGAAAGCCTCCCCAACGGTCTTTTCGCCGAGCGGTGAGCGGATCAGCGCGTCGACGACGGACGCGCCCTGAGTCGCAACGTCGGGCGTTGACTTGGGTTCCGACTGAGGACTAGGGAACGGAATGACACCCATCTATCAGCGCCCCTTCTTGTGGTCGTGGTGGATTTTGGCGGCGATTTCGCCGATGATGAATCCGATTGCGAGCAGCGCTGTTCCGACGAATCCCGTCATGAGCAGGAATTCGGCGACAGTGAGTTTCATCGCCGTCGCGGCCGCAGAACCCTGCAGAGGCGCGCGGGCAGCATGTGCAGGAGCCAGGCGCGCAGCGGATACCTGAGTGGGATGTGGTCGCCGCCTGGGCAGCCACAGATGATGCAGCGCGCCTCGGGTGGGCCGGCGCGCCGCGCAATGCTCATCTCACGCCAGTCCACGCATGCACGGCTTGGCGGCTATCCATTGCCCGGATCCTGCTCAGCGGGAGGATCGGGATCTGGAGGTTCGGGCATCGTGAACGTCACCGGATCGCTGCTGGCGGAATTCCCGTAGCCGTCTGTGACTTTGACGACCGCGGTGTGTTCGCTAGTGGGCTCTAAGCCAGTAGCGGTGTGGGTGACACTGGCCCCGATGATCATGCCTTCAACCTTCGGACCGGGCGATTTGACCAGCGCCACGGCGGGTTCACTTTCGACAGGTTGGCCATCGATCGTGACCGCGAAAATGAAGGGGCCGTTTATCGATGTCGGCTGAGCCACCGAGATTTCAGCCGTCCCGTCCGCGCTCGCCCTGACTGTGACCAACGATTCCCACTGCAGGGGAACCTCCTGGTGCCAAGCCGCGACCGCTTCGGGCCCAGTGAGGACTTGCACGTCCTGCAGGTCGTCGGAGAACACGATCCAGTAGCCGGGATTGGCCACAATGTCGGCGTTGCCCTTGGGCGTACGCAGAAACACGCGCCAGCCCGCCCCTCCACCGTCTAGATCTATGAGCTGAGCGTCAGCGTTAAATCTGCCGGTTTCCTTGAGCGTCTTCGCGAGCCCCATCACCTCGGCGGCGTTGGCATCGATAACTTGGATAGCACGGTATTCGCGAGGAGTTATTCGGGTTACATCGATCATGCCCATGCGACGACTTCCCTGTCAGTACTCATTGATAGACCTGACTCGTAGAGATAATGGTTGAGACCAGCCGGTGTTCTGCCGAACAAAGAATCCGTACTGGTCTGGAATGGTGTGGGTGGATCGCGTCTGAAGCCATATCGATCGCCAATCGACGCCATTTATCGACACTTCGAAGTACCGGTCTGTCCCGTCCTCGCGGAACCGCATGAAATGCGGGAACTCTGGCCAGAAATTCAAACTCTGGTTAATATACGCAGCCGCCCCGCTGGTCGTGTACCCATTCCAATGCGCGACACCTATATAAGAACCAATTGTAGATACGCCAGAACTTTGTACCACAGACATCATAAGAATGTATCCGGTTGATGAGTTTCGTAGCAGCATGCCGCAATGCCAGAAATCCGCAACTGCCGGTGGCGTTACCTCAAGATATGACTCGATAGAATAATTGCTTGTGTTCGCCATTGATCGCACAAACGCGTGTAGCTGGGTGTCGTCTCCACTGGAGCTTGGCGTCTCAATCAGTAGCGAGTCGTTGTCCAGAGTTAGGCTTGCTGATCCTTGGTTAACTGGCGTCCAGCCCGGATAAGGCGGGGCTATCCAGCGGTGTATTGGACCGCGACGCTCCCATTCCAGATCGGGGTTACCCCGCAGAATCAAGGGTGTGTCAGTTGGCCAATACTGCTCCGCAGAGGTATTTGGATTATCGGGTAACAGTGCCCAGCCACCGGGCACGACACCCGGGCCATATACACCCCATTGCGTATATCTTCCCGGAAGACCGATGTCGAGGGGTGGATCATCGTCAAATTCCGAATACCCGATGGACCGGTAATCTGAGCCTTTCTGCGATACCGGAACTGAATCAGTAATAGTGCCCTTCAAAATCCCATTAACCGATACTTTGAAATTGTAGTCATCAGGTCCAACTGCGACCGATACCGATCGGCCTGGCAGAAAGTAGATTGGCCAACTGGCGCTACCAATAACGGTAGCTACACCAGATACAATGGCATAAATTGTACATCCGTTCGCGGCCACCTGAGCAAAAACGAAGGAGTCTCCCCCCTTTCGCAATAACAAGTGAGCGCTGATGTTACTCGGAATAATTGTTACAATTTGTTCATCTGTGGGGGTTTCGGCGGCATTATATTCTGCTATTGCATATGTTGTACCACCAATGACAATGGTGCCATCATCATCGAATTCACTCGGAAGTGAGCCATTGGGGTCGATCTCTACTGCCGCATTCAAATCCCCCACAGAGCCACTATTCGCCGAGGCTAATGCGGCTTGGATGGCCGAGATGTCGGCCGAATGCTGGCCCACGGTACTTGCGGAGTTCGCGGCGGCGGTAGCCACTGTTGCCGGCGTCGCCGCGGTAGCCCCGAAGCCGGGTATCCAGGCGTTGACGATCGTGTTCCACGCGCCCTGCACGGCCATCCCGAAGGCTGTGGCCACCACGCCCGCGTCGTTGAGTGCGTTGTTGACCACATCGTCGATACCGTCCACCGCACCGGCAAGCGCGGCACCCACCTGCGCCGCCGTCGACTGAGCAGCATTGCTGATGATGTCGGCGATATCCCCAACAGCAGCACCAGCATTAGTGATCGCAGCCGGTAGAACTGCGCCTGTCGCCGCCCACCAGTCTTTGATCTGTTGCACCACAGTGTTTACCGGTGTCACAACCGACCCGTTGAAGATGTCGCTGATCTGGGTGAGCATCGTCAACAAGCTGGCGATGAGCGTGCCGACCCCGGCTGCGTCGACCTGGAGCGCGTTCGCCACCAAATCGCCGAGAGCGCCAATCGCGTCGACAGCGTTGCTGCTCGCGGTGGCCAGGAACGAAACCAGAGACGTGATGTTGGCCAGGCTCAGCCCCGACAGAAGGGCGGTGAAGTTGTCGGCCGCCTCAGCCGCCAGCGACAGCCCGGACGCGATGAAAGTCACCAGGTCGCTGAAGGTGTGCCCGGTCCCCAGGATGCCGTCGATCATCGCCGCGAAGTTGCCGAACAACTCGGTCAAGTCGTCGACGAGTCCCTGGATGAAGCCTTTCTGCATCAGGTTGGTGCGGCGTATCGGGGCGTCGTCGAACCACACTTGGCCGGCGGTGGCGTTGCCGCTGACGTAAAGCCGTGTGCGGATTGTCGCCACCCCGGCCGGCACGGTGTAGGTGCCCGACAGGTGCGTCCAGCCTGCCGACGCCGCGGGCGAGGACACCGCCGCAATGTCGGTGGCCGACCCGCCGTCGGTCATCACCTGGAGCCTGAACGTTGACCCCGCCGCGGTCACCCCCGACCACGTCAGCCAGCACTCGGGGGCGAACGTCTGCCCCTCCACCACAGGGATCTCGGTGCCCAGCAGCGCATGATTGGCGCCGTCGCAGTCCACGGTGGCCGAGCCGGGCGCATTGCGCCCAACCAGATCCCACAGCCAGCCTTCCGGGTAGTCGACCAGCGGATCCAAGTCTTGCGGCGCCCACGCCGGCGAATCCTCGGCGATCGAAGACGACTCGTCGAAGCTCGAATCCAGCTGCAGGTCCGGCTGCACCTCGCTGATACCGCCCAGCGGGATCAGCAGCCGCCCAATGAACTGCTGCGCCGCGGCCAGAGGATTGAAGTTCGCGATAGCGAAGTTGATGCCGCCGAGGAACTTGATCAGGTTCGCCCACGGGGCGGTAAGCTGCGGCAGCGGGGAGTTCAGGACATCCTCGCCCGATCCCAAAATGTGCAGCACAGCGTTGGTGAAGTTGATGATCGACGTCAACTGCACGATCCACGGATCGATCGCGTCGGTGATGAACTCGACCGCGTTGCCGAACTTCTTGATGTCGATCGCCTCGAACAGCTTGATGATCGGCGCCAACGCCAAACCCAGCGGCCCCAAGCCGGCCGCGGTGATACCCAACGCGCCGAAGAACTCGTTGACGTTCGGCAACAGCCCGGTAACACCGTCGAACAGCTCGCCCACCGCGGTGACCAGAGCCTTGACGTCGGCGACGAACTTCTCGTCGATACCGAACGCCTCAAGCCACGTGCCGATGAAATGGTTCAACAAGTCGGTCCATGCCTGCGTGGGCACCACGTAGCCGAAGAAGAACTTCTCGGCCGCCGCGATCAAGTTCAAGGGGAACGGCCCGTCACCGAACCCGAACAGTGCGCCCAGCGCGGGCAGGATGTAGGTCAGGTCGCCGAAGTCGAGCACACCCTGGGCCAGCTGGCCGCCGCCGAACAACACGACCAGATCGGAGATGAACTGCTGCAACTGCTGGATCGGGTTCTGGGTCGCCTCGTTGATGCCCTTTTGCATCTGCTTCTGATTGCTGGCCAGGAACCGGATCTGAGCCTGCTGCGTCTGCAGCATCCGCGAGATTTCCTCGGCGCTCTTCGGCGTCTGCTCGCGGCCGTCGGTGATCGACGTCAGCGTCCGCTCCTGCGGCGAGCTGTAGGGGGCGCCGCCGAACCCGGGCGGGCTCACAGCACCATCTCCGCGTCGTCGAACCACACCTGGCCGGCCGTCATGCCGGCACCGACATACAGGCCCAACGCGCAGCGCGTGTTCGGCGGGATCGCGATCAGCTTGCCGCCCAGCCTGGTCCACGGCACCATGCCGCGCGGGCTCACGCTGCCCACCATGAACGCCTGGGTCGGCGTCAGGTCATCGTCGTAGAACTGGGCGAACACCTGCACAGCGGCCCCGGACGAGACGGCGTTGGAGCATTTCACCGACGCCCGCACGGGGAAGATCTGGAATGGGCTGAGCCCGAACGGCTGCGTTATCAGGTAGTGGTCGCCGCCGTCGGCGACGACGGTGGCCGAGCCGAGCCGGTTCGCGCCCTGGCCGGCGTCGTGGGACCATCCCCCGCCGCTGGCGGTCCAGCCGGTCAGGTTGAAGTCGAAGCCGGGGTTGCCGACGATGTTGGACACACCGCTGGGGAAGAAGATTGGATCGTAGTTGAACGCGCCTTCTGCCTTGAGCGTGAGCTTGCAGATGTTTTTGGTGTCATCGATGCCGATCGCAATGATCTTGTGCGCCAGCGCAATATCGCCGACCCAGGGCATGAATCCGGATACCGTGATCGTATCGCCGACATCGTAGGATCCGAACGGGGCGTTCGGATGGTTCATGTCGACGGTGATCTCTTCCCAATACGCCGGGGTCTGGCGGCGCGCCAACCGCTTGTGCGCCCAGGACGCGGCGCGTTCGTTGGAGTCGATGAACCCGTCTGTCTCGTCGAGGTATCGGCGTAGCCGGTCCGGGTCGGCGTTGGCCAGCTCGTAGGAGGCCTCCATGCCGGGGAACCAGCCCGACACCCCGACGTCGCTGATCCAATCGATCTGGGTTTCGATGTGCGGCTTGGCCGATAGGACGTTCTCGTTGATGACGAACGCCAGGTTGGTCTGGATCAGACCAAGGCGGGGATAGCCGAGCTCGATCTTCTTGACCACATTGGTGCGGGCTGCGTTCCACTGCGAGCGTTCGGCGTAGTCGAATGGAGTATCGCGCGCCAGGGCGTCGATGTAGTCGCCGCAGTCCAGCTTGTCTTGCGCCCGTATGAATGTGGCGAAAAAGTTGAGGTTCAACAGGTCTCCGTCGAACGCGTACCCGGGCAGCTGGATCACACCGGAGGTTTGCGGGAATACTTCGACGCCTAGGTCACCGTTGGGGAAGTCGTGCTGGATGTGGTCCCAGATCGCGACCACCGGCCGGAACACATCGTTGGCGAGCCAGTTGATGTCCTCAAGCCACGGGGTTTTCTTCGGGTAGCAGGAGAAGCCTTTGGCTTTCAGGTGCAGGATGCCGGTCTTTTCGTCGATCTCGGATGGCTGCACGATCGCGCTGATCCAGACGCGGCGCTTGCCGAGCATGACCCGTTCGATGTGGATGAGGTGGCCCCACGGCTTGAAGACGACGCCGGCAACTGAGTCGTCGTGGAAGTCGACGTCGCATTGGATGTCGGCCGGCGCCGACAGGGCGCGCTGGTGGACCAGGTTGGTGACGGTCAGGTCGGGGATGACGATCTGGCCGCTGCGGATTTCCTGCACGATGACACGCCAGCGCGGCGGGTCGATGATGTATTCGCCGTTGTCGGCGGTCGCCCGGCGCAGGCTCCAATCGAAGCCGCCGGACGCGGTGGCGGTCTTGGGGCTCAGCGCCACCGCGGTGGCGGCCCATTCGAAGATTCCCGATGCGGATGCGTGGGAGGGGCGCACCGCGACAGCGGTGCCGGCCCACCCGTATGTGCCGGACGCTGTGGCTGTGGCCATCGGCTAGCTCGAGGATCCGTTCAGTGCGAGGGATGTGATGGCGATGGACCCGGTGGCGTCGAAGGTGAGATCACCGGATAGCTCGAAGTTGCCGTACCAGATGCCGGATCCGGTTGTGTTGGACCACAGCGACACCCATGTGCATGGCCCGTTGGGTGTTCCGCCGGAGAAGTTGAGGTTGGCGGCCAGGTCGAAGTCTCCGTCCGCGTCGGGCGTCGTCCATGCGGGTACGACCATGGCTGCGCTGGACGCGTTGGCGGCCCCACCGGTGCCCGGGTTATCGGTGTGGGCTTTCGCCCCGCCCAGGGCCAGGCGGATCGCGTTGGCGCCGACCAGCATGGCGGCATCAGAAAGCGGCATTAGTTTCGACCACCTGTGTTGTGGGCTACCAGCCTGCCTAAATCGGTAGGTTCCCAGAGTGCTTCAGACGTCTGGCGCATTAGCCCTTTTACCTCAAGGGATTTCAATACGGCTTCGACTTGTTCTTTGCTCATCAGGTGCAGCTCCCTCAGAAGATGTGGTAGGCGTCGCGCCACACCACGAGGCACTTGCTGTCAACGCCGGTCAGGGTGGCCGACCAGGACATTGGGATCGATGTGTTCGGCGGAAGTTTCGGCTGGTCCAGGTACTTGGTGTTGCCGATCAGCTTGGTGCGCAAGTTGATTCCGTGATTGCTGATGACGCGCCGCTGCCACGGGTAGGAGCTGATCTCGACGAAGTCCCCGGCCAAGATGTCGCCGTTGAAAATGAAGTTGTCGACGCCGACGTCGATGACCGGGTTGTGCATCGGCCCATACAGCAGGATCCGGTACCAGGCTTGCGCGTCCCCACCAGCACGCGTGTAGTAGACGGGCTCGGCGTCGTTGATCAGCGACACCACCGTCTCGGTATCGTCGTAGGACAGGGTGTCGATGCGCGCATACTCGGCGGTCACCTTGTGGAACTGCGACGTCTGTGTCTTTCGGGTGTAGTCGAATTTCCTTGGGCGGCCGTAGATTCGGCGCGTCGACCCGTATCCGTCGCAGAAGATCAGCGGCTTGAGCTCGCCCCACTGCTTACGCACATCGTCGGCTTTCCATTCCTTCTGCAGCGCGGTCAGCAGCCTCGACGACTTCAACACCAGATCGGCGGGAAGGATGCCGGCGATGTAGCTGACCGGGGCGTTGTCCTTCACCCCGATCGTGAAGGTGATCGGCGTCCCCTGCAGGGTGTCCTGGCCCATGCGGGTCTCATCTGCCAGCGGAACCTGGGAGTCCTGGTCCTTCACGTTGTAGGACTGCGGTTTGACCCCGAACACCGGGTATTGGGTGTGGGCTCCGAAAACCAGGTCTCCCAGCTGGTATTGGAAGGGGCGAAGGTTGCGGGTGACCATCAGAAGTTCGACGGGGCTAGTGCACCTGTGGTGCCGCTCGTGTTGACCATCCACACCACCTCCCGAAGCATCTCCCCCGCCGGCTGGCCGGGCCCGGCATAGACGTTGAGTTGCTGATTGACTTGCGGGTTGGGGTTGCCGCCCCCGTACCCGTAGGCGGCGTTGAGGAGCCCGGGTACGGCGAGCGCGTTCTGGTTGCCGGGATTGTCGCGGCTGTAGGACAGCAGTTGTCCGGTGTTGGTGTTGAGCAGGAATCGAACGTCACCCATCAGCGGTGTGCCGCCGGGGCCGGCCACCAGATTCGACAGCAGCCGCCCAAAGTAGGTGCCGGCAACATGGTAGGCCTGCTGGCTGAAGTCGATGGCGGCGTTGACGGCCTGCAGGGCGCCTGACACGAGCTGGGAGATCATGCCGGCCAGCTCGAAGGCCTGGCCGACCGCGGCCACCGCGGCGCCCGGGTCACCGCCCGTCGGCCCCGAACCGGCCGATGCCGCCCCCTGGCCGGCGACCGAGATCACCGACCCGATCGACTGCAGGATGCTGCCCGTCGCCGAGGCGATCTGGGCGGCGAACGTGATGTACTTCTGCATGTCATCGACGATCGCGTTGATGTCCTCGGTGTTGCGCACACCGTAAACGAGCCGGTCAGCGATGTCTTGAGTCGCCGTAAGCGAATCCAAACCACCCTGAATCGCCTGGATCACACCGGTGATCGCGTTCGCCGCCCCACCACCGAGCGCCTGCGCAACCTGCAAGCCCTGAGAGAATGACGTCGGCCCCTGGGCGAACCCAGTCGACTGCGCAATCTGACTCTGAGTCGCCTGCAACGCCCGGATCGTGTTCTCGTTACCAATCGCATCCTGCGCCTTCAACCCAGAGATCGTGGTGTCAATCCCGGTCAACGCCTGCAGCACCGTCGCATCAGATGCGCCCGGCGTACGGGCAGCGCCGATCTGGGCTGCAAGGTCCGGGTTGCCCGCCAGAAAGGACTGCAGCAGCCGGTCATTAGCCGACAGGTTGCTACTGTCCAGCAGCTGGTCCACCGTCTTACCCGACGGCAGCACCAGTCCCCCGCTGGTGCGGCCAGCCGACGAACCCAACCCGCCGGCACCCGGCAGCACGCCCTGCACGGGGATGACCTTGCCGTCGGAGGTCAGCATCACCGGCGGCACATCCGTCGCCCAGTGAACGTGATCAGTGTGACCCGGTAGGTCGCCGCCGTAATAGCCCGGGCCTACCGTCTGTCCGCTGGCGATGCCGTAGTCGCGCGAACCGCGGTAGATCAGCTGAAGCGTCTGCGATGCGAGGTTCGACGAGATGAACTGTGCGAGAGCCTCCCTGCCGGCCGCGGGACCGTTGAAGTCGAACGCGAAACCCATCTGGTGCAGACTGCCGCCGCTGGCATACGTCGATGCCGTCAACCCGAACGCGGCGGCAAGCTGCTGCGCCCACGCCGGCACCTGATACGCCCCGGGCCCGCTCGTCGGGTACAGCGTCGGCAGACCGCCGATAGCCTTGATGCCGGCCTCAACATTCGGGGCATTGGGAACCTGGCCGGCCCGCGACGCGGCGTTGAGCCCGATCCCAGAACTCGGCAGCGGCGTACCAGGCGGCACCGAGATCGAACCATCGTGGCCGACCTTCGTTCCCGGCGGCAACGCGATCCCCGTGGTCGGCACACCACCGCCACCAGTGACCTGCTGCCAAGACGGGCCCTTCACACCGGGGCCGAACTGCTGCAGGATCTGGCTGGCCAACCCCAGCTTGTTGCTGACCGCATTCCAATAGTCCGAGCCCTGCGCCCCGCCGCCCAGCTGCGGGTTCTGGGTGAGCACCGCGGCCAGCAGCGGATTCGTCGGATTCTTCTCCAGCTGCTTCACGAATGCGTTGTAGAACGCGTTGATCGCATAGTTCGGATCGTTGACCTGATCCAAAGTCCCCCAGCCCGAACTCGGCGACTGCTGGTACAGGCCCGACACCAGACCCGCGCTGCCCTGCACACCACCGGAGATCGTCGGGTTGAAACCGCTCTCGGCGGCCGCGACCGCCAGCGCAGTCTGAATGTCGGCGTCGCTGAGACCGCGGGCCCGGCCGGCCGCAATGATGGCCTGCTGGATCTGCTCTTTACTCGAGCTCGCCGACAGCCCAAGCGGGGTCTGCTGCTGCCCGCCCGCGCCGGACGCGCCCGCGCCCGCGCCCAGCACATCACGCCAGCTCGGCCCCTTGTTCGCGTCCTGCAACGCCTGCCGCTGCAGATCCGCCTGCTGCTGCGCCGCGAACTGTGCCGCCGGGATCTTGCGCCACGTCTGCGCGTTGGCCCCGGGCAGCATCCCCATCACCTGCATCAGCGGCTGCAACCCCTGCTGGTAGGCCAGGTTGAACCCGTTCTGGAACACCGAAAGCAGGTTGCCCAGATCCTTCGCCAAGCCCTTGAGCCCGCGATTGTCGGGGAACTGGTGGCGCAGGTAGGCGTCGAGGATGCTGTTGTCGGCGCCTGCGATGTTGTCGGGAAGCAGGGCGCCGCCGGCAGTTTCCAGCCCGCCGGGCAGCGGTGCCCGGCCGCCGCCCAGCCCGCCGCTTGCCGCGGCCGCCGTCGACGCCGCAGCAGAAGCGATCGCAGGCTGTGCAGCCATCATTCCGGCCGCCATGTCCTGCACCATCTTCTGGCCGCGGATCAGCGTGTATCCGGCGCCCGAGAACGGGCCTTCCTTGGCTGGCGAGCTCTGGAACCACGATGCGATCCGGTCGACAATCCCCTTCGCGGCGTTCCGCAGGCCACTAAGACCGGTGGCGTCCAGCATGCCCTGGATCAAGCCGTGCACCAGGTTCTTGCCCCAATCCAGAGCCTTGCCCGGCAGGTCTTTGAAGAAGCCAGCGATGGCATCGCCGATACCCGACAGGTTCTTGGGCAGGTCGCCGATGAAGTCGGCGATCCCGTTACCCACCGTCAGGATGACGTCGATTATCTGCTTGAGCGTCTTTTCGACGCCGGCGCCGATCTCGACCAACACCGTGATTGCGGAGACGAAGTCGCGGATGAAGCCGATGATGGTCGGCATCAGCGGAATGAGTTGCTCGATCAGATCGGTGACAGCACCGAAGAACTTCGGCAACTGTGGGCCCACGTGCTCGATCAGCTGTGTGAATATCTGTACCAGCGGGGGGATTTGGGGCAGCAGCGCCACAAATGCGTTCGCCAGATCCTGGAAGATTTGCGGAAGCTGCGGTCCAAGGGTCTGTGTCAGCCTGATCATCGCCGCGGCGAGGTTGTCCAGGAATGTGCTGATGGACGGCGCGATTCCCGCAATGTGCGGTCCCAGCTCGGCCATCGTCGACGCGAACGTGTTGAAGAACGTCTGCCAGGCCGGTGCTGTCGCGACACCCAACTGCACGAACGCCTGACCGATCGACATCAGCCCCTCGGTCAACGGCTTCAGCATCGGCAGAAACGCATCCGTCGCCGTACGCAGCGTGGAGAAGAAACTCGACATGGCCTGCTGGCCTTCGGAGCTTTGCGTCCACGCATTGAGCTGCGTACCGAGCTTGTCCAGGAAGCCGAGCAGGCCGCCGCCACCGAACTTGTCGGCGACCGTCATGATCTGCGAAAACGCCTGCCCAAACTGCGACACCGCGCCGACAAGATGCCCAAACGCGTTGATGCCGGTCTGAATCCAGTCGTGCAACGCCCCGGACGCGTGAGCTTTCGACAACATCTGGTCGAACGCCGACAAGAAGTTAGTGATGTGGCCGCCGATCTCGGCGAAGAACGACGACCCCTCGACCGTGAGTTTCGCGAAGATATTCGCCAACGGGGTGATCGCCGGCAGCATCGACTGCAGCCCGGCGCTGATGTTGTCGATGAACGTCTCAAACACCTGCATCGCCTGCGGTGTCATCAGCGTCTTCGCCAGATGATCAGCGAACGTACCGAAAATCCCCGCAACCCGAGACATCGACGACGTCAATGCAGGCAGCCAAGTCTGGATCAGCGGAACAATATCCGCGGAGACCTGAGCGAAAAACGACTCCTGTATCGCCCCACCCGCAAGTTTGAACTGGTCCCGGAACTGCGCGACCTGCAGCATCGACTGCGCCGCCAGCGGACCCATATTCGCGATGTCCTCAAGGAACTTCTTGGGGTCATCGGCCATCATGTCCTTGAGGGCATCCCCGACACCGTGCAACGCGATCTTGAGCGTGCCCATTGAGAACCCGACACCGGCGACCGTCGCGGGCAGCAACCCCAACACCCCCGACAGCTGACGCACCGCGTCAGCGACATCGACCACGCCCTGCAACACCGACGCCCCACCCAGGCCCACCAGACCGCCCAGCGACGGAACACCCAGCGATACGCCCGCGATCTTGCCGAACGCCGCCTCGAATCCGGCGATCTGCTTGAAGAATCCGGCGATATGGCTGCTGCCCGCCGACGCCGAAGAACCCGCTTTGTCGAAGCCCTTCGACAAAATCTCAAGCCCGCCCGCAGCAGCCCGACCTTCCGGACCCAACAGGGCGACCGCCCTGGCCGCCGCACCCAACCCTTTGGCCAAAGTGTTCGACTTCTGCGACACGTCCTGCTGCACGCGCCCCAACTGCGTGAGCCGACTTTCCATGTTCGGGACCAGATCAGCCAGGCCACGCATTACCCGCTGGCCAACGGTCAGTTCACTGGCCAGCGCCCGGTGCGCCGCCCGGGCAGCCTCAGTCGCCCGCGCATGCCGGCGGTGAGCCTCGTCAAGATCTTCGGTGGCCCGCCGCACATCCTCCAGCGACGCCCTGCTGTCCAGCAGTGTCCGGTGAAGTTCCTTCTCTGCCCGGTCGACATCCTCGCTGGCGTCGCGGACCTCATGGAGCCTCACACTGTAGCCGTGCGCCGAGTTACCGGCTGAATCGAAATCCCGGTCGGTATCCTTCAGCGTGCGACTGGTTTTCGTCAGCGACGAATCGGCTTCGGCCGACGATTTCGCTACCCTGTCAAGATCCCGGGCGGCCTCATCAGCGCCCGAGCCGTTGTAGTCGATTTCGATATTGGCGTGGGCGCGTCCCAGGTAGTAGTCGGGCATCTAGCCGAGACCTACAACATCCTCGTCGCCGAGCAGCACTTCGTCGTCCTCATCGAAGTCATCCGAATCGTCTTCAGCGGGGCTCGGCTCGGCGAAAACAGTCGTCGGCAAGCCATCCCCCATCAGGCGCTCCCATTCCAGCTCGCGCTGCGCCCGGGCCAGGACCGGGTTTTCGCTGCGGCCGGCCTCATTGACGCGCCTGCCGACGTCCTCCCCGAAAGCCCAGATACCGCGGTCGAAGTAGCGCAGGAAAAGCGGCCCAACCGAATCGCCGAAAAATGCGACATCACTGGGCCTCTGTCCGAGGTCCTTGGCCTGCTTGTAGATCTCGTAGGCCCTCCTGCGGTTCGCCGAGTACACTTTTGAGCTTGGCGAGCTGCTCTCCAAAAGCAGCCTGGAAGATCACTATCCGGTCGGTCAGGTCGACGTCCTTGACGTTGATTTGCTGATCCGTGCTGGGCCCCGACGCGACGATCCGCGGGCACACCACCGCGGCGACCACAACCCGGTCGATCGGGTCGAAAATCTTGGCACGGTTCTCTTTGTTGGCGATCGCGCGGGTCATCTCGACCCGGTCGTCGCCTTGGGCTGATACCACCATTTCGGGGGTGAACCCGTCCAGCAGCTCGACAAGATCCAGTTCGAGTTCGCTGCCGTCACGGATCTTGCGGTAACGCACACGGCCGCCGCTGGGCAGGTCTAGATCGGCTTCGATGTTGCGCGGTAGCCAATACGGCGCGCCCTGGTCGATGGTGACGGCCTTCAGCTGCTCCTGGGCACGTTCAGACGCGGAGGGAGCCGCCGGCGCCGCCCCTTGTTCAGGAGACGGCGCCGGCGGCTCTGTGCTGTCCTGCGATGCCACGCACGGCGGCGCGTGCCCATCCTCCCTCGAACACACCCACCCTGGCGGGGGCAGTGTGCACGCCTTGGCGACCGGCGTGACTGTCGGGATCGCCTGGTAGGGCTGCTGGGCTTGCATCGGTGTGGACATGTCGGACATGTCGGCCTCCTAGGGCTCCGGTACTTGATGCTGTTGCGGCTACAGGGTGGTGGCTGTCACCAGCGAGCTGTATTCGCCGACAACCCCGTTGACCACGGCGGCGACCCGGAAGTCGTAGCCCGTGGCCGTAGTCAGTCCCTCGACAGTCGTGGACGGGTCGGTCGGCTCGCCGCCGTTGAGCGCCGTGACATCGGTCCACGTTCCGGCACCGGTGGGCGACTGCTGCACCTTGAAGCTGTCGGCGATCGGAATGTCGGTCCACAACAAGTCCACCGTCGTCGCGGCGATCGTCCCAACCGTCAAGTTGTTCACCGTCGGCAACGGGTTCGGCGTCGGCGTCGACCCCAACGTGGTCTTGGTCTGGTTGAAATCGATGTCGTAGGCGTAGTCGGAGTCATCGAACGGCAAAGGGGTGCCCTTGAAGTCGATGACCGGTGTCATGAAGGTGCCGTACTGCATGTCGATCTGGATCTTGCCGTTGGCCCTGCAGCGGTAGATCCGGGCGACATTGTCACCGCCGCTGTTGGAGATCACCTGGCCATCGACCCGCCAGTACGGGCGCTGGTCACTACCGCGCTTCCGCATCGTGCGCTTCAGGTTGGGCTCGAGACCAGATTCGACCAGCTGGGCGCCGGTAAAAATCGACATGGTCATCAGATCCAGACCGCCGGACTCGATGGAGCCGTCCACCGAGCAACCCTTGCCTTGGATCGCGACCGCAGCCTTGTCGTCACCGTCGAGGGTATCGGTGTCCTCTTTCTCGGCGAACATCAGCTTACGGGCCAGCGGAAGACGGTAGCTGGTGTTGCTCAGCACCGAACCGTCTTCGTCCAGGTAGGGGGTAATCCAGGTCCGGTGTAGACCATATGGCTTGCTGTCGGGTTGTCCAAGTGATGCAACCATTTAACGGGTTTCCTTCCGATATCTTGGGCTCCGAGGCCTCCGCGCGAATGGGTCTTGCAGCCTCACAGTGCGCACCAACTCAAGTTCTGGCAGCGAGTAGTGGTGGTAAACGACGACCGAATTGCCTTCCGTGCACGTCTTGTTGTTGCAACGGATTTCAAGAAAGCCGTCGACAACTCTGAAGTGCAGCGCGCCGCCCGGGCACCGAATGTCCCGGGGATTATCGCTATGCACGACAGGCTGTCGTTCGCCCCTATCGGGCGACTTTCTTTCCGTTACCGTCGACCAGCTCGAAACGCTTGCCCTGCGTGCTCAGCAAGTGGTCGATCTGCTCCTGCGTGAACTGGCTCGCCGGAATCCGGAACTCGTTCTGCAACTTCCACACATGGCCGTGAGTGGCCTTGATACCAGCCTGCGACCACTGCGTAGCGGTGACCTCGCAGAACGATCCGACACCCGGCGACTTGATCCGCGCCTCGCGCTTCACGGGATCCTTGATTTTGGATGCACGCACCGCTTCACGAGCGCCCGTGTAGAACACGTACCTCTCGCTCGACTTGTCCTTGGCCGACGCGCTGACCACAGCCTCGGCCTTGGCCTTGTCCTCGTCGGACACCGCAGTCTGCGCGCCCTCGGGAGCCTCGATCGGTGGAGTTCCACGCCCTGCTGATCCTGCTGCCATCACCCTGACACCTTTCTCTGGTCGCGCACAATCACGCAGTTACCTTGTTACTCAAGGCCATATACGACGCCTTCCGGCAAATCGTCTGATAGCCACTGTCTTTGAAGTCCGGGCCACGGCCCTCGAACCCCACGTAATACAGGGCCCGGCCATCCCCGCCGACCACAGGCGGGCCATCCTCAACCGCCTTGAAGATCTCGTCGATCCGATCATTCATGTCATCGATCCGCACAAAGTCAGTCGACAACGCAACCGGCCAATGAATGTAGAGGTCAAAATGCCAGGGCCCATTGTCCTGAATCGCCTCTTCGAAATCAGTCACACCCCAAGCGATCACAATAAACGCGCCCGCATCATTCGGCCGCTGATCAGCCTCAAAGTTCGGGACCACCACAAACCCAGACCCACCCAAAGCGACCAACGGCGCATCGTTACGCAGCAGCGTCAACACCGCGGCACGCGCCACCGCGCCTATGCCCGCTTCCGAAGCTCACTGAGCGAGCCGCGCAGGCTCTTCATCAGCCTCTTGGCCATCACCGCCACACTCGGCATGATGATCTGGTCCTTGCCGTTGTTCTTGATCTCCAGCCAAATCCCCCACGCCACACCGTGACTAAACCGGATGACCTTGTGGGCGCCCTTTAGGCTCGTCGTCGTATGCAGCGCAGACCTCGTCTCCCCAGGAACACGATCCTTGCGGTTGCCGGTGCTATCCCGCCACGGCGCATGATCTTTCATGTACGACTCACCCTCAACGGAGGTGAGAACCATCTGGGTATCCAGCAGCCGCTCATAGTCCGACTTCACGTCTTTCACGTTGTCCCGCAACCGCACCAGACCGCTATTCAGCTCAGTCAGCCGGCCATAGGACTTAGCCAATGCCGTGCCCCGTCACCTTCAAAAACGCTGTCCCGACAGCCTTCACCTGATACGGCTTCGTATTGTCGACACTGCCAACCGTGTACTTCGCGGCATCGTCTTCCCACGCATCCCCCACCTCCACGACCGCATCGAAAGCGCCGACCATGTCGAACGGCACCTGCCGCGTCGTGCCCTGATCCGCCGACGAATCCTGCCGGGCATCAGCACCAGAAGCGATGAACACCGCGAACGTTTGCACGGCCCGCGCCGCGCCCGGGCCGTAATCCTTACCACCGCCCGGCTTCTCCGTCACCGTCCCCGTCGCCGGGACCAACGCAATCGGCTGACCGCGTAGCTCAAGCAGCTCGGCGACCACCCCGCGGGCGTCTCCGGTCATCTGGTCCTCAGCGACAGCCACAGCTTCTCACTTGCTGATCAGACCTGGGACGACCCGGATTGTGCCAAACTTTTGCCGCTTCTTGCGTAGCCGAACCTTAGCCAGCTCGGCGGTGCTGAATTCGACCCGGCCGCGCGTCGTGTCTGGCGACCAGGTACGACTCACGGTGATGTCCGGCGTGGTTCGGCTCAACTGGCTGGACCCGTCCGGGTTGCGGAACAGTTCCAAGACCTTGCGTGCGACAAGACCTTTGACCCGGTTGATGCGATCCGAGTCGCCAGCCGCTACCGATTCAGCGGTGATCTCCTCGATCGACTTCCGCAAGGACGGCACCTGGTACATGAGTTCGGTTTCGACATCGCCGATGTAGGTGTCGACCCAGTCCAGCCGGTTAGCGGGAATGGTGCCCTCAAACCGTCCGGTCACGTCAGCGCGGGCCGCGAACTTGCCTTCGGTCACTCGACCGCGATGCCCTTATCCTCACAGGCGTCGATGATCTGGTCGCGTTTCCAGTCCTCATCGACGTCGATACCGTGTGCTGCGGCGTAATCCGCCCAGGCGCCACGCCCGGATCCCGCGCCGGCGCGCGGCGGCGGCCCCTCACCACCGCCGCGGCTGAAGTCGGCCACTTCCTCGTCCGGCTGGTCCTTGGCGAAGCAATGCGGACCCATCTGCTTGGCCGCCCACGCCGGCACACGCTGGCCGGGCAGGAAGCTGTGTACGGTGCCGTCATCGTCACGCAGGTAGACCGTGTGCTCGCCAATTACCGCCATCAGCGCAACCCCTCTTTCCTGTTACCGGACCTTGGCGACGAGGATCTTGCGCGGGTCGGCAATGACCGGCAGAACAACGCCGTCGACGAACGTGCGCTTGACGAACGGCGGTGCTTCCTCGCGGACCAAGATGCCGATGAGCCTGGTCGTCACCTCGACCTGAACGTTCTTGGCGTTCAGCTCCATCACCGTGGTCGGGGTGCCCCAAGCGGTGAACCCGAGCGTCGACATGTCGGCAGGCAAGAACAGCAGCCTGTCCTCCGGGAACGCCGCCACCGTGACGTCGTCCACGTCGAAGCTCGAGCTGTAGATGGATCCGCCGGGCTGCCCGTCGAGTGGGACCACAAACGGCGGGATACCGAAACCGGCCAGGAACGCGTTGATCTCGGAGATTGACACCCAGGTGACGCCGGTCTGGTCGCCCTTGATCGCGTCCCTCAACTGCTTGTTCTGCATCAGGTCCTGCACCACCGCGGTGGAAGTGCGGAACTGCCCGTGCGGCATCCCGTTGATGCCCGACCACACACCGGTCCAGGTGATCAGGTCGGTCAACGGCGTCGCGTTGGCGTGGTCGGACCACAACGTGTTCGCCGTCACCTTCTGAGCTGCCGGGATCCCGTAGTCGACCTGCTGCTTGACACCGTTCTCGTCGATGGTGAGCACACCATCGGTGAGAACGTCACCCCACGCCAGCTCGACACGGTTCTGCGCGTACCGGGCCAGGTCTTGCAGGTCGTTGTAGATCGCGTCGACCAGGATCGACTGGATCGTGCCGCCCACACGGGCGAACTCGATCTGGCGTCGCTCGTACTCGCCGACACTGAGCTGACCGCCCAGCGGCAGCATCCGAACCCGCCTCTCGGACCCGGTGTCACGCGGCGCAACCCAGTACGAACCATCCCAGTTGCGGAACTTCGCCGCACGGTTCGTCTTCTTGATCGTCGCGAAGTCGATCTCGTCGGTACCGACGTAGTCCTGTTCCGGGAAATCCACCGTGAACCGGTTGTTCGACGGAATCGGAATCTCCTGCGTGAACGTCAGGACATCTTCGAGCGGCAGTGGGCCGTCCAGGAAAAGTGCCATCAGTCAATCTCCTCTCAGGCCTCGAACCGGATGGTGGGCAAATCGGCTTTGCCGTTCGCGTCGATCGAGCCCGTCCCGGACTGGAACGGCAGCTTCGACGCGGAAACGGCGCCGGACACGACAGCGCCGGTGCCGACCATGTCGGCGACGGTCCCGTTCTGATGGACCGCGCGCACGTCGGCGTAGGTGAGCCCGTAGCAGACCTCCCGGCCGTCCACGGCAGTGTCGTCGTACGGGCCGAACAGACCCGGCGTCGCGGTGATCTCGCCGATCGCGGTGCCCGACGGGATGTAGCCGTTGGCGTAGTGGGCCGGGTTGACCAGCGACACCGTCGCCGATGAGCCACCACCGGTCAGCAGCGCGTCGTCGGCGACCAGCAGCGGAACGTCCTGGCTGGCCAGCGCGCCCTGGAATGTCACGGTGTACGGGCCGCCGTCAGCGCCAGAGACCGACACGTTGCCCGCGCCGATCGTCGACAGGCCAGCCAGCGCCGCCTGCACCGCGGCAGCGGTCGCGGCCTCTGCGATACCCGCGGTCGGGTCGCTGCCATCGAAGGCCAGGGTGTAGGTACCGCCGGTGGCATCGATCGTGAGCAGCTGGGCCTCGTCGCGCGAGAACTTCGAAATGTCCAGCGTCACATTCGGCTTGAACGTGGGCTCGTCCAGGAGCCACTGCTTGTTGCCGACCTGATAGGTCGTCGTCTGCAACGAAATGTCGGTCGACATAGCGTGCGTCCTTTCGGTTACGTGGTTTTGAAGCGCTTAGCCGCTTCGGCTCTGCCGGCTTCGCCGGGCCGTATCTGGCCACCGGTGCCGCCGCTGTGCTGCCCCCAAGACGGCTGCTGGTGCTGCTGCTGGCCGCCGTTTCCGGGCTGCTGTCCCTGGCCGCCGTCCGCGCCGAAAATGGCTGTCAGGTGGCCCATCACCTTCTCCTCGTCGATCTCACCGTCCTCGCCGGCGAACTTCGCCGGATCCGTGACCGCCATGAACGACTTCAGCTGCTCGCCCTTGAGTACCTGGCTGGCGAGCGACTTCAGCTCGGACGCCTGGTACTTCGGCCGCCACTCAGCATCAGCGGCCGCACGGGCAGCCTTCTCGGCATCCTTGACCGCCTTCTGATCAGCCGACAGCTTCGCGTTGGCTTGCTCGTCGAGCTGCTGCTGCATCTGCTGTACCTGTTGCGGTGTAACACCTTTGAACGCGGACAGCTTGTTGTCGGCCTGACGATTCTGGTGCTTGTAGTAGGCCAGCTGCTGCTCGACAGACATGTCCTTGACAGGCGTTTCGGCCGGGAACCCCATATCGGTGCCACCGGATTGCTGCCCCTGGCCGCCGCCATGCTGCTGCTGGCCGTTGCCCTGCGGCTGGCCACCAGTAGCCGCATTCGCGGCGTCTGACAATGCTTGCTGACTCGTACCTGGTTGAGAAAGTGGTGTGGACAATGCAACTCCCATATCGGGTGAGATGTGGCGCCCATAGCGGGCCTGCCGCCGTTAACCAGGCGGAAGTTCGATGTGCGTAGACGAAATAGCCCCTGGGAAACACAAGGTTGAGGTCATCGTCGAACCGGCCCGACGGATCTCATCTCCGCTTTCAAGTCGCCGCGGAGGCGATCGATTGCTCTCTTGTGATAGGAGATCTGCGGTGAATCTTCCGATAGGCCCTTGTTGCGTAAGTCCTGCAGGTTCTTTTCCAGCCCCGGTAGCAGTCGTGCCGCGATCTGCGCCTTGGATTCCGGATCCGACACCGCGGTTCCGCCGGACCTCTTACGAGAAGCTTCGCTACGCGGCTTGTACTTGCGTTTCGGCACCAACACCGGCCCCAGCTCGCCGTGCTGGTCGACCACGTAGCGGGTTCGCTTCAGGTGGGCCGCCGACGTCCCACCAGCCGCCTTGTACAGGGCGTTGAGATCGACTGCGTTCAGATCGTCCGCGGGGTCATGGTCTTCGGTTACCGCGGCGATCGTGCAGTGGCACAGGTGGTGGATCGGCATAAGCTCGCCGACCTTGTAAATCCGGTCCGACGCGGCAATACACATGCCGCACGTGCCGCCGCGAGACAGCTCCGGGTGGATCACACGCCGATAGCCGATGATCTTGGCCCGCCGCCGGCCGCGTCCGGCCCGGTTGTCATCCAGGTCGACGGCCTTAGCCAAGACTTCCTGCTGCGCCAACCGCTGGGCGAGCATCAGGTTGTC
Organism: Mycobacterium marinum; assembly: GCF_003391395.1. Classification (NCBI taxonomy): domain Bacteria; kingdom Bacillati; phylum Actinomycetota; class Actinomycetes; order Mycobacteriales; family Mycobacteriaceae; genus Mycobacterium; species Mycobacterium marinum. The sequence goes on from NZ_CP024190.1 coordinate 4,651,610, forward strand.
GTCGATCAGCGCGCCGATCCGCATTACTGCTTGTGCGTCAGCGTTCGGCTCACCCTGCGAGATCAGATATCGGAACAGCGCGGCCGGCCGCTGAAATACAGACTCCGTTGACATCTCCGCGGCCGACACTTTCGCGCTATCGCCTGCCCCGGTGTAGTCGACCTTCGCGCCTCGGTACCGCAGCCGAACCTTGCCGCCGCGCACCACCGCGGCCGGGGCCCGCACATCGACAGGGTTCGACGGTGCCGCCGACACCGGAATCCCCAGCGCCCCCAGCTGCTGCGTCTGCCCCGCAGCGGCAACCCGGGCCGCCGCGGTCTGCGCCGACACCATCAGCGCCGCTGCCTTGGTCACAAACTCTCGAACCTGCACCCCGTCATACGGGTTCACCGATAACCACAGCGCCAGGATCGCGCGCTTGGCCCACACCGCCGCGCGCTCCCGGGCCTGCGTGGTCTGCTCCGACAAATGCGCAGTCACCGCGACCAGATCAGGTGCGGCGCTACGCGCAGCATGTATCTTCGCCGCTTCAGCCAGCGCCTGCTGATAGGTGGCTGGCTTACCGGGCGCCGTCATCGCCGGTCGCAGACCCAGCCAAAGCCGTTGCCGGCGCCAGCTCGCCGGCCCCTGGCGATGTCTGCGCCGGCTGGCCCGGCGCCGGCGCACGCAACAGATCCTCGGCGGTCAGCCGCTGCATATTGCGGGCCGTCTCATCGGGCGGCATCTGCCAAATCCGCTCACACCGATCCTCAGTCGACAGCGTCCCCTGAGCCTGCGACGACGCCGACGCCTGCTCGGCCAACGTCCGGAACTCGATTGGGCCCCAGTGCAGCCGCATCCTCTTGCCTCGTTCAGATTCACCAGCAAACGCAAACGCCATACGCCAAAGCAACTTCAGAGACGGTGTGAACCGTGCACGGCGGTCACGAACCTTCGCCGTCAAAGCCTCGCGCAATAGGCCCGCGCCCTCAGCCGACCCCTTTGCGGCGTCAGGGCTGATCAGGTGCAGAGGTGTGCTGCTGACCGCCGCAAACTCCTGGACATCGTCACGTTTACCGGTGAGCAACGGGCCGAAATCCGTCTGCTGCGACTCCCAAATCTCGAACTCTTTCGGAATCCGCCACAGCGCCCCCGGACCCGCGCGGAACAGCTTGTCGTAGTCGATCGGCTCCGCGGCGGCGGCGTCCGGGCTGTCTTCTTCCTCTTCTTCGTCCTCGTCACCACGCAACGCGCGCTGCCGCAACGCCTGGTACCAGAACCCGATGATCCGCTGCAGCGTGGTGTCGATGATGCGGTCCAGTACGTCCAGATGTGGCTCGTACTCCCCCATCCCGTTGAGGTTGTCGAACCGCACAATCGGAATGCCGCCCAACTTCTCAAGGCCCACGACCGGCTCCGGCCGCTCGCTGACCAGATCCCACTTACGCTTGCCTGTATCCCAGCGCAGCGTCCACTTCCAGCCCGGCAGAAACAGGAACGCGATATTCTGCTCCATGATCGGGTCGTACTGACGGACCAAAGCCGCCGACAGTCGCACCGGATTGCGCCAATCCGGTACACCGATGCACCGCCGCGGATCAATGGCATGGATCGACGGAGACGGCCGACCGTTCGACAACACCGGATCGCCGGGGCCTCCGGGAACTACCATCCCGTAGGACTCGCCCATCCCGAACCCGTAGGCAAATAGATCCTTGCTGAACGCCGCAAATCCTGTTTCGTCCATGATCTCAGCGGCCAGATCGTCGCCGTCGGTGTCCGAATCAACGAACGTCGACACCGCCTGCAGCTCAAGTCGATCCAGCATCGCCGCGACACACATTGGCGCGTAGTTCGACCGCGACTTGCGCAGCACGCTGCGAAACACATCGTGGTACTCGGGCTCGATCTGCGGCAGCGGCGGATCACCAACATAGTACGACCACAACGTGTCCAAGAACTTGTGACGCGGCGTCGCGTACCGCGAAACCGACCCTTGGCACGGCGACAACCCATCCGCGTAAGCCACCGTCGACGGACGCTGCAAACCGTCCTGCCACGGCGGCCGCGTCGGCTCAACAAACATGCCCGACAAGCGCCTAAACCACTTCTCCGGAGTCAACGGTTCAAGAGCGGGGGCGAGATCAGCCAAATCGTCACCCCTTCTATCTGATCCGCGTGATCACACGCTTCTTCGACTTCGGCAACAGCGGTAGTACCTCCATGCGGGCATCCCAGGACAAAACCCCCGCCATAGCGCCGTCGAACTTACGATCCTTGTGGAGCTTGCCGAGGATCCATTTCCGCTTGCCGGTCTGCAGATCCACGATGTTCAACAGTTTCTTGCCGGCGTTACCGACATGACGTGTCAGGTCGCCGTGCTTCGTGGTCTCGCCGGTCGAATAGTCGACATCGGAGTAAGTGACCACGCCCGAGTTGATCGCCGACTCATACCCAAGTAACGCCTTGACCATGCGGTCCTGCTTGTTTGTCCAAAACTCCTGCACAACTGGCCGTTTCGTGACGTGGCTGACTCCGGCCCTCGCGGCCCAGGAGCCCAACGTCGCCGTGTAGTACGCGGGGTCGCCGTAGCACAGCAACACCTTGTAGTTCCGGCGAAGGTAGTTCCACTTCGCCGTCAACGCCGCCTCGTCGACCTCCCAGTCCTCAACGTTCAGCGGCTGCTCGGCCAAGAATTCCAACTGCTGCAACCCGGTCTTGACGTCGGTCATCACCAGGGCCGTCGCATCCCGGAACCGTGCCCCGTCAAACCCAACGGTCACGTACGCGCCGCGAGGAATCGAAAGCTGCGGACGCGCCAGCGTTTTCCAGAGGCCAAGGTTGAACGCCTGCAGGCCCTGCTGTGTCCACCGATTTGTCCAGACCCGCTCGAGGTAAGGCTTGTCCGCGCCCGGGATGTCCCACTGCGACGCCAGGTCTTCCAAGTCGGTGCGCGCCGCCAGCTCGGGACCGGACGCTTCGCGGATCGCCTCTACGCGGTCCTCGAACTTGTCCATGTCCCAGTCGTCAGACGCCTGGCGGTGGAAATAGAACATGCGCGGCCGCTTGATCTCGCCCCGCGCCATGGCTTCAGCCTCGAAGTGATCCGTCTCAGCGACCGAGTTCTGCCCCGGCTCGCCGGCGGTCGTCGTCGACATCGACCACGGGTCCTGTGCAACACGCTTGCCCAGGTTGGCTTCCATCGTCGTCACCGCAGCACGCTCCGACGGCAGATACAGGCGGTGCGTCTCGTCGAAACCTTGAAACGTCGTGCGACCACCGTCATTGGAGTCCGGCGCGTTGGCCAGCGGGACCGCTTTGCCGTCGGCGCGGCCGCGGACATCGAGCCGAATGATCCGTTCCAGCGACGAATCGAACAGATCCGCATCTGGGCCTTCCTCGCAGATGTACTTCAGCGCACCGAAAGCGAGCTCGTTCACCTGCAGCTTGGCGTTGGCAAGCATCGGAATGTACGGGTCGAACACGGGACGGCCCTGCTTAAGGCCGCCGTCTCGGTTGAACCCGTCGAACCTGACCGGCGACTCCGGATGCAGCTCGGCGTACGCGATCAGCGCCATCAACTCTGTCTTGGCGAACCCCTTGCGCACCGAGACCGCGATCCGCTTCCACCGCCGCCGCCCGGCCCGGTTGTGACCCATCGGCCATACCTCGTAGGCGCGGTAGATGATCGCTACCCGGTCCGGATCAAGTTCGAGAGTCTTCCCTTTGAGGTCGCCGGGCCCATAACAGGCACGCTCCTCGAGGAACGCGCAAACCTGGCCCCCCAAGGTGGGGAACTCTTGGCCCTCCGGTTCGATCGGAGGGACGACGAAGTCCACGCGGCGCTAGCCGCCGTTGACGACCCTGAACCGCGACCGAGGATCGGCTACGGCCTTCTTCGGCGCAACCTTCCTGGTGGTGGTCTTCTTCGCCGGCGGCTTGGGATCACCACCGCCGTCGGGCTTGCTGATATTCCACTGCAACGTCCGCCGCGCCATCGGTGTCAGCCCGAACTGCACCATGATCTGCCGGAACTCACCAGCAAGTGCCTTGGCCGCCGTCACCTTCGTCTCCGGGTCCAGCATCATCTGATACAGACGCGCCGCGACTATCAGCAGATGGAGATCCGCGTCAATCCATTCGTCGCGCGGCTCCGACGTCCACAGGTCGTCCCACCAAGTCACCACGTCCGGAAACCACTCGATGGTCGTCGGCAGCTGGGGAACGTCGCCGGCGTCGTCCGGCTTCGTCAGGAATGCCCTCGTGCTGGTCTGGTTGCGCCTCGCACGAGTTGAGGAATGCTTCGCAGGTGGTCCGGACATCGCAAGGCTCCTATATCAGGAAAGGATTCGCCATCCCATATCGGGATGATGAAACATGTTGCGTCACAACAGACTTGAGTTGATATGAAATCTCTTACCGCGCAAGCGAATTCGGCAGTACGCCCCCGGGGGTTTTTCCCCAACCCGTACAGACCATATTTCACAGAACCCCGCGGCGATCCGCCCTTACCCGGGGAGGGGGGTGGTACCCATGGGGGGTACTGGCGGTCGGCGGCGGCGGTCGGCGGCGGATCAGATGGGCATGCGTGGCGGTTCCGGCAGGCCACGGTCGGCGGTGCGCGCTTTGTGTTCGTTGCATGGGTCGCATGCTGCCCGCGCGTTGGACGGTTCGCAGGCGAGGTCTGGGCGGCGCGCTGCGGGGACGATCTTGTCGACGGTCGTCGCGTAGCCGGTGCAGATTCCTTCGTAGCGGATCTGGCATTGGTAGCCGTCGCGTTCGAGGATGGCCGGCTTGAAGTGTTCTTTCCAGTAGCGCTGCGAGGTTACGCGGCTCGACGCTGTGCGTTCGCCTGACCATGCGATGGTGTGCTCGGGGCAGTATCGGCGGTTGACGATCAGCTCAGTGCAGGTGCCGTTGCCGCCTGGGCAGCGGCGTGGTGCGCGCGGCATCAGATCGGTGTGCCGCAGTCGTGGCAGCGGCGGATGGTGCCGATCAGGCCGCATCTGCTGGCGCTGAATGCGTAGACGCGCACTTCGTATCCGCTGGGCAGCATGCATGTGGGGCACCACAGCCCGAGTGTTGGTTCGCCCGGTTCGAGATGGAGTGGTGCGGGCGTGGCGGCCATCAGCGCCGCGTGTGCGGGTGCAACTCGTACATGCCGGTGGGGCCGGGCGTTTTCAGTAGGCTTCCGCGTAGCACCTGTTCGTACTCGTCAGGCAGTGGCAGCGCGTTGCTGTCGATGATCACGGCGCGGAGTCGCATGCCTTCGATAGTTTCGGCGCGACTGGGCAGGGCGCGGGCGCCGGCGAGTCCCAGTGCGCTGATCAGGTTGTTGGCTTGCGCGAGGGAGCTGGCGACGACGCCCACTGGCGCCAGGCTGTCCATCAGTGACTCACCTTCTTGCCTGGTCCGTGCCCAAACACCCGGACGTAATACTCCGTGGCCAGTCCGTTGGCTTTCGCCTTGGACATGTACTGCAGGAGTAGGTCACGCAGTGTGGTCCAGGGGTGTGGGTTGTCGCGCCATTTGGCGAGTCCGGGGCCTGCGGTCCAGTAGCGGTTGATTGCTGCGGATGCTCCTACGCCTGGGCTGGTGTCGACGCCTGCTGACATTGGTCTTCACCTGCCCCTGAAAATGTCCTTCTGAACTGCAATGTTTTTTGTCTATCGAGATTTACTAGATAGTGTCTAGTGGACTAGACTATCGTTGTGGCCAAAGAGGAAAGCGCCCGGTCAGTCACCAAGCGACTTAAGGCTGCTGGTTTCACCCGGACCAGCACCGACGGCCGCCACTCCAAATGGACCCACCCGTCAGGTGCCTGGGTACCGGTCCCCGACAGCCACCGAACGATCAGCCCAGGCGTGGTCCGCAAGATCGACAAGGCCATCGCAGACAGCCAGAAGGAGGCGTGATGGGCCACTACAAAGTCGAAGTCACCCGCGACGGCCGCTGGTGGATGATCAACGTGCCCGAAATAGACCAACTCACCCAAGCCCGCCGTATCGACGAGATCGACGAGATGGCACGCAGCTTGATCGCCATCAGTACGGGCGAACCGATCGAGGAAATCAGTATCTCAGTCAGCATCGACGTGCCCGGGATGGGCGACATTACACGCAGCGCTGAAGAAATCGTGCACAAGCGCTACGTGGCCACAGACGTCATGTACCACGCCCAGGAAGCGGCTGCCAGGTTCGTGCGCGACCTCACCGCTGCCGGCATCCCCGTACGCGACGTCGGCGAACTACTCGGCCTCTCACCACAACGGATCAGCCAACTCAGTAAATCGAAGTAGAAAACCGCCACACCCGGATCTGGGCATAGCGGTACTTGTGCGTCAGTATGTCATGAAATCACATCGATGTCATTTAGCTGCCTGGCGGTGTTGCGCTCGCGCGGTATCGGGCCTACTGGGAATACCGTTGCTTCATGAGCGATGACTGCCCGTACCCGTCGCATCCGACCTTGGTATGTCTGGTGCTGATCGGCGATGAAGTCGCAATACCGATTCAGCCGATCCGGGAAGACGGTGTCCATCCTGTTGAGTATTTCCGGGGCCAAGTCACCGCTTTGGGTGATGACGAGCCGAATCGGCAGATCAACATGCAGGTCCGTTTCCCTGATCTGAAGCAGACCATGAACCATGGCGTCAAACCGGGCGACCTGGTTCATCGTTTGAACGACATCGACGAGTCCCGCTTTCCCGTTTACGTTCGGGGAGTTGATCTTTGGAAGTTTGAAGGGTTGTGGCTGAACGATCCTGAGCGTGCCGGCCAGGTTCAGCTTGTGCGAGTTGACCGTGGGCCGCATCCGGACGACGGGCGTGAAATTCTCGGCATGGAAATCGAGGATAGCCAGGGGCAGCGCAGGAGGATCTTCACCGAGCTCGACAGCGGGATGGTCGTCGAGCACCGCTAGCGGAGTTGTTTGATGTCGCCCCAACGGTATCGGCCGTTGATCTGTTGAAGACTGTAGCGGTGGGCCCAGACGTAGATAGTTGATGTGGCGTATCCGAGGCGGTGGGCTATTTCGTCAGGGGTGAGCCAATCGTCGTCGTTGAGGCCGTCGTCGATTTGGCTGGGAAGTGCCCAGCCCATTCCTTCTTGGCGTATTGCCCATTCGAGCGCGCCGGGGTTTCCGCTGGGGTTGCGGATTTCGCACCAGAGGGTGTGGACGAGTTGCAGCAGCCGTGTCTCGCGGCGGGTTGGGCTCATTCGTCGGGGCAGGCGACGCATTCGCCGTCGTCGCTGAAGCGGTCGCGCCCGCAGCGGCACGGAGTTTCTTGGCTGAACCGCTCGACGGCCCAGTTGGTTACCTGCGTGTGTAGACGGCTGGCCCATGGGGGCCACACGGCGCACTCTGGCTTGCCGGGGCTGAACACGCAGTCGAACACGTGGGCCAAATCTTGGGCCACGTTCTCCCGGAATGTCTGTCTGCCCATCGCGATAATCCCTTCTTACGTCCAACCACAGCGGCATTCGGGCGGGATTCGGAGACAGCCGCGACAACGGATTGTCTTGCCGTGGCGGTCGTAGTGGCCGACGTAGAGCGGCCAACGGCCGCAGGGGCAGCGGCCCAGGTCTGGCTTTCCGTTGCAGGTGCAGCCGGGGTGCGAGCAAGCCATGGTCAGTCACCCGCTGTTGCTGGCTCTGGGGGACTACCGATCCACATGCGGTCGTTTCCTTCAAAGGGCCCGTCGACGAAGAGCGCCTTGTGTAGTTCCCAGGTGGTCCGTTGGCCTTCGTAATCGATGTGGAGGTAGGTCTTGCTGCCTTCGCGGGTGGCGCTGGATACGCCGCCGCGTATGCGTTCTAGCGGGCCGTCGGTGAGGTCGTGGATCATCATGAGGCGTGGTAACCCGATTGCGGGTTCGCCGCAGGTTGCTTCGATGTGGCCGTATTTGCAGTAGCGCTCGCCATCTTCGCCGGTGTGGATTTCGATTGCTTCATCGGTGGTGCTCATCAGTTCTCCTTCATTGTGGGGGCCAACTTTCGCGTGCGTCATGCGCATTGGCCTCGGTGCACAAGGTTGCACCCGGGGCATGCGTTGGTGGCTTGTTCGGGGTTGACGAGTTCTTCGATGGGTGGTCCGGCTTGGCGTGTTGCTTTGCGGGGTTTGCGTTTTGGTGGGTGGTAGGGGGTTTCGTTGCGCCAGGCCCAGTTGTCTTCGGTGGTTTGGCGTTGTTGGGTGGTTTTTTGGTCGGTGGTGATGGCGCGTTGTTCGGGGGTGGGGTGGCCGGCGATGGCTTGGTTCATGGCTTCGGCGATGACGAGGCCGGCGCCGGGTAGTGCGAGATCTTCGGGTGTGAGCTTGTTGAGGCGTTGTTGGGCGTCGTCGAGGCGTGTGTAGGCTTCTGCGAGTAGCCATTTGAGGATTTCCATGTCGAGCCTTTCCCGTGTAATCAAGCCGGCGAGGAACTGGTATTCGCGTTCGGTCCAGGAGGCGCGGCAGGTGTCGCGGTCGCAGGTGATGATGGTGTGGCCGTCGTCGCGTCCGACGCGTCCGCCGCAGCGTGGGCAGGGCATGGGGTAGCGGTGGCGTAGTCGGGTTTTGCCGAGTTCGGCGCGGGTTTGGTTGTGGAGTTCGACGAGTTCGAGCGCGATATCGAGGCCGGACCTTTCGACTAAGGTTCGTTCTTGGCCGTAGTGCCCCCAGCCGTTGCAGTCATCGCAGGCGCCGGCGGTGTGGTGGGCGCGGGTGAGTTGGTTTTGGGCGGTGGCGCGTTCCTTGGGGCGGGTTTCGGAGGCGATGCGTTCTTCAAGCGCCACGATGAGCCGGGTGTGGGTGTCGCAGCGCGCCGGTTTCGCCCAGATCATCATGGTTTCGGCTGGGGCGGATATCAGGAGGTCGATGTTGGGTTCCACGATCGCGATGGAGGCGCGTACGACGTGTTCGGCGTGGGTGGGGATGCCGCGGCCGTGGTAGGTGGCTGGTTGGCCGGTGTGGAGGCGGTCGGAGACGATGGCGGCGGCGCGGTCGGTCATGTCGACGATGGCGGCCATGAGGGCTTCTTTGCGGGTGGAGATGGGGATGGCTGGGGTTGGGGTGGATCGGATTTTGGTTCCTGTGGTGTTGGAGCGTTCGCCGAGCGCGTTGCGGAGTTCGGCCCAGTCGCGTGGGAGTTGGCGGATGGCGTGGGTGAAGTAGCTGTCGCAGGCCGGGCAGAGGGTGTTGGGGGTGATGGTGGTGGCGCCCAGGCGGCCGGCGTCGCCGGTGGTGGCTTCGCGGCAGGCCGATCCTGCGAGACAGCGGTGGACGATCACTGTGCGCCATCTCGAGCTCGATCGGCGGCTTCTTCGCGGTATAGCTGCCGAATCACAATGCGGATGGCCGCTATTGCCGCACTGGGCTCAAGATCTTCTGTGAACGCGAGGTTGGTAACCGTCACGAGGGTGCGCACGCGTGTCATGAGCCCCTGAAGTTCCGGCGGGCAGATTGCCGCGGCCTGGTCTACGGTCATCTCGTTCATGCGCTGAGCCCTAGTCGTCGGCGGCGTGCTTGGGTGGCGGCTTGCCGGCAGTCGTCGCAGGTTTGTTCTTGGCGGGTGTTGTGTTCTTTGGCGCCGGCTTCGGTGCCGCATTTGGGGCCTGGTGTTGGTGGTTTGGTGGGTTGGGTTCGTGTTTGGTAGCCGCGGCGTTGTCTGGATTCTGCTGTGATGGCTGCGCGGCAGGCTGGGCAGGTTTCTTCGCCACGGCGGTAGTGGGCTCGGGCGCCGGTGTAGGTGCCGCATTGTGGGGTGATGGTGGGTTGTTTCTTGACGCGTTGGAGGTGGCGGCGTTCTTTTTCGTCGAGGCCGCCCCAGATGCCCCATGATTCGTCGTGTTCGATGGCGTGGTTGAGGCACTGGGCGCGTACTGGGCAGGTGTTGCAGACTTTCTTGGCGGCGGTTTTGTCTTTGGTTTCGGGGAAGAAGCGGTCTGGGTCGCCTTGTGTGCATGCGGCTTTGGCCATCCATGGCTTGGTGTTGGTGCTGAAGAGTTGGATGGTCACAGGCATTCCCCTCTGTGGTGGGTTAGGCAGCTGTGGCATAGGGGTGGGTATCGGCGTGCGCGGGTGGCGCAGGCGACGTGCATGAGTTCGTCGTCGATGTATTCGACGTCGTCTCCGGGGCTGATGTGGTCGCCGTAGTCGCAGTCGGTGCTGGCGCAGCGGCCGTCGTATCGGGCTGGGAAGCTCATTCGAATCGCTCCCGGCCGTCGAGGCTGTGGTGTGTGATCACCCAGCCGCAGGAGCCGTCATCGGCGAGGACTGGCTCTACCGTTGGCCCGCAAGGGCATTCGGTGCCCTCTTCGTCGTGCTCGATCAAGTCGTTTACCGGGAGCACGTGCACGGTCTCAGGCATCGGACAGCCGGATTGCGTAGATGCCCAGCGGCACGCGGTTGCGATGAGAGATCTCGACTCCGAATCGCTGGGTTTCGTTCTTCCACGAGATGTGTGCGTCTTCGTCGATGCCCTCCCAGGCCCCCCTCTTCGCCCCGATTTGCAAGGCTTCAAGCAACTCTTGGCAAGCCTCGTCGGGCATTGTGGCGTGCCAGCCTTGGCCGATCAGGTTGCACGGGCCTCGAACGCCTTCTTTGATGTCGAGGATCGTGTAGAAGACTTCGCCTTTCGTCTTGAACTCCGCTTGTCGGGTGCAAATGGCGAACCTTCCGTCGGCCGCCCGAACATCCCACCAGCGTGGTGCGTCGCTCGTCAGCTTCACTTTCGAACCGACAGGCGGTAGTTCCGTTGTGTTCATCGGCGGACCTTTCTGCGGATGGTTTCGAGTGCTCGTCGTGGGCCTGTATGGGCGCTGATGTTGGTGGCTCTGAGTCGGCGGATGGCGAGTGCGAGTGCGTCGAGTGGGTCGATGTGGTCGGGCATGGCTTGCTCGAGTAGGTCGGCGAGTGCGCAGACGGCTAGTGGGTGGTCGGCGGGTGTTGGGTGGGTTTCGTGGATGCCGGCGATGATCTGGTCGAGCCATTGCGCGGTCTGTGTGACCCGCAGCTCCGCGAAGTTGATCTCGGCGGGGATAGTCAGCAGGGTCGGCGGTGCTGGCGGCTCTGTGGGCGTCTGGGCGCCGCGGAGGGTGATGCTGTCGGCTGTCTCGACCGGGCGATGTTCAGGGCAGCCGCAGTCGGCGCATGCGTGCGGCGGGAAGTCGGAATGCTCGTGTGCCGGGTTGCACCGGCAAGGGCCAAGCTCCGGGGCGGTCACGGTGTCGCACCACCGTTGCACGCTGGGGTACCCGAGTAAACGTGGAACCATTGCCTGCTGCTCTGGTCGTAGCAAACGACGAGCGTGCATCGTGGGCAGCGCATCGGGAAGTAGTGGAATTGGAACGCCCGCAGGATCTGCGGTTCGCTGTAGGTGGTGCTGTGGCTCGTGGTGTCCGGCAGGTCAAATGACCGCAGTAGTTCGGCGACGATTTCGGCGGCTTGCTGCTGGTCTTTGACGTCGTGGAGCTCGGTGGTGCCCGAGATCGTCCACTCCACTTCGACCATCATGGCTGGCCTTCTTCCGTTGTGTTGGGGTGTTTGGCGTCGAATTCCTGGTACAGGCGGCGGATTCGGCGGATCGCGGCGTGGGAAAGCAGTGACTGGTCGAGTGCGATTTCGCGGGTTTTGTGCCAGATCTCAAGCTGGTCGTTGATGGCTTTGAGGCGGTCGAAGGCGGCTGCTTGTTCGGGTGTGAGGGGTTTTGGGCCGGCGGTTTCGAGTTCGCGCTGGTTTTCGTGGTCTGGCATCACTGGTCCCCTTTGGATTTTTGGTTTGGTGCTCCTGCTTGTGCGGCGGTGATGATGCGTTTGGGGCAGGGCACTTTGCGTTGTCCGCCGCCGTGTTCGGTGTCGTGGCGGCAGAAGTCGCCAGGCTTGGCGTTGCAGTTTGGGCAGGCGTGTTCGAGGGCTTCGGTGTCGACGTAGGCCTCGATGACGGGGCCGCGGGTGATCGGCTTGGGGCGGCCGGCGTGCCAGGGCGGGGGGTAGGGGTCTCGGTCGTCGTCGTCAAGGTCATGCATCGGGGATCACTTTCGATTCGGCGATGCCGGCGGCGATTTCGGCTAGGCGGTTGCGGTTTTCAAGCTCGGCGTCGCGGCGATCCTCGCGGGCCCTACGCTCAGTCTCTGATTCGCGCTCGGCGCGGTCGCGGCGGATTTCCCGGGCGAGCGCGATGATCTCGGCCGGCTCGGGAGCTTCGGCGTGCGATAGGGCGCGCTTCTTGACGGCCTTGATCAGGTCCGGCACTTCAAGCCTGTACGCGCTGAACAGGTCGGCCCAGATGCGGGCGGTGGCGAGCGTGGCCTCCGTATCGTCCATGCGTGGTGCGGTGCGGTGGTGGCAGGCGGTGACGATGGTCATGACTTCGAGTGCGTCGGCGGTGGTGGTCATGTGGTCAGCTCCGGGGTGGTTGGCGAGGCCAGTGCGGCGTGTTCTTTCGCGCGTTCGGCTTGTGCGAGTTCGGCTACCGTGCGCAGCTTGTTGGGCGGTCTGCCGTTGTTGCCGGGTTGGGCTCGGGAGCGTTTAACGAGATCTCCGAGGACGGTCGGGAGGAACTCGGGTTTGGTGCAGTCCGCGCGGCGGTCCCACTCGGTGAGCGCTTCTCGGATGAGCGCGTCTGGGTGTTGTTCCCGCGCGAGTTTGGTGACCTGGATGGCGAGTCGGTCACGGATCGTTTTGGGGTAGCCAGCGTCGCCGAGGACTTGGCGGACGACGGTGCGGGCTGCGTCGTTGGCGTGCGGTGGCGTGCGTTGCTGGGTTGTTTCGATGTGGGCGGGTGGGGCGTCGGCGGCGGCGTCTGGCGGGCGGTGGTGGGTTGCCTTGCTAGGTGAGTCGTCGTCTTTTTCCTCTGTTCCCCTGTTCCTCTGTTCCCCTGTTCCAGGCGCGAGGGTCTCGGGAGTATTCGCGAGGGTCTCGCGAGGGTTCCTGTAACTGTCGCGATTGACGGGTTCGTTGTAGTCGAGAGTGCCGTCTGGCCTGCAGAAACGCCCTTTGTTTGGTTTGTCGACGCGTTGGATGTCTTTCCACTTGTCGATGTAGATGAGTTCTTCGCCGTCCCAGGTGTATCGGATGATCAGACCGGCGTCGGCGAGTCGAGAAATGGATTCGGAAAGTCTCGCGAGGGTCTCGCGAGGGTTCGCGGAAAGGTCGCGAGGGAATACGTCGGCGGCGATCAGCGCGAGGTCGTCTTTGCCGACACCATTGTCGTCGACATAGGATTCGAGGCCCTTGAGCACCAGGCGCGTGGACCAGTCGAGTTGTGCGATCGTCTTTGAACGCCAGAACTCAGGTTTGGTGCTGCGAATCCGCATCAGCCGGCAACCTCCGGTCGTTCGGGAACGTCACGGGCGATGGTCAGCACCTCGCCGTCGTAGAGCGTGACCTGTTCGTCTTGGTAGTAGGGCGCAGTCACAACGCACCGCCGTCCCGGTTCGCGATGTCCAGCAGCACATCGGCATGACACGGCTGGCCGAGTGGGCACCAGCAGGCAAGGTCATGGCCGGCGAGTCCGGTCAGGTGGCCGAGTATCCAGCTTCGGCGGCAACTGAGTGTTTTCCAGCTCGGGGCCAGGTGGGCTGCGATGAGCCATGCGCGGTATATCTCGACAGCCATGGCACGGGCAGTTTCGGGTGTTAGGTAGGCGACGTGGTCCATGCCGGGTCCGACGACAGCGGCGAAGTCGACGCGCCATGGATTTCCCCACTTGCTCGACCGCGTAACAACGATGGCGTCCGGTGAGATGTCGTGCAGGCGCCAGCCTTTGGTACGGCGGAGTTGGATGCGGCGGGGCGTGGTCACGACGCGCCGCCCCGGTCGTGTCGCTCAGCCTTGGCGGCCAGCCAGGCGTCCCGCTTTCGTCTGAGAAGGTCCATTGACTCTCGGCTCATGTAGCCGATTTCGACCGCGCCGAGCTTCACCGCTTCGCGGCGGCTGCTCTCGGTGAGGTCGTAGTGGGATGTTGGCCGATCGACGTAGACGGTCATGGGATGTAGACCAATCTGTTGAAACCCCAGAGGATTCGGTGCAGTGCTAGGCGCCGTCCGTGGATGTGTTGGAGTCGGCCGTTGTCGCGGCGCCGGCAATACCAGCCGGGATAGAGGTATGGGGTGATCCAGATGGCCCGGAGACCGTATGGGCGCGCCATTTGCGTGCTCATGATGCGGCCGCCTTGGCCCGGTCGTATTGATTTATCCCCCAGACGATCGCGTGCAGCGACACCAGAAAGTGGTAGTCGTACTCGCGGAAGTCCCATTCCCAGCTGTCGGTGAACTCGAAGATGTCGCAGGCTGCCCGGTGCGTCGGCTGTGCCGGCCGCTGAATGCGGTGCGGCCGGAAGTCTTCAACCGGCTCTGACGGCAAGGGATCGTTGATCAGGTGGAATCGGAAGTTGGAGAGCGCCTGGCGGGCGGTGCACTCGTCGTGGATGACGTCGTCGGAAAGAACGCGGTCGCAGATGGCCTGCCACAACGGGCGGTGGGGGCCGGGGGTCCAGGCTCGGCTTTCCCAGAAGTATTCGAATACGCGCTGTTTGAACCGGTCTGGGGAGTACGACTTATATCGGGTCGGGCCGCGAAGCTTCTCAGCCCAATAGCTCGCGTTGATGTATCCGACGGGATTTCTGAAGAACTCGAACATGTCCGCCAGGCGCGCGAAATGGAAGTCTTCAAGATCGCCGGTGATGACGAGGTGGCCCGGCCAGGTGACGAGGTCGAAGCGCCAGATCGATGTACCTGGCTCAGCGAACCTGATGTGTCGATAGAGGCCTTCGTCTCGCAGCACCGCCATCTGGTGGTTGCGGGTCGACACTTCCAACATCTTCTCTGGCTTCATGACGCGCCTTCCCCGAGTGATTCGGCGACGACCCCGACGAGGTCGCGTGCGGCCGGAGGTGTGACGGCGTTCCCGGCTTGGCGTACTTGTTCGCGGCGGTTGCCGAGGATGACGTATTCGCGGGGGAAGTCCATGGCGGCGGCGATCTCGCGGGGCTCGAGCATCCGGAACAGAACGTCGTCTACGTCGATGGTGGGGCTGTCAGCAGCGAGCAGCGACTGGTGCCCCTTCGTCGTCACCGTGCGGATGGGTTCGGTCGCGGGCGTAACCATCTCGGCGCCATCGCCCTTGCTGCCGTTGTTCCGCATCAGCAGCGCGTGCCGCTCCGTCGCCGTCACTGTGGCCAGCGGGTCGGCGGCCGGCCGGGTTGCGCCGTTGCCGTAGTAGGTGGTCACCAGGCCGTGGTGGTTGCCGTTGGCGACGACGGTGCAGAGCGGGTCTGTGACGGGGCGGTGTGTGGATCCGCCGCCACGCAGTTCGGCGATGAACGCCAGGCCTGTCTCGTTGCGTGTGGTCTGGGTGCGTAGTGGCTCGTCGACTGTTTGCGCAGTCTTGCGGAGGCGGCTTTCTACGGGTACGGCGAGTGCTTTGGAGATCGTCGTGTGGACGGTGCGCATTGGGTCTTCGAGCGGCCATGCGCGGTAGTAGCCGTCAGCGCGGCCGTGTGCTGGATGGCGGGGATTCGCGGCATCGTAGGTGTTTCCGGCGGCTTCGACGAGTAGCGGCGCCCAGTAGCGTTGGATGCCGGCGCGGATCCGCGCCAGTGTCTTCTCTGCCAGTGGTTTGGCACGGTCTCCGATCCGCTGCCCCAGCAGTGTCCAGTCGATGATCTCGGCGGCCGGGCGGTAATTCGGTTCGATGACGGTGATGCAGCCGCGGACGGGGCAGGTGTAGACGTATTGCTGGCGGTAGCGCCCCCACGGGGCCCGGTCGACGCGTTTGAACGCCTGCCGGGCCCGGACTTCGCCGTGCTGTGGGCACACGGCGACTGGCGCGGTTACGCGATCGATGTCGGGCCGTTGGTTGCCTTTGCGCCAGAACAGGACGTACATGCGGTCACGTGACTGCGGCGCCCCGGGCCCGTACGTCTGGGCGTGCATGCTGTTGAGGAACACGATGTGGTGGTCGTAGCCGAGGGAGTCCATCGCCATCAGCCATGCCCGGAACGGCTGCCAGTTCCAGGCGTCGACAACGTTTTCGACGATGACTGCCTGGTACCGGTGGGCTTCGGCGAAGCGGGGTACGTCCCACATGGTGGCCCGGGAGCGTTCGGCCGCGGCGTCGGGGAGAATCTCGCCGAACAGGTCTGGTTGCGTGTCGGCGCGTTTGCGGCCTTTGGCGACCGAGTGGTTGGTGCATTCGGGGCTGGCCCAGAGTAGGTCGGTGCGCGGGAACCGGCGTGGGTCGACAGCCGATAGGTCGGCGCACAGGTGGTCGGCGTCGGGATGGTTGGCGTTGTGCGTTTCTACGGCCAGATCCCAGTGGTTCGATGCGATCCGCACGGTTACCCCGGGTACCGCGATGGCGCCGGTGGAGCTGCCGCCAGCGCCGCAGAACAAGTCGGTCAGTGTCAGTGTCATCTGCTAGAACCGATCCCCCGTCACGTCCACGTAACGGGCCCCAATGGGGAATAGGTTGCGACATTGCGCGAGTGTGGCGTGCGCCTGGGCGCGGGCGATGAACGTTTGCGTCACGCGCAGGCCGGGGTCCATCTCGCCGACCTGGGCGAGTAGCCGCTCGGCCTCGGCGTAGTGCCAACCGGGAAAGTGGGATTCGGTCATGTCGCCTCCGTCCCGGCAGGCACTTCTTTGCCGTCGGCGATGATTCGGTTGATCTCGCGGTCGATATACCAGCGGGCCTTTTTCAGATCCTCGATGGTCGCTTCGCCTTGTTTGCGGCCGGCGCGGGCGAGGTATTTGATCGCGGATCCGCGGTTGAAGTTCAGCCGCTCGGCGATGTCGATGACTTCGGCGCCG
Organism: Mycobacterium marinum; assembly: GCF_003391395.1. Classification (NCBI taxonomy): domain Bacteria; kingdom Bacillati; phylum Actinomycetota; class Actinomycetes; order Mycobacteriales; family Mycobacteriaceae; genus Mycobacterium; species Mycobacterium marinum. The sequence continues at coordinate 4,668,375 of NZ_CP024190.1, forward strand.
TTGCTGAATCCGCGGTAGTGCGATGGGTTTATCTTGTCGTCGCTCACGGGGCGACCCTTCCGTTGCTGACGAAGGCGCTGTACGTCACTGGGGCGTGCGCAGCGAAGTGCCCCTCGTACTCGGCGGCGATGACGTTGATCTCCCGCATCGGCTTCGATGGGAACCAGGAATCGGGACTGTCTACGCGCAGTGAGAGGAAGTTCATCAGGGCACGCGCATTCATCTTCACGATGCAGGTGGACATGATGTTGACGGGCAACACCATTCGCGCCACCTCGCGCAGGATCCCGGCGTCGAGCATCGCCTCATACTGCCGATAGCTGTTCTCGCAAGTGGCGCGGAAAGCTGCCTGCAGCAGGGCGTATTGATCATCTGTTCCGGGGGCCACCTGATAGTCCATCGATTTCGACCCGGGCACCTGCTGCAGGGGGCGTAGATCGTCGGGCAGGTAGAACACCGGTGCTAGCTTCTTGTATCTGCCGGATTCCTCGTTGTAGGACGCCATTCGGTGGCGGTGGTGCTCGCGCCACACGAAGATCGGCGCGGTCACCCGGAACGTGATGTCCATGTGCTCGAATGGCGTGCCGTGGCGGTCTTTGATCAGCCGGTAGATCAGGCCGGCGCGCGCCTGCGGCGTCGCTTCGTCGCCCCGTGTGGATGTCCACGCCGAGAAGCACGGCCACTCATCGGAGAAGTCTGTTTTGACCAGCTCCACGCTCATCTGGGAGGTTAGGCGCACGGTCATGCTGCTGCCCCTGCGATGGCTTTCTCCAACATGTCTTCGACGTCAGCTTGTGTGCGTCCTGGTTGGCCTTCCCAGAAGCCGATGAGGCCGAGGGGTTGGCCGAGTGCTGCCGAGACGGCCTGGCGGGCCGCCTGGTTCGCTGCGTCGCGTTCGTGCGGGAACTCGTGTGCCCGGTCGACGACGTGGTTGATCGCGCGTCGGATGCACCAGGGTGGGACTAGGCCCCAGGCGTTGTGTCGCCAGCCGTCGCGGCGGATCAGGCCGAGGGTGCTGAGGAGGATGCCTTCGGTGGTTGTGTCGGGTGCTTGGGTCGGCGAGGTCATCAGCTGTCGCTCTGCGGCGTAGTCAGGGTGTTGTCCGGCCATGTGGCGTCCCAGGTCGGCGAACGTGCGCTTGCAGCAGGGGCACACGCCGTTCGCGACGCGTTTGCGTGTCTTGGTGAGAACACCTTTGGTGGCGATCAGCGATGCGCGTGTGGAGCGGAGGTCTTCGTCGCGGTTGGCGAGCTGGCGTTCCAGCCGGTCGGCACGCGCACGCTGCTTCTGCTCCTCAGTACGGCCGGTGTAGTGCTGGCGATGGCCAGCCGGGCAGAAGAACCATTCGTGGTCGTTGAGGCGGCGGCTTTGGTAGTCGGCTGGCATAGCGAATGCCATTCCGCATCTGCAGCAGTGCTCAACGATGAGCTGTTCTGTGTAGTTCAGGGTCGCGGTCATTCGGGGTTGGCCTCGCGTAGTAGTAGATCGGCGTGTCCGTCTCGGCGTAGGTAGACATCGGTGCCGGTGCCGAACAGCTGATCTATGGCTGCGCGGCAGTCGGCCTCGTTGGTGTAGGCCTCGGAGCTGACGGCGAGGACTCTGTGGTTGCCGCCGTTGATGGCGCGCCAGCGCCAACGCTGCGGCCGCCGGGAGGGGCGGCCGAGCACGCTCTTGGCTGGCACTTGATACAGGTCGACGAAGACGACCGCTGGCATGTTCACTGACACGGTTACTGTCCTTCCCTTCCTTTGATTCCCATGAGTGCAGCGACGGTGTCACGCTGCGGCGGCACACGATTCGTGTCGATAGCTCCGGGAAAGGCGTAGACCATGTGTCCTTCCTTTAGGAAGGCGAGCGTGACGTTCGGGTCGTCGATGGCGCTGAGGGTTTTGTGCAGTCGCCTGCTGGATAGGGCGATCTTTCGGTCTCCCCCGTGTTGAACGGCGGCGACTGTCTCGTCGATGTTGCCGGCGGTGGACTGCGTCGTTGTGACCGAGAGTGTGTCGGAGTTGATCGCGACGTCGATCTGGGCGTTTTGGTCGTCGGCGATCGACGCTGCACGTTTCAGTGTTGACGCCAGCTCGGCGGTTGGGACGGTAACAGCTGCGTGAAACGGTGATTTGAGGCTAAGAACTCTGTCGACGTTGGGGAACTCCTCGTCGAGCACCCGAGTGATAACGGTGGTTGACGGTGTCCGCAAGCCTAATGTCGCTCCGTTCCAGAGTATTTCGATAGGTTCGGCGCCGTTACCGGAGGCGGCCTTGATGGTGGCCAGCAGGTCTGCCGCGGGAACGTTGATGTTGGCTTCGCCAGCGCCGGTCCATTCAATCTCGCGGCGGGCAATCATGTAACGGTCGGTGGCACACAGTCGCATCTGGCCCGGCCGACAGTCGATGTTGAGAGCCGTAAACTCGGCTGGTAGCGCATCGGTGGAGGCAAACCGGCCAATCACATGCACTGCTTCACTGAAGGATTCAGCGTTTACGCACCCGATGGCGTCCTCCGATCCCATGACAGGCAGACGTGGATAGTCTGTGGCGTGTAGCACAGGCAGCCGGAACTCGGTTCGCGGTGTTGCGATCACCATCTCTGCGTTGCCGACTGTCACTTGACATTCGGGACCTTTCGGCAAGTTCGCGCCGACTGCGGCTAGGAGCCGACCCGCGACCACCACAGTGTCGGTGTCAGCTACGTCCGCGGCGGTTAGCCGCGTGGTCGCACGGTTGTAGTTGAAACTTGAGAACGTGACCGTTCCGAGTTGTGCCTCAACCAGTACGCCACCGAGGATCGATGCGGCTGGTCTGGTTGGAAGCGAACTGATTGCGGCAGCAATAGTTTCAGCGAGAGTTCCTGAATTAATAACGAACTTCACCGAAAGTCGCCTTCGGCAAAGTCTATGGCGTCTTGCTCGGTGAGTATGAATACGCGGGCGCCGGGGTGCAGTGGGATCACGACCCCCGGAGGGGATTGGCATTCGACAGTGATGGTGGTGGTGTCGGCCGAAATGATCTCTCCCGCAGCGGAGGCTTGCGCGTGAAGTTGTTGCAGGTACGGGTGTTCGGATCCCATGCTCGTGCCTTTCAGTTGCCGCCGTCGATGGTTTGTTGTCCGTCTTGGTTTGCCCGTATGTCTGCGGTGTTGAGTGCTTCGCGGATCTGGGCGTCGAGGTCGCCGTGCTTGTTCCACGTGTCGAGTTGTGCCGCGACCTTGGTTAATTGGGTGTCTGTGAGCGCGGTTTCCGGTTGGATGGTGGTGCCGAGGATTTCGCCGAGGACTAGGTGTCGGTCTTCGGGGTTGCCGCAGTTGGCCTGGTTGAACAGTGCTTCGATTTCGTCGATGCACTGTCGGCGGGCTTTCTCGCTCAGCCCGCTGCTACGGCTTTTTGCGGCGCTTAGGGCTTTGGCGACACGATCGGTTTGGCCGGGCGTGGACTCGGTGGGCGCGCCGGGAGGTTCGGTGTTGGCCAGGTCGGCGCCGTCATACGTATCGTTTGCGTCGGCTTCCTGCGTTTCGGCGCTATCTGCGCCGGCGTCGACCCGGCTTTCCTCCTCCTGCACTGTGGTGGTTTTCCCCGCGCCGGCGGGCTTGACCTTGCCGCGCAGCTTCCCCGCTGGCGGCGCGTCGGTGTCTGCGGTGCAGGCGAGCTCGTCGACTGTTTCAGCGTCGATCGGCGGGAATATCTCGTCGCGACCGACTTCGCCGGCCGTGATGGACTTGCCTGCGATCTTCATCTGCGCGACGTCCTCGGCTGACCAGGCGCCGCGCTTCTTCCCGAGTCGGGCTTCGAGTTGCTTCTCGGTGACGCCGATCTTGTCGCGGAACCAGGCGACCATGGTGTTGATGCGGTCTTGGAGTGGTTCGCCTTCGCCGTGCTCGAGGGTGTGGCGGCAGATGTCCTGGGCTTTCTCGGTGAACCAGCGCGGCAGGATCGTCTGAATGCATTCGCGGACCGCGCGGGCGCCGACGTTCTGGTTGTTGAGGTAGATGTCGGTCAGGTCCACGAGCTGGGTGCGCTGCCCGGCGCGCATCCTCTGGTGCGGCACGATGAACGTGCGCGAGCTGCGGGTGTTCTTCTGCATGTCCCAGCACGTGGCCAAAACTTCGGACTCACCTTTGTCGTCGTTTCGGGCAAGTTCTTTGACGCCGTAGTCGACGTTGCCCCAGATGCGAGCGAGCTCGCGCATGAGGTGCACTGAGGGGCCGGATCCACGGTTGGTGACTTGGTAGAAGGCTTGCTCGGCCATGTCCAGGCGGCTGCAGACGTATTCCATTTCGCGTTCGGCGTCGGCCATGTCGCGGGGGCAGTTTTGGGCGACGGTGACGGCGGCCTGGACGTCTGCGATCGCGCGGGACTGCTCGATCGATGTCGCCTGACTAGCTGCGGCCGCGCGTCCGTTGCTGGGCGGGGCGTAACGCTGGATGGTCGCGGTCATGATGCCAGTTCCTCTTCTTGTCGGTAGGCGGCGTAGGCGGGGAGTTCGAAGCTGTGCATGTGCTCGCCGAAGCCCGGCCATACGCCGGCTTCGGTGCATTGGTGATAGATGTCGATGGCTTTCCGGTTTCGCCGGCGGCCGAGCTCGACATGGTTCGGCTTGATCCGGCCCACCGTCACCGGGAAGGGCGGCGTCTTGGACTGAAAGATCAGCCAGAAGTCGGGGTCGTCGGTGACGTCGGTTGCGATGAGCCCGTCTTCGTACCAGGCCTGCTGCATGTTGTATCCATATTCGCCGCAGGACTTTTCGCACTGCCCGGGGTAGGCGTTGGTGGTTGTCTTGTAGTCGGCGGCGACGATGCGGCCGCCGAGTTGGCACAGCCAGTCGGTGCGGAACCGCAGCCGCACGCCGGTTTCTTGGTCGTGCCAGTACCCCGACAGTTCCGGTGCGCCGTCCACGCTGTCGTTGAACAGCGCCCGCACGAGCGGATGCCGCATGGCGGCGTCGGCCATTTTTTTCGCCTTGGCGACGTCTTTGGACAGCAGCGGCACCTGGTGTGCTATCCAGGCTTCTTTGCGGGCGGATTGTGCACCACCGCTGCGCCAGTTGTCGAATGGGACTTCGACGATGTCGGATCCCTCGCCGAGCACGTACTTGTGGGCGCCGTGCCCGAAGTCGTACTCCGGCTTGGGGTCCGGCGGTGTGAGGCGTTGGAACGCGAAGATCTCCGGCGAGCTCGGCGGAAGCAGCGCGCGGGCGCCGGACGATGAGAGGCTGTCGAGGTCGGCGTGGTACGAGATGTCGTCGATGCCGCTGTACACGCCGTCTTCGGCGGGGATCTCTTGGTAGAGCTGTTGCACGTCGAGGTACACCAGCCCGGTTTCGCCGTCGGGTTGAACCCCTGGCCGGTCCTCGAGTTCGCGGACTGTGCCCCGCGCGATGGTGGTGGCGGTTGTCTTCCACCACACTTGGTCGCCGATGTTGAACGTCATGAGGCGATCAGCTCCCGTCGTTCGTTGCGGATGCTGGTGAGGATGCGGTCGACTGATCGTTTTGCGATGCCGAGTAGTTCGCCGATCTCGGCGCTGGTGAGTTTCCCGGCGAGCCTGCGCACGACTTCGCGGCGTTCGGCGGCGTTGATGGGTAGGCGGATGCGTTCGGTGACAACCCATTCGACTGCGAGCAAGTCCACATCGGTTCCGCAGCGTGGGCCGATCATCGCTGTGCCTCGTCGTGTCGGCGGATCAGTGTGGCGGCGGCCGCGAACGTGACTATGCCGATTGTGAGTGCGCACGCGCTGACGGTCAGATCGCCCAGCGCGAACGCCGCGACGGAGCAGAGTGCGGTGAGAACGGTGATCAGGATGAGGAAGTCAGTCACAGTCGTTCCGTTTCGAGGATGTCGTGTAGGCATGCGATGGGGCGCCCGCAGGTGAGGCAGGCGATGTGGTGTGTGCCGCGCGGTAGCGCGGCGAGGCGGTTGGAGATGTCGCCTTGGATGCGTTGCGCGGTGCCGGATAGGCAGGTCAGGCAGAGCAGTAGGACGATGGCGCCGTCTGGGGTGAGGGCGTGTGGGTCGCGGTCGCCGCGGGGCTGGCAGCAGTCGAGCTGGTGGATTCGGACGATGTGTGTGGCGGGGCCGTGGTGGGTCACGTGGCCGTCACACGCGGTGCGCTCGATATCAGCCCAAATCTGATCTGCGGGCGCGCTCATACGATGCCCCGGTAGGTGTCGAAGCAGTCGAGGCATGTGTTGGTGCCGCGGACTCGCTTTGCTCGGTCGAAGCCTATCCCGCAGATGTCACAGCAGCGTTTGGTTTCTTTGGCTTCCAGTGCTTTTCGGCGTTCCCGTAATCGCTTGCAGGCTTCCGCGTTTCGTCCGGGGTTCGCCTCGCGGTAGGCGCGCTGCTTGGCGGCGATGTCGTCCTTGTTCGCCTCGTAGTAGGCGCGCTTCTTGGCGGCGATGTCGTCCTTGTTCGCCTCGTAGTAGGCGCGCTTCTTGGCGGCGATGTCGTCCTTGTTCGCCTCGTAGTAGGCGCGCTGCTTGGCGGCGATGTCGTCCTTGTTCGCCTCGCGGTAGGCGCGCTGCTTGGCGGCGATGTCGTCCTTGTTCGCCTCGCGGTAGGCGCGCTTCTTGGCGGCGATGTCGTCCTTGTTCGCCTCGTAGTAGGCGCGCTTCTTGGCGGCGATGTCAGCTGATCGGCTACGGTTCCGACGAGGACTCATACGACTACTCCCCCGTTCGCGCTGGTGACGGCGTACGCGTACCGCTGAAGCAGATCAGCGTGTTTGGGGCACATGTTGTTTACTGCGAGTCCGACGGCACGGCCGGTGTCGTGGTCACTGAATCCAGAGTCTTGTTGGACGGCGTCGAGTAGGCCGTCGACACCCGCCAGGGTCGGATACCGGTCGAGGGTGGCGCATACGCGGCCGGCGTTGCGGGTGGCGTAGTCGAGCACCGGGTCCGGGTCCGCGCCGGCGGGCACCGAGTAGTAGAGGGCGGCGCCGATGATCGCGCCGGCCGTGATAGTGGGAAACGACCAGTGGATCCGCATCAGGACACCGACCTGAGCAGGGCGATGCGCTCGTTCGGTGACATGACATTTGCGATGTCGCGCAGGTTGGTCAACGAGATTTCGTCGAGCATCTTCTCCGCGATCGAGATGCCCCACGAGTAGTACAGGGGGCCGGTCGCGTGGAGAACGTGCTCCACAATCGCGCTGGATAAGCCCTGCAGGTAGGCCAGGTCGGCATCGAACTCGGCCTGTTCAGCCAACACGGAGGCGAGCCCGGCTTGTGTTGCACACCAGTCGCATTCACCACGCACATCAGGCAGAGGCAGGCCGTCCATTCCGGCGTTTATCTCCTGCTCGGTGACGTCGCCGACGAGCTGGCCGCAACCGTTGCAGGCCCGCTTGACGCGGACGATGCGGCGGCCAGGCGCCGGGTACTCGGTGGGCGTGAAAGTCCTCATAGCGCGATTCCCGCCGCGAGCCGGGTTGCGCTGTAGTCGCTAATGGCTTTGTCGACAGCGTCTTTCCACTGGTTCCACAGCTCGATCGTCAGGCAGAGGTGAACGCCACCGCTGTTCCCGAATGGGCTGGTGCGGATGAGCGGACCGAACTGGTCTTCGCCGATCTTGACGATCGGCGGCAAACTCGAATCGACGAACTCGCCGATGCACGCATAATTTCGGCGAGGGGCCTGCTTGGTATCCTGAGTTTCACTCACGGGAAGGTTCCTTTCCTGGTGGGTTCTGGCCCCGCCCGGCGCGCACCGGGACGGGGCCGCTTTTTACTTTTTGGCCGCCGCGGCGGCGTTGAGCTTGTCGGCGATATCGCCCCAGAACTTGCGTGCGAACTCGGTGGTGCATTGCTCGCCGTAGTCGCGGACCGCGAAAGCTGCGCAGTGCAGTTCGGTGTAAGTGATGTTCGGGTGCCCCGCGTCGGCAGCAGGCATCACCGGCTCGGGGCATTCCCCTGCCGCGGGGCCGCGTTCTGTGCAGGACTCACCGTCAGCAGGGGAAGTCAGATATGTTGCCAAGGTGCCGAACAAGTCCACCCCAACGATCACATTGAGATCTGAAGAGAACTGAAGGAGCTGATCACAGAGATCGGGAGAGATCACTTTCAGAAGTTCTAAGGCACGCTCAAATTCTCTGTCGGATAACGCTCTAAAGAGATCCAGGCAGCAAGCCGCCCGATCATTGACGCAATCCCCATACCGGACGCTCATTGCAGCCTCGATTCATGCGCGTCCGCGGCGATGATCCGCGGCCTAGGAATGAACGGCTCACCGCGGCCATCGCAACGGAACGCGTCGCCACGGCGCTCCCAAGCCTCGGTGCAATCGATCTTCGAAACCGCCCTGGTGGAACACAGCCAGCCAAAGCCGTAGCCCACCGCGGCGCCGATCACACGGCCAGCGACACCAACACCAATCCGCAAGAGCATCACCGGAACTCCTCGTCACAGCCGCACCCGCGTCGGCGTGTCCACCCCTGCTCGCGGATCACAGCCAGCGCCGTCGACGCCGGGTGATGCTGGTCGTCGTCGCGCGACAACCACCAGTCGACCCGATAGGAGGCCCAGCCCAGCGCGAGCGTGTCGACCGCGAGGCCGGCCGCCGGCAGCCACCGGCCGACACAGGCGAGCGCGCACGACATTCCGAGAGTGGTGGCCGCGATAGCACCGAGAAGGTAGGGCAGGTACGCGGCTAGGCGAATCAGGGCGGTCATAACTCAGCTCCTGGTTCGTGGGCCGGCAACTGCTTGATGTAGCGCTGCAACTCGTCGGCCGTGAACTTGATGAGCCGGCCGTCGCGAAGCGCTGCGAGGTCACCACGGGCAACCAGCACGTCGAGTTGACGCTCACTCATCGCAAGCGCGGTGGCAGCTTGCTTGCGCGTGTACAGCAGCTTGGTCATGACGCGGCCGCCAGCTCAGAATCGGGCCAGGAGATCCGTGACGATCGTTCGACAATTGCTGTTGCGCCGTAGGATTCGAGTAGGTCGGCGCGTTTCTGTGCGGTCGAGCGTGACCCGTAGACCTTGTTGGTTACCGGCCAGACGAACTCGTCGGTGCCCATGATCTGGGTGTAGTTCCCGACCGGACGCCAACCCGGAGGATGCCAGCCAGGAACTGGCTCCCAGATGGAATCCTCAGGATGTTCACGGTCAATCGGGCCGATAGGCTGGAAAGCCCCATCGGGATAACGGACTACACGAACTCGGTACAGGTAGTCGCCAGAGAATTTCATCGCGACTCACCACCGGTGTAGGTGCGTGAAGCACTGTCCCAGCGCGCCGCCCATGATCGAGCGTCGTCGACTGCCTGCGTAAATGCGGCTGGCAGATCCGCGGCCTCATCCGGCGTGAGGCGCGCGAAGCCGGCCAGTGTGATCTCAACGAGTCCGCCGTTGACCCACACCGCGATACCGCTGGTGCCGTCGTCGGCCCAGATTGGGCATGGCGGTTTGAGGCTGTCGCTCATGCTGGATCACCGCATCGAAGTTCGCGGGGTAGCCGGAGGTGCCCGTTCTCGCCGATGTACCTGGTGATTCGTTTCCAGGCGTAGTCCTGTCCGGCCGCGGTCAATTTTCCTGTGGCCCAGGCGTGCCCGTTCTTGGCGGTGCCCTTGTCGGTAAATGCCAGTCCGCGGCGCTGCGCGTCGGCGGTGGCGTGTCCAGTGTCGGTGCGATCACCGCGGATGAACAGACCGGTATGGCTGAGGAACCGCATTACCTCGCTGTGCTTGATGTCGACGCCCTGCTTCTGTCCCCAGTGCTGCACCTCGCGGGCGAACGCCTGGCGGTGAATCGCGGAATCCGAACCGGTATGGGCCTCGGCCTTGGCTACCAGCGGGGCATCCCGCTCGATGGCGGCTTCAAGGCACTTCTTCTCTCCGGCTATCGCCGCGAGCTGCTCGTCCTTCTCGGCGAGCATCTGTTGGGCATCGATAACCGCCAGGGCGAGGCGTTCCTCGCGACTCTGCGGTAGCGCGGGCGCCGTGGTGTATGAACCGGTGTCACGGATTGATGGCCACACGGTGTGGGTCAGGAACCGCCGGAACCGACGGGCATCAGGCTTACGGGAGTCGAGCACGAGATCGGTTGCGCCGTCTTCGGAGACGAGGCCGATCGATTGGACCTGCGCAGCAAACGAGTCCCAGATACCCCTATTTGAAGCCGGAGTATCTGACCTGCGGATAATCAGTTTGTCGTCGTCGTCGATGCGCCGCAGCGAAGCTGACGCATCCTTGATTTCCAAGAACGAGCAGATGTCGGCGGCGACCGCCCAGCGCTTTCCGTTGATGATGACTGTGCGAATCTGGGTGTGCTTGTAGGCGAAGACTTCAAGCGCGCCGGGCGCTGCGTTGATTTCGGGGTAGGCCAGCTCGTACGCGGTGTCCTCGCAGCCGGCGCACCAGTCCCGCGCGGACAGGCCGACATCGACCTGGTCGCCGCAGTTAGCGCACGTCCGGTACTGGCCGGCGCTCATGGCTTCTCGGGCCGAACTCATGCCGACGCCTGATCGCCGCGCCGACGTGGTTCGTATTGGGTGTCGATCGAGGTAGTCGAGATGCCTAGCGCATCCGCGTAAGCGGCCAGCATTCTTGCGCTGCCGCCGCGGTGCCCGTTCTCGATCGCCGAGATTGTGCCTCGATCGACAGCCATGCCGTGCTCATCACGAAGGTGATTGCAGACGTCTTGAAGGGTCAGTCCCTTCGCTTTGCGTAGGACGGAGGTGGGGACTACCGGAACCGAAACCTTGGGCCGCTGCTGCGCGTACTTTGCCCGTGTCGCGGCTTTAGTTGGGGCCATGCCCAAACTTTAGGGCAAACATTGCTATCAAGCAACGATTTTGAGGGCAAACTTTCGACTGCCTGCGAAATCACATGGCGGTAGTTTTACGGCCTGGTGGGCGCCACTTGGCTATGTTTGCCAAACCGGGCTTTTGTTTGCCAAAGTTTTAGGGCATCGTTGGCCCCATGGAACGGGACTGGGAGCGCTTGAGCGCAGCTGTCCTCAAGCGGCGCGCAACGCAGCAATGGACCCAGCAGCAGGTCTGGGATCGTGGCGGGCCATCCGACACTCTCCAGTCCGACATCGAAGGCAAGCGCTGGAAGCCCACGCGCAACGTCAAGGAAACGCTACGCAAGATCGATGTCGGCCTTGAGTGGATGCCGGGCAGCGCGGCACGGGTGCTCGCTGGCGGTGACCCAACTCCGGTCACCCGACACGATGTGACGCGTCGCGGCGCTGAGGAAAATCAAACCGGGCTTGACCAACTCTTCGAACGGGTAGGCCGCCTGGTGAGCCATGCTCACGAGTCCATCCGTGGAGGGGACTACCTAGGAGCGATCCATGGCCTGGAAGGTGTCGAATCAACCGTTGAACTTCTCATTGAGCGGATCAGCGACAAGATTCGCGGCGACCAGTCACCGCACGACGCGGAGTCGTTGCGGACGGCTCGCGACGTCGATACCGCCACTTCGGAGGCTATCGCCGAATTGGAGGTCGATGAGGATCGCGACGACGGCAAGCAGTTGGGCTGACCACAGGCTTGGTGGGTAGGCACGGAGCCTCCGCACCAGCTCCTGTCGCAGTTGGTTCACATCGGCAGTGGGTGGGATAGCCTCAGACACAGTTCAGTTCTCCCTCGAGCGAGTGCGGCTGGACAGTGAATGCGTTTTCCTACGTTTACCTGCAGGTTTCTAACTCTTCACCGCGTGTCGTAGCTGCGTCAAGATCCTCGGATGTGCAATTTTTTTGCACTATGCTCAACCGTGGAGGTTTCGTGCACGCAGCCCGGGAACGCGCCGGACTTACCTGCCGAGAGCTAGCCGAAAAGGCCGGCTGCAGCCTGCGTTACGTGCACGACATTGAGCAGGGCTGCTCCCCATCGATTCGGGTGCTCAACGGTCTGGTGCAGGCGTTACAGCTGTCCGCCTGGGAGCAACGATTTCTTTTCGCGGCGTGCGGCCGGATACTCCCCGACCCAGCGCTCACTGATACGGACATCAGTCAGCGATACCTCGATGCGCTACAACCACATCCTGCCGCAGCGCTACATCCATCCTGGCGGTTCAAGGCATGGAATCAGCAGTGGCAGAGGCTGTTCCAGGGGGTTCTGTTGGCTCCGAGCATGCACCAGTGGCTATACCTGTCCACCACCTCGCGGCGTATCTTGCGCAACTGGGACGAAGTGTCACAGTGGTGTGTTGGATGGCTGCGTTACGGCCTTGCGGTCGACGTTGACGCTGTGAAGCCGATGGTGAGCGCGCTTATGCCGGTTACTGAGTTCCGCCGGGAGTGGGAAGCGCAGGTGATTCCAGTCGACCCCGCCACGCGCCTATGGGTGGTACGTGACGGCGGTACCGAGTTGCGGATTGACATGCGGTTCTGGCATGCCAGCCCGATGCCGGGCGGTCTTCTACTCGGGGTGATCCTCGACGCTGGGTAGCCACGCCAGGATTTCGGCGCCGATCTGGGGGTGGAAGGCGCAGGTTATCGCGTGGTGTCCGGTATCGACGGGAACGAAGGCGGTCGGGCCGCCCAGGCTATCGGCAACCTCTTTGCCAAGGAACATGGGAACGAAAACGTCCTGCGTCGAGTGAACAACCAGGGCCGGACAGGCGACGGTGGATAGTTCAGCGATAAACGTCGGTCGTGTGGCCAGCGCGTCGGCGGCGGCCCGGTATTCACGCCAAGCGCTGCACCGCCACCGTTCCATCAACGCGTCTGCCGCATCAGGTGTTGGTGTGGCCATGGCCGCGGTTGGCCGGTAAATGTCTGGCAGCGGACCTTGTGTGCACCAGATTTCCATGGCTGCGGTTAGGGCCGCATTCTCTCCGTCCAATGCCGCTTCCGCGGTCGGTCCAATGAGCGCCAGGGCGCGTACCCGCTGCGGCGCAAGCAGCGCTGTACGCAAGGCAACTACCGCGCCTTGGCCCTCCGCTACGAAAATGAACCGGTCGACGCCGAGATAGTCCGCCAGGCCGATCACATCGCCGGCAACATCCACGTACGTGTAGGGCTGCCGGTCGTAGACGGTCTCTCCGTGCCCGCGCAGGTCGAAAGCAATCACGCGGTAGCCGGCGTCGACCAGCTTTGTTGTCACCGGCTCAAGCGAGATCAGATCCATGAGTGTCGCGTGAGTCGCAATCACCGGTGGACCGGCGCCGGCATCTGTGTAGTGGATCTTCTGCCCGTTGATCGTCGCTATCGGCACCGCGACACATTAACCCGGCGTAGCGTTCGAAGCCATGACGTGGCCGATTCCACCGGGGTGGTATCCGGACCCGTCGGGCGCGCCCGGGGCCCGGTACTGGAATGGGCTGGCTTGGACAGTTCACCGGGCCCCGCCCGCACTGCGGGTGCGCGCCGCCGCGACGCCCCGAACGCTCTCGTCCGCGTCGCGCCGCATGTCCGATCTCATAGCGGCGCATCCCGGGATCACCGTCGCCGCCGTCATATATCTGGGGATCGGCTTGGCCTTCGCCATGGACGGATATTGGGCGGCCATGAAGGGGTGGGCGTTGCTGGCCGCGCTCGTCGGCGGGCCGGCCGGGCTGGTGCTACTGGCCGTACGCCGGACCAAGCGGCGCCGCGAAGCCCGCGAGCGGTGTCGCCAGCACGATGCGCGCTTGGCGGCCCGGGCCGAACGGGAACATCAAGCGCTGCTGCGCGGCGACCTGGACGTCGGCGTGTTCGGGGCATACCGTCCAGAGCCGCTGAGCCAGCCGGATCGGTCACCTGATGCGGCCGAGCAGATGCGCCGCACAGCGTGGCAGCCCGAGTTATCGGACCAGCGACCAGCCGTGCGGCCGAACAACCCGGCTCCGTGGCACATCGTCACCCAGTGGCCGACACGACAATTCCGAAGTCCCGAGGAAAACTCCACTCCCCCGGATGCCTGCTCAGCTGAGTAGGACGCGTTCAAGTTTGCCGAGCGCGGCCCGGGTTTGGGTTTGGTCGACGTGGATGTAGGCGGCGTGCGCAGCCGCGGATGAGTGGCCGGTGATCTGCATTCGGACTTCCTCCGGGATACCGAGTTCCTGCAGAAGCGTCGATGCGGTGTGGCGGGTGGTGTAGACCTCGAGCCGTGGAAGGCCGGCCGCGGTGAGGACGGCGCGCCAGGCTTGGGCGTCGTCGCGTTTGGACAGTGGGCGGCCGTCTCGGCGGTGCCAGACCAGCCCGTGCGGGTTCTCGTCGGCAGCGGTGTCGGCCCGGTGCTGCTCGAGCATCGCCAGCAGTGGCGGCACGATCGGGACGATGCGGGTGCCGGCCGAGGTTTTGGGTTTGGTCCAGACGAATGAGCCGATGCATTCGCGGTAGATGAAGTCGTCGTTGAAGTCCCAGTGGGCGGCCGGGCAGAAACTGGGGCGTTTCTTGCCGCAGGGGTACTGGCGGTTGGTGTCGGGGTCTCCGCAGCCGTGGGTTTTGTCTAGTTGCTGCAGTTGCCAGGACAGGTCGAACACGGCGTTGTCGAAGTCGACGCGGTCCCATTCCAGGCCGAGTAGCTCGGCTGGGCGGGCACCGGTCAGGAATGCTGTCGCCCATCTGGTCGCGAGTAGCGGCGCGGTTTCGTCACGTGACTCTTGGAGCTCGATGGCGGTGCGGATGACGAGCTTGGCGGCCGGCGCGCCGAGAGATCCACGTGAGCGTTTCACGTGCCCTGGGGTGTCTACCGCGTCGGCGACATTGCGGACGATGATGCCTTCGGTCACCGCGGCTTTGAGAGCGACCTTTAGCGTCTTGTGGGCGCGCTGCCTATTGCCGCTCGTCTCGATCTGGTCGAGCATTCGGCGGATGTCGCTCGGGGTGAGCTGCTTGAGTTTCAGCTTCGAGTTGATGTTCGGCAGGATGTGGAGCCGGATGGCTTCTTCGTACCAGTCGTAGGTGTTCGGCCGGACTTTGGGCTTCTTGATTTCGTCGACCCAGTAGCGCAGCCACACGGCGGCGGTGGTGGTGGAGCTGACGGGGATGATGCCTTTGGCGAGCTCGGCTTTGAGTTCGTCGAGCTTGCGTTTGGCTTCGTTGCGGTTCTTTGAGTAGACGCGTTTCTGCCGGCGCTGGCCGTCACCGGTGGAGTAGTCCACGCTGCCGGTCCACATGCCGTCAGCGCGTTTGAATAGGCCGCCTTCGCCGGGCGCGCGGCGCTTCGTCGGACTCATGCCGCACCGGTCATTAGGGTGTCACTACCGACAGATCGCCGGGCCTGTGAATGCCGATGAAGCAGACTGGCCTACTCCACTGGACGCGTACCCAGCCGCGGGGTGCTTCTGCGTCGCCGAGCACCTTGCCACGCCACTCGGGTTCTTCGGTGAACTCGACCACGTTGCCGTCAATATCACTCATCACTTCATCCCGTCCACCAGTCTTGATAGACGCCGATTAGCCAACGGTTGAGCCGGTCGTAATCGCACTGGTCTGGAAGGTTGGAACTGACTGTGCGCGCGACGAGTTCGTTGCGAGATTCATCGATCGCGTCGAGAACATCCTGCTTGTCAATCTTGCCGATGCGTAGGTCATGGAGCCAGCTGCGCGATGGTTCGGGGATTGGCAGGGTGATCCGGCCGGTGGTGAGCAGTTCGACGCCTTGCAGCCCGAGACGTGCGGCGTGGTAGGCGAATTTTGTGTCGAAGCCGTAGATATCGATGAGTTCGGGTCGGTTGGTGTGCTTGGAGCGCAGTCCGAGCATCTGGTCGCGTTGTGCGTCCAGGTAGCCGATAAAGCGGCGCCCGCACTCACGGGACAGGAACAGCTCAGGGTGACGGCGCATCTCTTCGCCGGGGCCTTCGATGTGGACGACCTCATTGGCGGGGGCGAACAGCAGGAGTAGCACTGTGGGGTTTCCGCCGGCCGCAAGTTTGGCCCACTTACGCAGGCTGTAGATGACGAGGTCGAGGTCGCCAGCGCCGGATCGGACGCCTTCGGGCTGCGTGCGGTACTGATACTGCTCGAATTGGCGTAGGCCGATGACGCAGTCGGGGGGTTCGATGCAAACACCCATCTCGTCGCGATCGTCGGTGCCTTCCACAGTGACGCCGTGCAGTCCTGAGCCGACCTGGGTGCGCAGGATGGTGTTGGCTTGCGCGATGTCACGGTGCCAGCTGGTTGCGTGCCGATTCTTGTAGACCTGGTCAGTTGTCACCGAACTCCTTCTTTCGTATCGCGATAGGCCCTCAACTGTACACATCGACTGTACACACAACTGTACACACGCTATTGCGAGAACCTGCTAGAACTAGCTAGCTGTAAAATGGCTCTGAACTGCCCATATCAGGTGTTGGCAATGGTGACGGCGCATGGGAATAGCTTACTCTTAATCAGCGGGTCCGGGGTTCGAAACCCTGACGGCGCACTTCACGAAATGCCCCTTGTGGGAGCCACGATGCGGCGAGCGGCCTCTACGGCCGCTGCCCGTCGCCCCTCGATAACCGCGCGATCAGTAGCGACGGCATCGGGATGAGGCGACTGCGCCCAGGCCAGACCCACCCCAAACAACAGGACGAGCAAGTCCATCGGATGCCAGTGCGGGTCGACGTGGCCGGCAGCTTGGGCCGCTTCGATCACGCCGACGTCGCGCGCCTGGACCGATTCCACGCCCTCGACCTGCGGCGGGTCCAGGACCAAACCCTCTAGATTGGCCCAGGTAATCATGCGCAGGTGCTCGGGCCTGCGGCAGGCCAGGTCGTAGATGTCGCCGACGAACTCGGGGACCGCGTCGGGACGCAGCGTCACCGCGGCAAAGAACTCCTCCATGTCGGCGGCGACAACGCTGCGAAATAGCGCCTCCTTGTCCTGGAAGTGCGCGTAGAGCCGCTCCTTGCTCGCCTCGGCGGTCCGCGCGATGCGGTCGATCCGGGCACCGGCCAGGCCGTATTGCGCGAACTCGGACCGCGCGGCGGTCAGGATCGTCTCGCGAAGTTCCGCCGTGGTTCGCACAGCATGATCATAGCCATACGAACTAGTTCGTTTGATAGCGTGGTGGTCCGAGCACGAATCCGAGCGGAGGAAGCCATGAGCGGACGCATCGATACCGAGGCAATAATGAGCCCGCCGCGCCGAGTGGAGTTCCTGCGCGGTGCGCTAGACCGGACCCAAGACGGGATTGCGCCGCTTATCGACCTGTTTCGGCCCCATGTAACCGGCCTGGAAACACTGCCCGGCGACGGACGATTCTTGTTGGTGGGCAACCACACTCAGTTTGTCGGCGGTGAGGTGCTGCTGGTTCCGCACTTCGTTCGTCGGGCAATCGGCAGCCGAGTGCGTCCACTGGCCGATCGCCGGTTCGGGCGGCGCCGCGGCTTTGGTTACGACCTGATGACCGCCTACGGCGGCGTCGTCGGCGCCCCCGAAAGCGCACGAGAACTGATGCGGCACAACGAAACCATTCTGGTATTCCCCGGCGGAGGCCGCGAGATCGCGAAATTCAAGGGCGAGGAATACCACTTGAATTGGAATGGGCGCAACGGATTCGCCCGCATCGCGGCCGAAAACGACTATCCGATCGTTCCGGTCGGACTGGTCGGCGGTGACGATGTCTACAAGAGCATGGTCACCCGCGACAGCGCGCTCGGCCGGCTCAGCCAGGCCGTCAGCGTGAAGCTGACCGGCCGCTCCGACATGGCGATGCCGTTGATGCGCGGGATGGGACCAACCCTGATCCCCCGCCCCCAACGGATGTACCTGCGTTTTAGCGAGCCGATCGACACGACGCAGCCGGATGGGAGAGCGGCCCAGGAGTGGGTCGAGTCGGTGAAGAAAAGCACTCAGCACGCTCTGGAAACAATCCTGGCCGAGTTGCTGAGCATTCGCGCAGGCGACCCGTTCCGCGCGCTCAACCCGTTGTCCTGGGCGAGCGCGGCCAAAGCCGAAGCGACCAGCATCGCGAGCCAAAATTAGGGTGCCGCCGCAACTTTGGCAGCGCCCAGCCGAGACCCGCCAGGCCTGGGCGACGCGCGCTGTCCAGGGGCCGACGAAAAGATCCGAGTCGGTGCTCGCGCACTCGGCCCGATGTATCACCTGCAACTCGAGCGGCTCTACAACAGCAAAGAGCAAGCCCTGGTGCCGATTCACCTGGCCTTCGCGTTTCGGGGGATGAACACCCATGGTCGCGCGCTCTACACGCTGGTGCATCGCGCACTGGCCGGGTACGACGAGGACGACTACAACGTGTGCGAGGGCGAGCAACTTTGCGCCATGGTGCTCGGATGGAACTTCGGCGACGGGCATCTACATAGCGAGTGCCTCATCGAGGCCCTACAGCAGCGGTATGGATTCGAGCCGGGTGAGGTTCGGGTGGTGATTCTCGACTCGCAGCCCATCCATATCCAGCGCCAGCAGTACCGGCTCGTCGACGCCGCCACTGGCGAGTTCGAGCGCGGTTACGTCGATGTGGCTGACATGGCCGAGGCCCAGCCCTGGGTCGATGACCTGCCGATACACGTCGAAAGCGGCACCGCGGCCGGAATGACCTGAGGGTACTGCGGTGGTGCCCAATCGCGTCGAGCGTGCCCCCAGGGCGTCGAGTGTGCGCTCAGGGTGGAAATCCGGCGATTTCCACGCCCTGGACGCACATCCGAAGCCGTCTCAGCGGTTCCTGATCTTGCGGATCACCACGACCACGACGACAGACCCGACCCCGACCAACGTCACGGTCACGGCCGGTTTGGTGACGAACTCGATCACCTTGGCCTTCACGTCGTCGGCCAGGCGGCGGGGGTTGGCACGCTCAACCAGCGAGTCGACGGTGGTCGCCAGCTGGTCGCGGGCGACGTCGATGTCCTGCTTGATGGTGTCGGGATCGCGGTCCGCCACGTGTCTGTCCTCCAAGTCTCCCGCTATCCGGCCTATACACCTGCCCGCACTACCCTAGATCAGCCGGTGCGAGTCCTAACGCTCCGGTGAACAGAAAGGGACCTACGTTGAGCGAGACCACACGCCTGGCGCCAGGCGACAAAGCGCCTGCATTCAGCCTGCCCGACGCCAACGGCAACAAGGTGTCACTGTCCGACTACAAGGGGCGCCGAGTGGTGGTGTACTTCTACCCGGCCGCTTCGACGCCCGGATGCACCAAACAGGCCTGCGATTTCCGCGACAACCTGAGCGAGTTGAACGAGGCCGGCCTCGACGTGGTCGGGATCTCCCCCGACAAGCCGGAGAAGCTGGCCAAATTCCGCGATGCCGAGGGGCTGACGTTCCCGCTGCTATCGGACCCCGACCGCAAGGTGTTGGCGGCCTACGGCGCCTACGGCGAGAAGATGATGTACGGCAAGACCGTCACCGGCGTGATCCGTTCCACGTTCGTCGTCGACGAAAGCGGCAAGATCGCCGTCGCCCAGTACAACGTGAAGGCGACCGGGCACGTCGCCAAACTCCGTCGCGACCTATCGGTCTAGTGGTCGCTCTAGTGGCGGCCGCAAGCGCGGCGTAGCCACGATCAAGGAGGTCGTCGAGCAGATCACGGCGTCCGATTGGTCAACACTCGCCGTCGCGACGGTGCTCGCGCAGGAATCGCATCGCGATGTCGCCGACTTGCTCAGCCTGGTCGAACCAGGGTGCATGACCGCCACCGACGATGTTCAGTTCGCCGTTCGGGATGAACTCCATCGCGCGCCGTGCCACCGCCACCGAACCGAACGGATCGTCCTCTCCCCAGATCATCTGGACCGGATGCCGAATGTCCGCCAACTGCTCACCGGTCAGGGAGATCTCCGGGCGGATTCGGCCGAACCGCATCACCGCACCGAGTAATCCGACAAAGCTGCCGACGTATGTCGGCAGCTGCTCGCATGCCAGCAACACATCGCGGACCTCGCCAAGGCCCGACACGTCCTCGTGCACCATCGCGAACACCCGGTCGACCTGCCGGTGTGAGGGAGTCTGAAGCGTCATCAGCATCCTGCCGATAGCGGAGATCGACATCACTCGCATCGGCAGAGGCGCCGTCGTTCCGAGGATGTGCGCCGGACAGGCCACCATGACTTGCGCATCAACGGTTCCCGGGTGGTCGAGGGAAAGCCATGCGCTCCACAGCGATCCCTGCGATTGCGTGATGAATGGCACGCCTTGCAGGCCGACGCCACCGAGGACCTGCGCCAAGAACTCGACGGCCAACGAACGCAGGGGTTTTGCGCTGTAGTCGACGCCATCGGTGAGTCCGAAGCCGGGAAGATCGACGGCGTAGAGCGTGTAGCCGGTCAGATGCGGCATCAGGGGCGCCCAGAACGCGGCGGGAACCATGCCGCCGATCACCATCATCAGCGGCGGACCTTCGCCAACGACCAGTAGGTGCGCACGCCCACCAATCGCCGGGACATCGACGAATCGGGATTCTGCCCGCAGCCCGAAGCGCTCCAGCAAGCGGCGCTGCGCATCCTCGAATTCCTTTACGGATGCTCGGTTCTGCGCGCTGCGGCCCTGTCCGTTCGACCGCTTTCCGAGAAAGCCGGTCATGTATCCAAACGTACACCTCGACCGACCGGCACTTCATCGACAAAGCGACCGGGCACGTCGCCAAACTCCGTCGCGACCTAGGGGTGTGATCAAGCCAGGTTGGCCAGCAGCAGCGCCTCGGCCACCGCGGCTCGCTCCAGCACCCCCAGATGCAGGCTCTCGTTGACGCTGTGCGCCTGCGTCCCGGGATCCTCCACCCCGGTGACGAGGATCTTCGCGTCAGGAAACGCCTCGGCGAACTCGGCGATGAACGGGATCGATCCACCCATACCCATGTCGATCGGGTCGGCACCCCACGCCTGGCGGAACGCCGTGCGTGCGGCGTCATAGACCGGACCGCTGGCATCGATCGCGTAAGGCTGACCGATGTCGCCGCGCTCGACGCTTACCTGGGCTCCCCAGGGCGCATGCTTACGCAGGTGAGCTTCCACGGCATCGAGGTGCGCCGCGGCGTCCCCGCCAGGTGCGATCCGAATGCTGATCTTGGCGCGAGCCCGCGGAATCAACGTATTCGATGCTGCCGCAATGGAAGTGGTGTCGATACCGATCACGGTGATCGCCGGCTTCGCCCACAGCCGCTGGGGCACCGAACCTGACCCGATCTCGGTGACACCGTCGAGCAGACCCGAGTCCGCACGCACCCGCTCGGGCGGATAGTCAACGGCGGCGGCCGTGCTTTCGTGCAATCCGGCCACCGCCACGTTGCCGTCGTCATCGTGCAGGCTGGCCAGCAGCCGCACCAACACACTGAGCGCGTCGGGAACCACACCGCCCCACAAACCGGAGTGCAGCCCGTGGTCGAGGGTGGCCACTTCCACAACACAGTCAGCCATGCCACGCAGCGACACCGTCAGCGCCGGTACATCGGTGCTCCAATTGTCCGAATCCGCGATGACGATCACGTCGGCCGCCAGCACGTCGCCGTGAGCGGCCAGCAATCGGCCCAACGACGGCGAACCGGACTCCTCCTCGCCCTCCACGAAGACGGTCACACCCACCGGCGGTTTGCCATCGTGCGCCCGGAAGGCCGCCAAATGCGTTGCGATTCCCGCCTTGTCATCGGCGGTGCCACGCCCGTAAAGACGACCGTCGCGTTCGGTCGGCTCGAACGGGGCCGAGGCCCACTGATCGGGGTCGCCCTCGGGTTGGACATCGTGGTGGGCGTACAGCAGCACGGTCGGCGCGCCCGGCGGCGCCGGATGCTGCGCGATGACCGCCGGGGCACCACCTTCGCTGACGATCTGGACGTCATCAAAACCTGCCTGTGCTAACAAATCAGCTACCGCTTGAGCACTGCGATGGACCTCGGCGCGTCGCCCCGGATCGGCCCATACGGATTCGATCCGGACCAGCTTCTCAAGGTCCTGCCGCACCGACGGCAGCACCTCGCGCACACGCTCAACAAGATCAGTCATGACACTGAGGCTAACCAACGGGCTGGCTATGCTGAGCGCGTAATGGCGACACGCGGTCCCGACCCGACGGCGCCGCTCTGGCGGGCGGCGCAGCTGTTCCGGCTGCTGAGCTGCGGCTACGCACTCGGCTTCCACATCGCGATCAACTCAAACCTGCAGCGGCCGCTGCTGGGCTGGGCGCTGTTCGCGGTGCTGATCGGCTGGAGCGCAGCCTGCGCGGTCGCCTACCTGCGCGGCTTCGGCCGGCGGCCGGCCTGGGTGATCACCGAGATCGCCGTCGTCGTCGTGCTGATGCTGTCTACCAAGATGGTGGCCTCGGCACAGTGGGCCCTGGACAACCAGACCTGGCCGACCACGCTGTGGGCCAGCAACGCCACCATCTCGGCGGCACTGCAGTTCGGCCCGGCCGGCGGCATGTTGACCGGTATTGCGGTGACGGCCGCCAACGAGGCCGTCAAGGGCTACGTCAACGTCAACCTTGGGCGCAGCGCGACCATCGTGATCGAACTGGCGGTCGGCCTGGCGGTCGGCATGGCCGCCCGCACCGCCCGGCGCGCCCACGCCGATCTACAACGAGCGGCTCAGCTGTCGGCCGCATTGCAGGAGCGGGAGCGGCTCTCCCGGCAGGTCCACGACGGCGTCATCCAGGTGCTGGCGCTAGTCTCTCGGCGCGGGCACGAAATCGGTGGCCCCACATCCGAGTTAGCCGAACTCGCCAGCGAGCAGGAACGCGCGCTGCGCCGATGGATAATCTCCACCGACACCGACCGTGACGGCAACACCCGCAGCGTCGACCTGTGTGCCCTGTTGCGGCGCAGGGCGTCCGACCGGGTATCGATGAGCTTGCCGGGATCTCCGGTGACACTGACGCGGGAGGTCGCCACCGAGCTGGATGCGGCGGTGGGCAACGCCCTCGACAACGTGCGCCTGCATGCCGGGCCGAGCGCCCGCGCATTCGTGCTGCTCGAAGATCTCGGCGACTCGGTCACCGTCAGCGTCCGCGACGACGGCGTGGGCATTGCCCCGGGGCGACTTGACGAGGCCGCCGGCCAGGGGCATCTGGGCATCTCGAAGTCGATTGTGGGACGGCTGGCGGCCCTGGGTGGCACCGCAGAACTGAGCACGGACCAGGGCGAGGGCACCGAATGGGAGCTGCGGGTGCCACGCCGGGAAGGATCGTCATGAGTGAGCACGAATCGCCGACGGTGATGGTCGTCGACGACCATCCGATCTGGCGTGACGCGGTTGCCCGCGATCTCTCCGATGACGGCTTCGCAGTGGTCGCCACGGCCGACGGGGTGGCGACGGCGCAACGGCGGGCCGCAATCGTCAAGCCCGACGTGGTGGTGATGGACATGCGGCTGGCCGACGGCGATGGTGTGCAGGCAACCACGGAGGTGCTCAAGGTCTCGCCCGCGACCCGCGTGCTGGTGCTGTCGGCCTCCGACGAACGCGAGGACGTCCTGGAAGCCGTCAAGGCGGGGGCAACCGGATACCTGGTCAAGAGCGCGTCGAAGGCCGAACTCGCCGATGCGGTGCGCGCCACCGCCGCGGGGCGAGCCGTCTTCACCCCGAGCCTGGCCGGGCTGGTCTTGGGCGAGTATCGGCGTATCGCGCAAACCGCGGACTCGAGCCAGGATCGGCCCAGCCTGACCGACCGGGAGACCGAGATACTGCGCTACGTCGCAAAAGGACTGTCCGCCAAGCAGATTGCCGAAAAGCTCTCGTTGAGCCACCGGACGGTCGAAAACCACGTCCAGGCGACGTTCCGCAAGCTGCAGGTCGCCAACCGGGTGGAGCTGACCCGCTACGCGATTGAGCACGGGCTGGACAAGTAGCCGCCCGGTTTGCGTAGTCCTACTCATCCATGCCGGGGCCAGGAACGGCAGAGTAATCGACATGACCGAATCGCAGCACGCTGTCATCAGTCGACTCTCCGCGGAATTCGACTCATTGGCTCGTCAGATGGCCCGCGTTTCCGGCGAACTCAGCCAGCTTGACCGCCTGATCTCCGATTCGGTCGGCGCGCCCCACCCCGCTGCGGCCGCGCCGCCGCAACCGCAACCCCAGCCTGTGGCTCCGTACTGGTACCCCTACTGGCAGCAGTGGGCACCCGTGGCGCCAGCACCCGCCGCGGCGCCGCCACGCCAGTACGCTCCCCCACCCCCCGCGCGCCCGGCCCCCCACGGCCCACCGGCTCCGACACCGGCCGCGGCACCAGTCTCCCCGCCGCGGCGCCCCGCCGAGAGCACCGAGTCCGGCTGGATCGGCAAGCTGCTAGCGGTCGCGGGAGTGGCGGTCACGTTGACCGGCGTGGCGCTGTTGCTGGTCCTCGCCGCGCAAGCCGGGCTGCTGCGACCCGAGATCCGGGTCGCCGGTGGCACGGCGTTGTCGCTCGCGCTCGTCGGCGTGGCCGTCCGGCTGCGCGGCCGCCCCGGTGGACGCATCGGTGCGATCGCGTTGGCCGCCACCGGTATTGCAACCGCCTACCTGGACGTCATCGCGGCGACCACCATCTACCAGTGGGTGCCGGCGCCCGCCGGGCTGGTGCTGGCCGCGCTGGTCGGTGGGGCGGGACTTGCGCTGGCCCGCCGCTGGGATTCCGAGCACCTGGGGCTACTGGTGCTGGTGCCGTTGATCGGGCTGGCGCCCGTGCTCACCCGAGGTGCCGATCTCTTGCTGGTGAGCTTCATGCTGGCGCTGTCGGCCGCAGCGCTACCGGTGCAACTGGGCAAGGATTGGGTCTGGCTGCACGCCGCGCGCGTCGCGGCACCCACCGTGCCCCTGTTGATCGCCCTGGTGGCGGCCGGCAAGCACGACAACACCTGGCTGCTGGGCGCGGCCTGCGGTGTCGCGGCGATCCTTGCCATCGTGAGCGGCCTGATCGTGTTGCCGGGCGGCAAGAACGCCGCCGCCCTGGCCGTGCTCACGGTGGTCGGGACCCTGCCCGTCTTGGCCGCCGCCGTCGCGGTCGATCGCGTGTTTGCCGCGCTGCTGGCCGGCACCCTGGCCGCGGCACTGTTGGCAATCGTTCTGGTAGGCAGTGAACTTCCCACCATCTTCACCCGGGTCTTGGCGGCATGGTCGGCAATCTCGGCGCTGGTCGCCGTTACCGTTGCCTTCGACGGCCACGTCGAGGGGCCGATCCTGCTCGCCCTTGCCATCGTCGTCGCGGTCGCCGGTCGCCACGACCGCATAGCGCTCTGGGCCGCAGCGGGTTTCGGCATCGTCGGCCTCGGCCTGCACTACAGCTATGCGCCGCTGCATGCGCTGCTGACAGCGACGGTGATGCCGACCTCGATCGCGGTGTCCACCTTGGCCGCCAGCCTGCTCAGCATCGCATTTGTCGTTGCGATGAGCAGGGCGTGTGCCGGCATCGGAGGCCAGAATCGCGACATCCGCCGAATCCTGGCCGCCGTCGGCGGGGTGCTGGTGATCTATGCCGTCACCGCGTTTACGGTCACCGCCGGTGTCCTGATCGCCGGCACCGAGGCGGGCTTCCTGGCCGGCCACATGGCGGCCACCATCTGCTGGATCGCCGTAGCGGCGGCGCAGTTCGTCTACGCACTGCGAGTGGCAGACCGGGAACGCCGCACCGCCCCGATCAGCGCCGGGCTGGCGCTCACCGGGGCCGCCACCGCCAAGCTGTTCCTGTTCGATCTCGCCACGCTCGACGGCATCTTCCGGGTCGCGGCGTTCATCGTGGTCGGCCTGGTGCTGCTGGCGATGGGAACCGGATACGCGCGCAGCCTCGCGCGCTAGCACCCTGGCGAGCAGACGCGAAATCGCACGGGATCGGAGATTCCGATGCGATTTCGCGTCTGCTCGCCGGAGATCAACTGGTCTCGAGAATGGCCACGGCGGCCGCCGTATCCCCCTCGTGGGTCAACGACACATGGATCGTCACATCGGCCAGGTGCTTGGCGATCTCCCCGGTGAGACGCACCCGCGGCCGTCCCCACATGTCGGTGACCACCTCGATGTCGCGGTGGATGTCTTCGGGCAGCACCGGCCGCTGCGCGAACCGTGATCCAGACCAGGCCTTGATCACCGCTTCCTTGGCGGCCCAACGGGCCGCCAAGTGCCGCGCCGCCGACGAACTCTTATCGGAGGCGTCGCGGCGCTCACCGGGGGTGAAGGTCGCAGCGAACGCCGTTCCCGGCTGATCGACCTGCTCGGCGAAATCAGGAATGGAGACGAGGTCGATCCCGACGCCGACGATGCCCATGGATCGCCACGTTAATCGATGACCAATCTCATCCGATGTAGGCCTCGCCGTCGCCGAGCCGAGCGGCCGGATTCAGCAGCATCGCTGCCTCTTGCGGCTTCTCGGCCGTGTCGTGGTCGAAACGGCGGTCCGGAGGCCGCTGATACATCGGCTCTCCACCGGCCATGGACGACGCCAGCCGCCGCTGACCGGCCAGCAGCCGCGCATCGGCACGCCGCTGGTAGTCCGCGCGCTGCTCAGGAGCCAGCGAGGCGATGAACGCCTGTGGGTGCACCAACGCGACCAGACCGGACACGTGGCCGAACCCGAGGCTGGTCAGCATGCCGGCTTTGAGCGGGAACTTCCCGCCCAGCCGCAACGCGTCACGCACCCACACGAAGTGCGCTGCCCCGGCCAGTTCATCGTCCACGCAGTCCAGACTTCGGTTGGGCGGAATGACACCGTCACGCAGAATCTGGCACAACCCCATCATCTGGAAGACCGCCGCGCCACCCTTGGCGTGACCGGTCATGCTCTTTTGCGACACCACGAACAGTGGCGCACCCTCGGATCGGCCCAGTGAGTCGGCGAGCCGCTCGTGCAACTCCGTCTCGTTGGGATCGTTGGCCAGCGTCGACGTGTCGTGCTTGGAGATGATGGCGATGTCATCGGCACCCACGCCCAACTTGGCCAGCGCCCGCGCCAGCGCGGAGTCCCGGCCGCCGCGTCCGGCGCCCAATGCGCCCAGCCCCGGAGCCGGAATCGAGGTGTGCACACCGTCTCCGAAGGACTGCGCGAAGGCCACCACCGCGAGCACGGGCAGGCCCATCTTCAGAGCCAGGTCGCCACGGGCCAGCAGAATCGTGCCACCGCCCTGGGCCTCCACGAAGCCCAGCCGGCGCCGGTCATTGGGCCGGGAGAACTTCGAGTCGGCGATTCCGCGGCCGCGCATCATGGCGGTGTCGGCGGTGGCCGCCATGTCACCGAAGCCGATGATGCCTTCCAAGGTGAGGTCGTCGATACCGCCGGCCACCACCATCTCGGCCTTGCCCAAGCGGATCTTGTCGACGCCCTCCTCGACCGACACCGCGGCCGTCGCGCATGCGGCGACCGGGTGGATCATCGAGCCGTAGCTACCGATGTAGGACTGAACCACGTGCGCAGCGACGATATTCGGCAGAATTTCCTGGAATATGTCGTTCGGCTTGTTCCGGCCCAACAGGTTTCCGTGGTACATCGTCTGCATCGACGTGCCGCCACCCATACCGGTGCCCATGGTGTTTGCCACCAAACTCGGGTGCACATAACGCATTACCTCGGTCGGGCTGAACCCGGCGCTCAGGAACGCGTCGACGGTGGCCACGATGTTCCAAACCGCCACGCGGTCAATCGAACTGGCCATGTCCTGACTGATGCCCCACACCGTCGGATCGAAGCCCGTCGGGAGCTGGGCGCCAACCACCCGCGACAGTGTCGTCTTGCGCGGCACTCGAATCTCGGTGCCGGCCTTACGGATGACCTGCCAGTCACCCGAATCGGGCACCGGCCGGATGACGGTGTGCTCGGGATCGAAGTCTGCGAAGGCACGCGCGTCGGCCTCCGAGGACACCACGAAAGAGAAGTCCTTATCCAGGAACACCGACACCAGCAACGGCGACGAGTGGTCGGAGTCGATCGTGCCGTCGTCGACGAACTCCCGAATGCCGACGCGCTCCACCACCACATCGTGATAACGCTCGACCAACTCGGCTTCGTCGACCAGCTCACCGGTTCCGGTGTCATACCAGCCCGGTTGCGGGTCGTCTTCCCACCGGACCAGCCCGGTGGTCCAGGCCAACTCCAGCACACCGGCGGCGGAGAGCTCGTTCTCGACCTCCATCTCGAAACGCGTCCGCGAGGAGCCGTACGGACCGAGCTCGGCACCGCCGACGATCACCACCAGGTCGGACGGGTCCACGTCGAGGTCGTCCCAGTGCGGTGGCGGCGCCGGCGTGTATCCACGCGGCGGTGACGGCAGCGCGGGAATTGCCCCCTCAGTTGACTCTTCGTCATCTGCGGTCGCCTCGGTCGACATCTCCTCACGCGCCTTGGCGGCTAGTTCGGCCATGTCGAGGTTGGCCTCCGCCAGCCCACCCGTGAGGTCCGCTTTGATCGGGGTGCTGGCCGCAGCGACCTTGGACTCCACATCGCACAGGCCGAGCAGCATCGCCGCCATCTCGTCAGTGGAGTAGGTGGTGACGCCAGCCTCTTCGACAGCGCTGACGATGGCGTCGTTGTGACCCATCAGGCCGGTGCCGCGAGTCCATCCGATCAGCGCGTGCGCCAGGCTGACCCGGGCCGCCCACGAGGACTCGGCGTGCCAACGACTCACCACCGCGTCCAGCGCCGACTTGGCTTCGCCGTAGGCGCCGTCACCACCGAACATGCCGCGGTTGGGCGAGCCGGGCAACACCACGTGCAGTCGCGAGGCGATGTCGCGCTCGGCGCCGATCGTCGAGAGCCCGCCGATCAGCCGCTGCACTGCCCACAGCAGCACCTTCATCTCCATCTCGGAGCGCGAGCCGGCCTCCGACAGGTCGCCGACCACGCGCGGCGCCGCGAACGGGAACAGCAACGTCGGCGTCTGCGCGTCCTTGATGTGAATCGACTGCGGCCCAAGGCTTTCGGATTGCTCGCTGCCGACCCATTCGACCAGGGCGTCGATGTCGGAGTAGGAGGCCATGTTGGCCGCCACCACCCACAGCGCCGCACCGTAGCGGGCATGGTCTCGGTACAGCGTGCGGTAGAACGCCAGCCGCTCGTCGTCGAGTTTGGACGTGGTGGCAATGACGGTGGCACCGCCATCGAGCAGTCGTGCCACCACCGATGCCGCGATCGACCCCTTCGAAGCGCCGGTCACCACCGCCACTTCGCTGCTGTCCGGACCCGGGTCCGGGTTCTCCGCACCGGCGGCGATCCGGCCGTACAGCGACGCGTGGATCTGCCGCCCCGCCGCCAGCGACTTGCCCTGCCACCAGGTGGCTTGGGTCGCGACGACGTGGCCGGCTCCCTCGAAGCGTTGCGATAGCCGCGCCCAGTCGGCGTCGATGTCACCTTCGTCGGTTAGCCACAGCTTGACCAGGTCTTCGCGGGCGCTGGCCCAGCGGTCGTCGAACACGACTGCTTTCTTCCCGTCGAACACCGGCGCCACCAAACGCGGCCAGTCCGAGCCCAATTCAGCGGTGACCAGTTCGATGAGGTCTGCGTCGGTCGCGGCCGGCAGCGCGGTGGCCGGGGCGTCGAGACCCAACTGGCCCAACACCAGACGAGCAGCCGAGGCGAGCACCCCGTCGCGACCGGTGATCTGATCGGTGAATTCGGCGAGCGCCGCCGCGTCGACGGTAGCGCCACCGCCACCGCCAGCCGACGGCAGCGCCACGGCGACACCACGGCGGGCGGCAACCGATGCAACCGCGGCGTCGACCACCTTGTCGACGGAAGCCGCATCGGCCAACGCGCCCTCGTGCAGGTTGCCCAGGGCGCCGCCGCGAACGCTGCTGCCCTCGCGGGTGCCTAGCGCCACCTCGACGGTGACGTGTTTTGCCCAGCCATCGCCAAGCTCCCAGGTCTTCTTGACCCGCTCCGCGATGGCACCCGGGCGCTTGCCCGAGGGTCCCAGCACCGTGCGAAGTTGATCGTTGATCGCATCCGAAAGCACTGGGCCGTAAGGCTTGTAGGTCCGTGCCAGCTTGGTGACCTGCGAGCGCAGCCCGGCCAGGTCGGCCTCGGCCGCGCCGTCGATGGCACCCAGATTCAATTCGGAGCCCAGATCCACCAGCAGCTGGTTACGCCGCGACGACGCGCCGTCGGTGATGGACTCGATGGAGTCCAGCTCCTCGATCTGGTCCAGGCGCATCTTGGCCGACAGCGCGATCAGCGCCAGAGTGGCATCGGCGGCGTCAAACCCGATGTCGTCGGGCCGCGGGCCACCCGAAGGTGCGGCCGGAGCGGCGGCCGGTGCCGGTGCCGCGGCAGCGGCCGCGTCGCCCGCCTCCGCCGCGGGCTCCTCTGCCTCGGGCTCCGGCTCCGGTTCGGGGTCGGTGTCGGTGGCGAACAGCACCGCGGCATCGCGCTCGGCATTGAGCACTTCCACTGTGCTGTGGGCGTATTCGGGCAGCTTTAGCGTGTTGGTAGCCAGACCCGCCACGGTCGGCGAGGTCTTCACGCCGATCTCGACGAACCGCTCCACGCCGAGCCCGCCGGCGGCCTCCTCGATGAAGAGCAGATCCTGGGTCTCAATCCAGCGCACCGGACTGGCGAACTGCCATGCCAGCAGCTCGATGAAGACGGTGCGCGCCAGCTCTCGCGGGCGCTCCCGAATCCAGGTGTCGTAGTCGGCCAGGATCTCGTCGAGCGGCTCGGCCGGCACCAGATCCCGGATCTCCTGGATGAAGTCACGGTCCAGGTTGAACAGCCGCGGCACCAGGTTGGGGATGTAGCGCCCGATGATCAGGTCCGGATCGGCGTCGCGCGGCATCACGCGGTCCAGCGAACGGCGGAACTCCGCGACACCAACCCGCAGCACCCGCGAGTGGAACGGAACGTCGATGCCGGGCACCAGGATGAACGAGCGTCGTCCGCCGCTGAGTTCACGGCGCCGCTCCACTTCAGCCTCCAGCGCCTCCAGCCCGCGCACCGTGCCCGCGATCGCGTATTGCGACCCGCGCAGGTTGAAGTTCACGATCTCCAGGAACTCACCGGTGCTCTCGGCGATCCCGGCGACGAAGGCCGGAACGTCGTTGTCATCGAGGTCGATCTGCGACGGCCGGATGGCCGCCAGCCGGTAGTTGGACCGCCCCAGCTCGTCACGAGGCACGATGTCGTGCATCTTCGAGCCGCGGTGGAACACCATCTCCAACAGGGCTTCTAGTTCGTAGATACCCGTCACGCAGGCCAGTGCGGTGTACTCACCCACCGAGTGTCCACAGGCGATCGCGCCCTCAACAAAGGCACCCTGCTCACGCATTTCGGCCACCTGCGCGGCCGCCACGGTGGCCATCGCAACCTGGGTGAACTGCGTCAGGTACAACACCCCGTCGGGGTGGTGGTAGTGCACACCGCTGGCGATGAGGCTGGTCGGATTGTCCCGAACCACGTGCAGCACCGAGAAACCCAGCGTGTCGCGGGTGAACCTGTCCGCGGTGTCCCACACCTTACGGGCCGCCTTGGAGCGTGCTCGGACCTCCATGCCCATGCCTTTGTGCTGAATACCCTGACCCGGGAATGCATAGACGGTCTTCGGCGCGGCCAGTCGTGCGGACGCCGACATCACCAGATCCGAACCGATGCGCGCTGACACTTCCAGAACCTCTGCGCCCTGGTCGATTCCAACGCGCTCGACACGGAAGTCCACATCGTCACCGGGGCGCACCATGCCCAGGAAACGCGCGGTCCACCCGACCAGGCGGGCCGGCGGGCGAGCTTTCCCGTCGGTGGCGGTCACGGTGTGCTGCGCTGCGGCCGACAACCACATGCCGTGCACGATGGGCGATTCCAAGCCCGCCAGCAACGCCGCGGAACGATCGGTGTGGATGGGATTGTGGTCACCGGACACCACCGCAAACGGACGCATATCCACGGGCGCCGTGAGGGTGACGTCGCGGCGACGGCGCCGCGGGGTGTCGGTGGCGTTCTCCGATACCGTGCCACCGGCCCGAACCGGGTCGCTGAGTTCAGCGGTTCCGGTACGGCCCAGGATCGCGAACCGCTCTTCGAGAGTGGCGATCGTCGCACCGTCGGGCCCGGCAACTGTCACCGAGACCGGCACCACACGACCCATGTCGGTGTCGGTGGCATTGGAAGCCGTTGCCGTAACGGTCAATTGGGCAGGAATCTTGGGCAAATCGCCGACCACGCGAGCCGCATGGTCGAGGTGGACCAGGCTGAGCAGCCCCTCCACCACCGGCACACCGCTGTCGGTCACCGCGGAACCGATCGCTGCGAAAACCGCCGGCCAGCACTGCCCGACCAGTGCGTCCGGAACGGTTGTGAGGCTAGGTGCCAGCGGCTCACCGAAAGTGGCCGTGACCCCGGTGTGGTCGGCCACCTTCTCGGGGTCCCAGTCGACGGTCACCGTCGCCGTTCCATCGGTTACCGGGGGCAATGACTCCGGCCCGTCCACACCGGCCGCGATCGCCAGCACCGAGCGCATCGCGGTGGTGGCGTCGTCGGTGGAGACCACCGGGATGCCGCCGTCAACGGTGTTGGCGGGCAGGGTGAACCGGATGTCGATCCAGGTGGCCGAAACCGGCACACTCAATACCACGTCGCTGCCCTGGACTTGCAGCCGAGCGCCAGTGGACGTGTGCGTGGCGCGGGGACTTTCGGGTCCGTCGTGGACCTGCCACTCGCTCGGGTCGGCGATCCGGTGGACCGGATTCGTCGCGGTACGCCCGGCCCACAACACGTCCGGGGCATCCAGCACAACGGCGAGCGGCCCGGTCACATCGGGACGGCCCAACCGGCGCGATGTGACCGCCTTCGCGTCACCGTCGCTACCGAGCACCTCATCGATGGCGGCCCGCTCGAAGCGGTCCAGCAGCTCACCGACCGGCTCGTCCATCCGGGTGATACCGGCGACCGCCGCGGGGCCGGGAATGATGCACACCTGGTCAGCGTCGTAGCGGGCGTCATGGGCCTGCCACAGCGAGTCACTGCGCCACCAGCGCCGAACGTCCTTGTCGATGACGGGCACAAAGTTGACCGGCTTGCCAAGGGTCTTGCACAGCGTCACAAAGAACGGCACGTCCGCCGGGTGCAGCTGGACGGTCTCGGCGTCCGGGTAACGGGCCAGCAGCGCGGCGATGGTCTGCGTCGGATTCTCCAGCAGCGCCGGATCGGCGAATGCGGTCTCGATGGGACCGAAATCCTGTGGGTGCAAACGCGCTTCGGCGCGCTGCAGCATCTGCTGGAACCGGTCTCGCCAGGTGTCGGCCAGCCACGGGCTGCCCGGCGCGGCGGTGTCGGCAGTCGAATTGCCTTCGCCGATAGCCAGTTCGACGTAGCGCTGCAGCCACTGCAGATATGTCATGTCGGCGATGTCGCCGAAGTAAGGCTTGGCGGTCTTGGCCATCGCGGCGATGATCTCGTCGCGACGCTCGGCGACCGCATCCGCGTCTCCGGCCACCTCGTCGAGCAGCTGCCCGCAACGCGACGCGCTGTTGTCGATCTCGTGGATGTCCGCACCGAGCTGGCTACGGCTGGAAGCCATGCCGCCCTGAGCTTTTCCGGCGCCGATCCACTCGCCGGTGCCCTGGGTTTCGACCAGCATCTTCTTGACCGACGGCGAGGTGGTGGCCTCCAGTGCGGCCATGGCGGCGGTGCCGACCAGGATCCCGTCGATCGGCATCAGCGGGAAGCCATAGGCCTGCGCCCAGCGCCCGGACAGGTACTCGGCCGCGCGCTCCGGGGTACCGATGCCACCGCCGACGCAGACGGTGATGTTGGCGCGCGACCGCAACTCCGAATAGGTCGCCAGCAACAGGTCGTCGAGGTCTTCCCAGGAATGGTGGCCACCGGCGCGCCCACCTTCGACGTGCATGATCACCGGCTTGGTGGGCACCTCGGTGGCAATGCGGATCACCGAGCGGATCTGCTCGATGGTGCCGGGCTTGAACACCACGTGGCTGATTCCGATGTCGTTGAGTTCGTCGATCAGCTCGACGGCTTCTTCGAGGTCCGGGATGCCCGCGCTGATCACCACACCATCGATTGCCGCGCCGGACTGGCGCGCCTTTTGCACCAGCCGCTTGCCACCGAGCTGGAGCTTCCACAGGTAGGGATCGAGGAACAATGCATTGAACTGATAGGTGCGCCCCGGCTCGAGCAGACCGGACATCTCGTTGATGCGGTCGGCGAAGATCTCCTCGGTGACCTGCCCGCCGCCGGCCAGCTCGGCCCAGTGCCCAGCGTTGGCCGCCGCGGCGACGATCTTGGCGTCCACGGTGGTGGGCGTCATGCCCGCGAGCAGGATCGGCGACCGACCGGTCAGCCGAGTGAACTTCGTCGAGAGCTTCACCCTGCCGTCGGGGAGACGAACAGCGGTCGGGGCATAACTCGACCAGGCCCTAGCAACCTCGGGCGTGGCTCCGACGGTGAAGAGGTTGCGCTGGCCGCCGCGCGTTGCCGCGGGCACGATGCCGATGCCCAAGCCCCGGATCACCGGCGCGGTCAGCCGGGTCAGGATGTCACCGGGCCCCAGGTCCAGGATCCAGCGTGCGCCGGCCTCGTGGACCCGGTTGATGTCGCTGACCCAGTCCACCGTGTCAACCAGGATCGCCTCGGCAAGCTGGCGGGCCAGGGCGACGTCGAGGCCAACCTTTTCGGCCCAGCCGCCCACAATGTCAATTCCGTCCGCCAGCCGCGGAGTGTGGAAGCCCACCTCGACCTTTACCGGATCGAACACGGGCGCGAAGACATCGCCGCCGCGGACCTTGGTCTTGCGCTCGGCTTCTTCTTTCTCCGATATCTGGCGGCAATACAGCTCGAAGCGAGACAACTGCTCGGGGGTGCCGGTGATGACGACCGAACGCCGACCGTTGCGGATGGACAGCACGGGCGGAAGCACGGTGCGCACGTCCTGGGCGAAGTCCTCCAGCAGCTGCTGGATGCGCTCGGGGTCGGCGTTGGTGACCGAAACCATCGGCGGGCGATCACCGAGGACCGATATCCCACGTCGCCGGGCCACCAGCGTTCCCGCCGCACCGATCAGCTGAGCCAGGGCCAACAGCTCCACGTCGCGCACCCCACCGGCGTTGAGTGCCTCCACCGCCAGCACGCCCTGCGAGTGCCCCACCGACACCACCGGAGGGGTCGCAATCAGGTCCATACCCTGGCGCGCCAAGGCGCGGACGGCTGCGACCTGGGTGAGCAGCACGCCCGGCAACGACACCGCCGACGATGTCAGGTGCTTGTCGGACGGGACTGGATCCTCAGCAGCCAGCGCACGTACCCACTGCAGCGGCTCGAAACCGATCGGGCGGACCACAACCAGTTCCTTGGACACCGGCTCGAGCAGCAGCTCGACCTCGCCCACCAGGGCGGCCAGTTCTGATTCGATTCCGGCCGCCGAAACCAGTTCCTCGAGAGTCTCGAGCCAGGCGCTGCCCTGTCCCCCGAATGCCACCGCGAATGGCTCACCCGTGGTCAGACGATCGACCAGAGCATGGGTGCTGTGCGGGCCAGTCTCGTCGCGGTCAGCTGACACCCGGTCGTGCTCGTGGATCGTCACGTTCAACATCTCCTGTTTGTGCGTCTGTACATCTCAGCTCGTTCGGCCGCCCGGACTCCCTGCGGGGGTTGCTCGATTCCGCGTCGAATCGCAGCCGAAAAATCCTGTAACCGGTGTGTTGTCGGCGGGCCGGCCCATGGATCGGGCGGCGCGACGGACTGCATCGGCCATATAAGAGTGTCATAAGGATCCGTCCACTCTTTTGACGCCAATAAGTTACTGGCGAGTTCTACGCACGGGTAACCGTGTCATGGGTAACACCGCGTTTAACCGACGGCACAGGCATGCCGAACAAACGTCCTGCATGCAGGTGGTTACGCCTGAGTAGCTATAACTGCGCTGATCAAGGCAGTATTGTTACCAAATCGTTATGTTAAAAGTTAGCGCCAAGGCCACCGTGCGACATCGTCTCAGCCGTTTCAGCGCGCGGGCATCGGCGCGGACGGCGCTGCCCAGCGAGCGAACAAGTGTTTGCTGGAGTGATGGCCCCAAGGGGTGGCCAGGCCGAAGGTCAGGCCCACTGCCCAAACTGGGGCTTGAGGATCTCGTTGATGTCCACGCCGACTCCGCCAACTTTGCGCTTGTCGATCTCGACCTGGTGCAAATTGGCGGCCGGGTGCGTGTATCCCTTCGGCGAGCCCCAGTTGTGCTGCCAGAAGTAGGAGCCCAGGCCGTCGCGCACCGCCCAGTCGATCGTCTTCGAGTTGGCGTACACACCGGTGCGCTGATGGCCGATCACCGACTCCCAGGCCCGCAGATACGGAACTATCTGGTTCTTGTACTGCTCGTAAGACGGGTTGTCGTCGACTGAGGCATAGATGGGGGCACTTGGCGGGCCGCCGGCCGCCGTGTGCAGCTCCACGCCGCGCCTGGCGTGCTGTACGCCCGCGGCAGCACCACCCAGCCAGTCCGAGGTGCTCCCCTTCCCGTACTGATAACAGGAGACGACCTTGAGCCCATTACCGACCAGATCGCGCGCCTCACCGATTTGGATCGGCTTACCGAGCATCCAGGCTCCGCCGGGCCGACGGTCGGAGACATACCGGATCGACCCGACCGCGCCGGCGGCCCTGATCTGACTGGCCGGAATGACGCCCGCGGCATAGTCCAGCAGGGTGCCCAGCGACGCCGCCGACACCGGCGCAGCGCGCAACGACGCGGCAGCAGCCCCCAGGCCTACCAGCCCGGGCGTCGCCGCCGCGAATTTGAGCACCTGACGCCGCGAAACCGACACATGCCCCAGATTACTTCACAAGTAACACATGACACATTGGCCACAACCATCACATCTGCATCACATCGCCGCATCCTCGCCATCGCGAGCCCGCGGGGCCGATTCACACCAGCGCGCCCGACCGCACCAGCACCGGCGCCGCCGGGCATCGTTGGCACGGATTCGCTTTCACTATAAAATTAGTAAAGTTACTGCTACGGCTGCAGCTGGCTCGGTTGGCTCGACTGCAACGGGGGATCCGATGGATCGCGATCAGCTCATCGACCTCACCCGACGGGCGTTGAAACTCGCCCGAGACAAGACCACCGACCTCGCCCCGCATCAGCACGCCGTCGACGCGCGCGAGTACACGTCACTGGACAGACACGAGCGCGACCGAGCCATGGTGCTCGACAGCCCGCAGCTGGTCGGCTACTCATCCGAACTACCCGGTCCCGACACCTACTGCACCAAGACGGTCATGGGCCGATCCATCCTGTTGACCCGGGCTGCCGATCGGGCGGTCCGGGCCTTCGACAACGTCTGCCTGCATCGACAGTCCCG
The DNA here is from genome assembly GCF_003391395.1 of Mycobacterium marinum. NCBI lineage: Bacteria > Bacillati > Actinomycetota > Actinomycetes > Mycobacteriales > Mycobacteriaceae > Mycobacterium > Mycobacterium marinum. The sequence continues at coordinate 4,705,435 of NZ_CP024190.1, forward strand.
GGTGGCGACGGGTTGCGGTACCGCACTGCGGTTTACCTGCCCCTACCACGGTTGGACGTATGACAATGGCGGTCGCCTAGTCGGGCTGCCGGGCCGTGAAGGGTTCCCCGGGATCGCGGTGGGGTCCGACGGGCTGACCGAACTTCCGGCCACCGAGTTCGCCGGGTTCCTCTGGGTGTCATTACATCCCGCGCATCCCGCCGCGAGGCTGGACGTCCCGGCACATCTGGGCCCCCTGGCCGGCGAGCTCCAGTCGTGGGGCATCGGCCGGTGGTCTCCATTGGGCGAGAAGGTGCTCGATTCGCCCATCAACTGGAAACTTGCCGCCGATACCTTCGCGGAGAACTATCACTTCGCCACGGTGCATCGGCGGACCTTCGCCACCATTGCGCGCAGCAACTGCACCGTCTTCGACTCGTACGGACCGCACCACCGATTGATCTTCCCGCTCAACACAATCCTGGAGCTGGAGAACGCCCCCGAGGACCAGTGGGACCCGTTCCACCACATGGTGGTGATCTACGCCCTGTTCCCCAACGTCGTACTGTCGGTCACCATCGCCAACGGCGAGCTGTTCCGCATTTATCCGGGCGACCGGCCTGGCAGCTCTACTACGGTGCACCAGAACTCGACTCCGTTGGAACTCTCCGACGAATCCGTCGCCACCGGCGCTCAAGCCGTCTTCGATTACGCGCACGCAACCGTGCGCGATGAGGACTATCGGCTGGCCGAAACGCTGCAGACCAACCTCGAATCCGGTGCCCGGCAACGATTGGTGTTTGGGCGAAACGAGCCCGGGCTACAACATCGCCACATCACCTGGGCCCAGGCCCTCGAGACACCCGGCTGAGCCGCAGCCGTCCCCAGTACCGCGCGGGCCGCCATGACTGGCTTCCCCTGGCAGCCCGGAGCCGCTTTTTCGCTATGTTAGCATCAATAGCGAAGTTACCGTCGCCTGCCCCGAGGTGGTGCCCCGATGACGGCCGATTCCACGCACCGTTCGTTTGACGAGCTGTTCATCGGTGGACGCTGGTGCAAACCCACCATCGCGGAACCGATCACCGTGATTTCCCCACACTCGGAGGAGCCGATCGGGCGGGCCCCGGCGGCTGGCCGCGACGAAGTCGAGGCGGCCGTGGCCGCCGCGCGGCGCGCCTTCGACTACGGTCCGTGGCCACGGCTGGATCCGGGTGAGCGGATACGCAAAGTCGAAGAGTTGGCCGCGATCTACGCGAGCCACCTCGATGACATGGCTGACCTGATCACCGCGGAAATGGGCTCGCCGCACAGTTTCAGCAGGCTGGGCCAAGCGGCCGGAGCAGCGGGCCTGATGCAGCTGGCACTGGCGGCGGGCCGCAACTTCCCCTGGGTGGAGCGGCGCCAGGGAATACGCGGACAGGCGCACCTGCGTCGGGCCCCGGTCGGGGTAGTCGGGGCGATTGTGCCGTGGAACGTGCCGCAATTCCTCATCATGCCCAAGCTGATCCCCGCACTGATCGCTGGTTGCACCGTGATCATCAAGCCGGCTCCCGAAACCCCCTTGGACGCTTTGTGGTTAGCCGAGATGATCGAACAGATCGAGCTACCCGAGGGCGTCGTATCGGTGCTTCCCGGCGGACCGTCGGTCGGCGAGGCGCTGGTTCGCCATCCCGGGGTCGACAAGATCGCGTTCACCGGGTCCAGCGCCACGGGCCGTCGGATCGCCGCCCTGTGCGGCGAAGGACTCAAACGGGTGAGCTTGGAGCTGGGCGGAAAATCCGCGGCGATAATCCTCGACGACGCCGACGTCGGCAAGACCGTCGCCGGGTTGAAAACAGCAGGATTGATGAACAACGGGCAGGCCTGCGTTGCTCAGACCCGCATCCTGGTGAGCGAACGCCGTCACGACGAAGTCGTCGACGCCCTGGCCGACATGATGTCGGCGCTGCAGGTCGGCGATCCCGCCGATGAGAAGACCGACGTCGGGCCCCTGGTCGCGCAGCGACAACAACGTCGGGTTCGTGACTACATTCGCTCCGGTCAGCAGGAAGGCGCACGCATCGTGCTCGGCGGCCAGGACAACCCACAGGACCGAGGCTGGTACGTGCGGCCCACCCTGTTCACCGACGCCACCAACGACATGCGCATCGCCCGGGAGGAGATATTCGGACCAGTCCTGACTGTCCTGACCTACCGGGATGAACAGGACGCGATCCGGATCGCCAACGACAGCGACTACGGCCTGGCCGGTTCGGTGTGGACCGCCGATACCGCGCACGGACTCGAGATCGCCGCGGCAGTGCGTACCGGCACCTACGGCATCAACATGTACACGCTGGACATCAGCGCACCATTCGGCGGGTTCAAGCAGTCGGGCATCGGGCGTGAGTTCGGACCCGAGGGGCTTGCCGAATACGTCGAGCTGCAGACGGTGCTGTGTAGCGGAAAAATGCCACCACTCAAGGGCTTTGAGGAACCTGCAGGGTGATCTCGACGGGACAGCACAGCGCGCCGTGCTGGTTTTGGACCTCGATCTGGATCTCTAGGAGGTACTGCGGCGGGTCAACGCTGGTGTCACGCCGTTTGGCCACCACCCTTGCGCGGCCCACCATCGTGTCACCGGCATAGATCGACCCGGTCAATCGCATCCGGCGACGTATTACTCGGCTGGCCGGCCCCGCCCAGTCCGTCGCGATCCGGTCGGCGAATCCGGCCAGGTGCATGGTGTTGACGAAAATCGTCGGGCTGCCCTGATGCCGGGCATAGCCCGGATCGAAGTGGCCGGGAAAGTAGTCCCATGTCGCCCCGGCGTTCTCCACCACACGCTGGTAGCTGATCGCATCAACGACCTCGGGCAGGTCGAACGGAACGCTGATCTCGTCCCAATGCAGCTCCGAACTTGTCATGACGATGGCCCGGGGGTGAAGCGAAACAAGGTATTCCGCGACCTGGCGACCACCATGCCGTCCTGGCGCCGGTAAGTCTCCAGGGTTTCGACGAAATGACCGACGCCAAGCCGCGTTCGCTTCTCCGGAGAAACCGACACCAGCTCCTCGACTACGCAGAGACGGTCCCCCTCGACGATGGGCTGCAGAAACTCGACATCGTTTGCCGCGTTGATAAATGCGGTCCCCGGCAACGGCACTCGCAGCGCCAACGACCCTGCCGAGTCCCGCTCCGCGGGCTGCCAGGGCGGAGTTGTCAGCCAGCCCATCAGCAGTGCCGGCGGAGCCAGCAGGCCTCCCCAGTGCGCCCGCGCATAGTCCTCATCCCAGTACGAGCGGTTACCGTCGTGAACGAGGGCGGCGAACAGCTGGATACGCGCTCCGCTGACCGCCGTGGCCGCGGTTCGTGGCGGGCTCGCAGTGCCGACCATCTGCAATGCATCCTGGTAGGTGCCGAAGGCCAGTCGGTACCCCACCTGGCTACCGGGAGCCACGCCGTCTACATGACCAGCGGATGACGGCTGGGCACCGAATCCCACTCGAGCACACGGGAAGTGAAGTACCAGCCGCCGCGCTCGTAGACCAATTTATCCCGGAAGATCCCGGTTGCCCGCAGGTTGGTGTCACCATGCAAAGCCGCGAAAAGCACAGCAACACAGCGCTGGACCGCGTTGACCCCGTCCACCTGAACCTCGTGGTCGAGACTGACCAGGCGTTGACCATCACCACCATCGAAGGCGGCCCGCAGGTCGGTGAATGACTCGCCATCACGGGTGTAGCTGGCCCCGGAATGACGGAAAGTAGCGATCCAGCCGTCACGGTCGCCATCGGAGTAGGCGCGGTTGTGCCGGGCGGTCAGATCCAGGATGGCAGCACGGCCCGTCGCAGCCTGCAGCAGTTGCTGTTCCTGATAGGACATGGTCATCTTGCTCTCCAGCCGCACTTGCGGGAAACAACAGCACCAACTGACGTAACAGTAACCCAAATCACTGGCCGAGGCAGTGGCCGCAGCGACCCGACGGAATGCCGCTCCCCCACCAGAGGAAAGACTCAGCAACACCGTGGCAGGCCGCACTACACCAGGCGGCATGACAAGCCCAGCAAAGCCCCGGTTCACCCCGCCCGGCCCGGGCGTAAATCCGAGTCCACAACCATCCATCATCAGATCCGGCCGCCGGGGATTCGCCTAGCCGGTCACCATCTATTCACATTCCAGGCATGACCATCGCCAAACGCGCGAGCGTATAGCAGTCAAATTATTTGACACGGTGAATGAAACATAAACAGTGCACAGTGCACAGTCCCGTTTCACAAACAGTGCACTTTGCACAATGCACAACGGACAATTAACAACGTGTTCACAAGCGGGACTCCGGGGCTGAACGACCAGACCTTTTGCGCGAAAGACGTTGTTGTAGTCGATAACTAAGTCACACCGGCCGAGGGACTACGCCAGGTCTCGAGGCGCGCCGCCGCAGGTTGTCCGGCCCCTCTGGGAAATAATCGCAATCCCTTGCCAGCGGGTTGTTCCATGGAATAGATTCGCATATCAGCGACACTCATATTCTGAACGCCATTCCGCAGTCAGTTCTGGACCGACATATTCGTCCCAAGACCGACATATCCGTCTCAAGATTTGAAGGGGTGACATTTTGGCCTATCCTGAAACCAATATTGCAACGGACTACCCATTCACTCAGCCGGACGCGTTGTCGGCGCCCCGGGAGCTCGGCAAACTCCGGCGGCGGTGCCCGGTCGCCGACGTGCGGTTTCCCAGCGGCGACCCGGCGGTTGTCGTCACCCGCTACGACGATGCCAAGCGAGTGCTGGACGACCCTCGAGTCAGCCGGAACATGTACCGCGCGGACGCCGCCAGGCTGTCGACCACCCAGCTCAACATGCTCGAGCTGGAGTTCGTCTCGACTCTGGTTGACCCGCCCAATCACACCCGGATCCGCCGGCTGTTCGCCAAGGCACTGCGCCGGGGGCGAATCGAGGAGTTGCGGCCGAGGATCGTCACGATCGTCGATGAGCTGCTCGACGCAATGCTGGCCGGGCCGATGCCCGCCGACGCCGTCGATGCCCTCGCCCGCCCACTGCCGCGGCAGATCATCGGCGAGATGTTCGGCTTTCCACCGGGCGAGGGCGACCGAGCCCAATACTGGGCGGAGCGGCTGTTCAGCCTCTCGCTCCACACGGCCGAGGAAATGGCCGCGGGCCAGCAGGAGTTCGCGGCGTTCATCTGCGAGCTGGCCGAGAAACGGCGGGCCGAGCCGACGGGCGACTTCTTCAGCGATCTAGTCGCGGTGTCCGACGTCGACGACGGGCAGCTCAGTCACCTCGAACTGGTCTACCTCGCACAGGCCCTCTTCGCCGCCGGCATCGACTCCACCTGGGTGATGATCTCCCGGATGATCGGTCTACTGCTGCACAAGGGTTGCTATGGCCGGGTGGTTGCCGATCCCAAGCTGATCGAGCCCACGGTCGAGGAGGTGTTGCGCTACCTGCCGCCGTCTAATCTCGGTGCTCTCCGTTATGCAGTCGAGGACATCGAACTCGACGACGCGGTGATCCCGAAGGGAACCACGATTGCGGTCAGTACTACTGCGGCCAACCGCGACCCCCGTTTCTTCGACGACCCAGACGAGTTCCTGGTCGACCGGTCGGAGAATCGGCATGTCAGTTTCGGCCACGGCCGGTTTCTGTGTCCGGGGGCCTGGCTGGCTCGTTGCGAGATGCAGTCGCTGCTTCGCGGTCTGGTCACCCGGGTGCCGACACTCGAGCTCGCGGCGGATGTGAACGACTTGAAGGTTCGTACCGGGATGATGAACGAGGGCATGCTGTCGCTGCCGGTGCGTTGGTGACACCCTGACGACGACCGAGAGGCTGCCATGATGCGCCCGAGAGCCACCGTCGCCGCGGCCACGCCGACCACCGATCTCGCGGCCGGCAGGGCGCTGATCACCCCGAGGCGCCGCAACTTCATTTTCCTGGCGCTCGTGTTGGGAATACTGCTCTCGTCCCTGGATCAGACCATCGTCGCCATCGCGTTGCCAACCATCGTTGCCGACCTGGGAGAGGCGGGGCGCCAATCGTGGGTGGTCACCAGCTACCTGCTGGCCTCGACGATCGCCACCGCGCTGGTCGGCAAGCTCGGCGATATGTTCGGACGCAAGAGGGTATTTCAAGTCGCCGTGCTGCTCTTTGTGGCGGGGTCGGCGTCGTGTGGGCTGACGCAGTCGATGACCATGCTGGTCGCATCCCGTGCCTTACAGGGCGTCGGCGGAGGCGCCATCACCGTCACCGCCATCGCCCTGATCGGTGAAGTGGTGCCACTTCGAGATCGGGGTCGGTATCAGGGGATCCTCGGCGCGGTAATCGGTATCGCGACGATCGGCGGCCCGTTGCTCGGCGGCTACTTCACCGACTGCCTGAGCTGGCGGTGGGCATTCTGGATCAACCTCCCGGTTTCGGCGGTGGTGATCTGCGTGGCGACGGCGGCGATCCCGGCGCTGGCGGCGACAACCCGACCCGTAATCGACTATGCCGGAATCATGTTCATCGGCTTGAGCCTCGCCGCCTTGACCCTGGCTACCAGTTTGGGCGGGTCGGTCTACACGTGGGGATCGGCGCCCATCATTGGTCTGTTCACGGCTGCCGGCGTGACTCTAGCCGTTTTCGTCTGGGTGGAAACCATCGCCGCGCAGCCCATTCTGCCAATTCGCCTGTTCGCCGCGCCGGTATTCAGCGTGTGCTGCGTGCTGGCGTTCGTCGTGGGGTTCGCGATGCTGGGCGCACTGATCTTCGTGCCAACATTCATGCAGTACGTCAACGGCATTTCGGCAACCGCCTCGGGACTGCGCATCGTGCCGATGGTGATCGGCATGTTGATCACGTCCATCGGTAGCGGCAGCATGGTGGGGCGCACCGGCCGCTACAAGGTCTTTCCAGTCCTGGGCACGGCGCTGATGACACTCGCGTTTCTTTTGATGTCGCGCATGGACGAATCGACTTCTGCGGCAGTGCAGTCGGTCTACCTGCTGATCCTGGGGTCCGCCATCGGGATGTCCTCGCAGGTGCTGGTAATCATCGTGCAGAACACGTCGGAGTTCGAAGACCTGGGCGTTGCGACCTCTGGCGTTAGCCTGTTCCGAACCATCGGCGGCTCGTTCGGAGCCGCCATCTTCGGTTCCTTGTTCGTCAACTTCCTCAACTCGCGGCTGGCTTCGGCGCTGACGGCCACCGGCGCGGCCACCGAAGTGGCTAGTTCCCCCGAAGCGCTGCACCGACAATCCCCTGCCGTGGCAGCGCCGATCGTGCACGCCTACGCCGGATCACTAGCCCAGGTATTCCTGTGCGCGGCACCGGTCGCCGCCATTGGTTTCGTCTTGGCCCTATTCATGCGCGAAGTCCCGTTGCGCGATATCCACAACAGGGAACACGACGCACGCGTGCCGCCCGGCGATGGGTCGGGTCAGCAGAACAAGCTCGAGGGCGACTTGGACACCGGCGAATCCGTAGGCGCGCCGGGCAAGGAGCCGGATTTCGGTGTTGATCCCGCCATGGGGCCGGTTCGATAGTCCCGGCCCACCGTCACCTGCATGCCTTGGTGGCGCTTGTCGATACTACTGCGCGGCACACCAACTCATCGGCCGAGGATGTAGCCATTTTTGTCGCGATCCCAGGCCCTGGGTTCAATCCCCTAGCGCATGCGTGCCGTGCAGAAGGCGAGCAGCCCAGCCGGCGCCAGAACACCACCAGGTTATCGTCACGATGTACTGGCTGAGGCATTTCTTCTCGCGGTCCGGGGGGCCGGTGTGAAACCCGTCCGGGTGCGGGGCAATGTGCAACCCGAAGCCGCTGTGCTGACGTAGGTACCCCGCGCTCATCGCGTTGGGGTAGCCGGGCCGACAGACAATCTCACCGACCATGCCGGTAGGCAGTCCGGTGCCGTCGTCGTCGACGATCCGGACGTCGAAGTTCGGATTCGGCCGTGCCGCACGCCGGTCGCGCACCGCCGGGACCGTGAAGCGATCGACTCCGAGATCAGACGGACCGAAGGGCCCGCTCAGCTGCCGATCAGGCTTTCGACGCGGCCGGATCGGGCAGGCCGTCGGCGGTGTATCCGAAATCGGCGGGCGAGGTTTGCGCCCCCGGGTAGAAGCGGTGCGCCCAGCGACGAAGGGCAGCATAGTCGCGCGCCTCTTCGGGAGCCAGGTTCGGCTTCTCCAGGTATTTCATGTTCTCCCAGGTGAAGAAGTCTTGTTTGATGACTTCCTGCTGCAGCGCCAGGAACCTTGCGGCGCGACCGATCGGTACGTCGCCGGCGTCGCCGGGTTCGCGAATGGAAGCCTGGGTGTAGAAGTAGTCGGTGTAGTCCTCGTCGACCGGTGTCTGTCCGGTGACTTGAACGGTGGCCACCAATTCGCTTGGAAAGCGCACAATTCCGAGGCCCAGTGAGTAGTTGTCGTAGACGATCTTCGCATCAACCGGGCCATTCGGGGTCAGCCATGTCTTGGTCCGTCCGCCGCCGAAGTTCGCATTGACTGTCGCGTGCAGGTGATAGCCGGAGACCTCGAACGAGGCCGTGTTGGCGGGGCTGGCCGCCTTGTGCACGTATTGAACGTGGTAGGGGTCCGCGGCGTTCTCGATGATCATCTGCGGATGCACCTTCACCCGGTTGAGCATTCGGGTATGTGGGTGCAACGGGTAGTACTCATTTGTTTCCAGCTCGGGCAGCACTGGCGGCTGCCAGTAGGGCGGCCGGCCGTGGCGCTCGTGCCAGACCAGGATAAAGCCGTACCACTGGATGCTCGGGTAGCTGCGGATTCGTACGTTGTTCTTGCAGCCGATCTTGCTGTAGGGAATCAGCGCGTTGGTGCCGTCACCGCGCCACTGCCACCCGTGCCATGGGCAGACGATGTGTTCACCCTCGACGGTGCCGCCGACGCCCAGGTTCGCGCCGAGGTGCTGACAGTAGGCGTCCAGCGCATGCACCCGGCCCGACGCGGTGCGGAACAACACCAGCTCTTCAGCAAAATAGTGCACTCGCTTGACTTCGCCGGCACCCAGCTCGGATGAGAACGCCACGATGAACCACCCCGTCGGGAACCGGTACGGCGACAGCGCGATGCCGGAGGGACCGAATTCTTGTTCGGAGAGTTCTTCGGCCGAGTTTGAGGCCGAGTTCGAGGTGGAAGGCGCCACAAGGCCTCCGTTTCCCACGCGGCCAAGCGGCAACCGAGCCGCGCTCATGCTTCGTGGTCCGACGACTATGCCTATTTTTACTATTTTAGGCACCACACGTCAACGCGGGAGCGGACCGGGCAAGGCCGCTGTCCGAACAGGGTAGGCCCCGGCACGGCGCGGCGCGGCGGAGTCATTCACTTTCGCTCGTCCGGCTCTCGGTTCTCTACCACTGTGCAGCAATCCGTTTCGGAATCGGCTCAGCGCCACCTTGCCGGCCTACAGCCCCCGATGGCGTCCCCTTCTTTGGCAACCGCCCAAGAGGCACCGCAGTTGCAGACGTTGGTACCGTCAGCGCTTTTCGACTCCCGCTGAGCGGCAGCGACATGTGTCTGATGTGGCCGAGTTTGAAGGTACGGGCGGCAAAGTCTGTACCTGCCCTACCGGGGCGCGAGGGCGATGAGATCAATCCATGCGAGGTTTCGCGTATCGAGTGCCGCTAAGCCCCCAGGGTGCAGAGTCATCCAACTCTGCACTTCACCCAGCTCGGAGCACCTTCAATGACTGTGATGCGGCCGCTCCGGGCGCACGGTAGTTCGGACGTCAGTCGATAAGCCGCAGTGCGGCTTTCGGGCATTGATCGACGGCAGCGTGCACATCGATCTGCCGATCCGCAGGCACCGGCCATCGGCGATCTGCACCACGTCAGCATCTCCGAGCGCAAATATGTCCGGGGCGAGCGATTCACAGAATCCATTCGCCTCACACAAGGTCTCGTCAACTATCACTCGCATCGGCTACTCCTTTGCCATCAGACGCCCTTGGGACGGGTCCCGATTACCTCACCGGCCCTGAGTCGCTCCAGTTCGTGCTCGTTCAGCCCGCACCGATCCCGCAGGATCTCCTTGGTGTGCTGGCCCAATGTTGGCGGCGGGCGCCGTAACCATTCGCTCTGGCCGGCCAGCCGGGCGAACGGCGGCGTGGGATAGAGCATCGGGCCGGTGCGTGGGTGGAGCAGCCCCTCGAAGAACCCGCGGCCGCGCAGTTGCGGGTTTTCGGTCACCGACGAAGGCGACACGACGGGCGCGGCTGGAATACCGGCTGCGGCCAACAATTCCACTGTCGAGTCCCGCGGCTGGATGGCAAACCATTCCCGCAACATGCCGTCGACTTCGTCGGCACGATCTCGCCGCCCTGCCGCGGTAGATAAGCCCGCATCGCACCACGGCGGATCATCCATCAGGTCAACCAGTGCCCGCCATTGCCGGTCGTCGCACACACTGACCGCGATCCAATGATCGTCGTCACCGGCACAGCGATAAATGTTCTGCAACGCCCCGCCTAGGCCACGATTACCCCTTCGGCCCAGGGTAGTCCCGAACACCTCGAACTCGATGGGCTGAACTGCGGTGGTGTTCAGCACCGCTTCGACCATCGGCAGTTCGACCTGTTGACCCAACCCGGTTCGCTCGGCAAAGCTCAGCGCGGCAAGCACTGCAAACGCGGCATGGACACCGGCCAGCGGGTCGCAGGCTCCCCGCGGCGTTACCGGTGGCGCGTCGGACAATCCGGTCAACCAGGTCAGGCCCCCGATCTGTTCCATGGTGGGAGCGAACCCGACCCGTTCGCGCCACGGGCCGTCCAGTCCGAACGCCGGCATCCTGGCGACAACGAGTTTGGGATTGGCCTGCAGCAGCACGTCGGCACTGAGACCAAAGTGGTCCATTACCCGCGGCGAGAAGTTCTCGATAACCAGATCGGCATCGGCGATCAACCTCAGGAACAGACCGCGACCTTCAACCGAGCCCAAATCCAGTGTTACCGAACGCTTGTTGGTGTTCATTGCATGGAACACCCAGCCGTATTCCCACCAGTCATCCACGTCGGTGCGCATGCCCCCCGAATAGCGAATGCCATCCGGACGCTGAATCGACTCGATCTTGACGACGTCGGCTCCGAACGCCGCCAGCAGGTGGGTGGCGGCGGGGCCGGCCCAGAAAGCGGTGAGATCGATGACGCGAACCCCCTCCAGCGGCAGGCCTTGGTCTACCGGCTTGGGCTTGGATTCGGCCGCGGACCAGCGGGGCTCGTCGTCGACGTCCGTACCGGGCGCAGCGGTGCGTCCAACCGGCGCCGGGGCGCAGCGCGACATCAACCACGGCGGGCGAGGCTGGTGAAAGCCCGCGGGATTTTCCACGAAGACCCCACGCGCGGTGATGTGGTCCATGTTGCGGATGGTGGCACCGTTGCCCAACGCCGCGATGGGTAGCCGGAAGAGCTGTCCCAGTTCGACGATCTCCTCGACGGTTCGTTCGGCCATCCAGGGACCGATCGATTCTCGGATCAGGTCCCGGTATTCCCATCGGCCGATCTGGAAGCGCAACTGCGGAATATCTTCCAGTTCGGGGCATTCCACCATCGCGCAGAAGTCGAGCCACTGCTGACCGGTGACCATGGTGATGCCGACGTAACCGTCTTTGACGGGCACGATGGATGGGACCTCGAGGGTGCGTCGAACCGACGGAACCTGCAGCAGCTGCGAATGCAGCCATTCGCTGCTCTGCATCAGCGCCATCGCCTCGAGCATCGACAAGTCAAGGTGCTCCCCCGGACCGCCACGTTCGACACGGCGACTTATAGCCAGCGCACCGAATGCGGCGAACGCGCCGCCCATGTACTCGCCCAGGTCTCCGCCGATCGAGATGGGCGGTCCAGCCGGATCACCGCGAAAGCCAGGCGAGCCCGCCCACGCCTGCAGGGTGAACTCGCTAGCGGCACGCTCAGCGAACGGACCGGCCCAGCCGAAGTCGGAGATCGTGACGATGATGACCTGCGGCGAGTCAGCAAGCAATTGCACCGGATCGATGCCCAGCCCCCCGGCCTGCGAGCGCCCGGCGGTGACGATCAGAACGTCCGCTGCGGCCAGCTCGGCGCGGTAGCGCTGCGAATCCGGCGCCAGGGTCAGGCTCTGCTTGCCGGCGTTGAGATAGCAGTACAACGGTGCGGCTGGCGCACCTTCTGGCACCGGAGCACAGCTCGCCGAGTAGGTCCTTAGCGGATCACCTTGTGGCGGTTCAATTTTGCGCACATGGGCGCCCGCATCAACCAACAGCTTGCCACAATAGCTACCGGCCATGCGGTCACTGATCTCGAGTACGTGCAACTTGTCCAGCGGGGTTGGTCGGCCCTCAGACCCATGACTCACGCTGCCGAGCATAGTTCTATCTATGCCATCACTGCTAAGATAGCGAAGCAAATCGAGTTCGCGGAGCCAGCGGCCGTGCGCTCCCCCTGTTGCCTAGCGCGAGGACCGGATGACCGCCTTGGGTATTGGCCCTGACCCCCGACGCAGACTGTCAGCACCGAGAATTGCCGAAATAGTAGCCGACGAGTTGCGTCGGCAGATCATCGACGGCGAGCTTGCCGACGGCGACCTGCTGCCACGCCAGGAAGTGCTGGTCGAACAGTTCAACGTCAGTCTGGTTTCCCTGCGAGAAGCGCTGCGGATCTTGGAAACCGAGGGATTGGTTTCGGTTCGTCGGGGCAATCGTGGCGGTGCGGTCGTGCACGCACCGGCCAAGACCAGCGCCGCTTACATGCTTGGGCTGCTCCTGCAAAGCGAGTCCGTGGCCGTCAGCGACCTCGGCGCGGCATTGCAGGAACTCGAACCTGCCTGTGCCGCACTGGCAGCGCAGCGGCCCGACCGGGCCGACACGCTGGTGCCCGAACTCAAACGGGTCAACGAAGCCATGTCTGAGCACCTCGACGACGGTGCGATGTTCACCGAGATCGGCCGGCAGTTCCACGACCTCATCGTGCGCGGCTGCGGCAACCACACCATCATCGCGGTGGTCGGCAGCCTGGAGACGCTGTGGACCAGTCACGAACAGCAATGGGCGGACGAGAGCGCGGCCCGCGGCACCTACCCGTCACTGGCCAAACGCCGCGCGGTACTCAATACGCACATCAAGCTCACCGAGACGATCGCCGAAGGCGACGTGGACCGAGCCCGACGCATCGCCGGCCGGCACCTGGCCGACACCCAGACCTACGTCCTGTCGGGTCGCGCCGAACAACGCATCTACGCGCTTTCGCCCCAGGCATTGTCTCGCCCGCGTGATATGCGCCGTCCCTGAAATCCTGACGCCCTGCGAAGCCGCGTTGGCTACCGGTACCGAACCAACTCGTCCACGCTCCGGCAATCACGCCTTCAGGACTGGTGACCAAGCCCGCTCCTATCGCAACTGCGGTTGATGCGCCACGACGAACAGCGCCGACCAACCCCAAAAATGTCTGACCCTGCCAGGCCACCGCCCAAACACCATCGGGATGGCCAGGCATTACCAGGAGATCTACAGGAAACTCCCAGGGGCAGGGAAACCACCCACATTTCTGCCAAACTGCGCGCTGCCGGTACCGACCACCCGCGCCACAACGGCACGATCGAGTGGTTGCGAAGCACATCAAGATCTGCCCAGATAGGACGACATCGGCTTCTTTGATTCCCGTGCCGCGGGGTGCATCTCGGAATCCGTCGCGGTGTCGCGGACACTCGAGGCTGGATTTGCCCCGCGACCATGATCGGCTTGCCATGACCGAGCCGGTCGGAGCGGGGAGCACGCGCCCCAGCTGACAATGCCTCGCGCGCGAAGCCGAGAAAAGTTTTCGATGGGTTCACTTTTTGTCCTACATGTCGCATCATTGACGAAACCGACAATTAATAGAAACAATTAACAACCATAGAAACAGTGTTAGCAGTTCATAGTTCTTCCGTGAGTTGACCGGCTCCCCCCTCCCAGTCGCTCGGAGCGCAGCCATGACCGAACTAGTTGCCGCCGCCGCAGTACCCCCCGCCGTCAGGCTGCCCCCGGAGTTCCGAATGCCGAAGGCGCTGCAGGCCATCACCTACGTTGCACTACGCCGTTGGCTGCTGTTGCGATTGGCGCGTCGCTACGGAAAAGTCTTCTCGGTCAACTTGCCGCTCTATGGCCATATCGTGGTCGTCGGTGACTCCCTACTCGCTAAGCAAGTCCTAGCCACCAGCCCGGAGGAGCTGGGCAACATCGAGCCCAATCTCGGCCGGCTGTTCGGCCCGGGGTCGATTTTCTCCCTGGACGGTGAGGAGCATCGGCAGCGCCGGCGTCTATTGATGCCGCTGTTCCATGGCAACCTCATGAAGTCGTACGAGTCCATCATCGAAGACGAGACGCTTCGTGAAGTCGCCAATTGGCCTGAGGGCCAGTCGTTTCCCGCCATGCCTGCGATGGCTCAAATCACACTGGGTGGCATCTTGCGCGCCCTCTTCGGGCCCGAATGCGCCGAACTCGATGAACTACGGCGACTCGTTCCGCCATGGGTCACTCTCGGCTTGCGGATCGCATTGCTGCCCAGGCCTAGACGAGACTACGGCCGCTACAGTCCGTGGGCAAGGCTGGCGGAAATGCGCCACCAGTGTGAGATCGTCATCGAGAAACTGATTGAAGCGGCTCGGACCGGGCCCAATCTAGCCGAACGAACCGACGTGCTCGCGCTGATGCTGCGCAGCTGCTACGACGATGGTTCGGCCATGTCGCACAACGATATTGTCGATGAACTGTTGACAATGATGGCCGCAGGGCATGAAACCACGGCAGCTACGCTCACCTGGGCGTTCGAGCGGTTGGGCCGGCACCCCGATGTGCTGGCGGCCCTGGTTGAGGAGGCCGACCGGGGCGGTCGCGCCCTCCGGCAGGCGGCGATCCTGGAAGTCCAGCGGACCAGGCCGGCGATCGATCGAGTAGTTCGACGCGTCTGCTCGCCCTATTACCGGCTCGGTCAATGGGTTCTGCCCCAAGGGTATTCGGTTCACCTTCATATCGAACAAGTTCAATCCGATCCCGAGGTCTTTCCCGACCCGGAACGCTTCGATCCGCATCGCCACATGGGGGGCAAGCCATCGTCGCTCGGATGGATCCCATTCGGTGGCGGGACTCGCCGCTGCATCGGGGCTGCCTTAGCCAATCTGGAGATCGACGTGGTGCTACGCACAGTATTGCAACACTTCACCATCGAACCCAATGCGGCACCTGATGAGCGCTGGCACAACCGCGGGATTGCATTTACGCCGAAGGACGGTGGGCAGATTGTCGTACACCGACGCCACTAGACCGCAGGCGACATCCGCTTGCTCTCAACAAGTTCCGAACCCTGCGTATCACCCCTAGACAGCTGCGGCCAAGAGAGGCGATTACTGCGATGGTTCAGTTATCCAACGCCGTGCGGCGCGCCAGATCAACAACATCGGCCCTCCTCGGAAGCCCGGCAGACTCGCAGAAACCCTGGTATGCCCTCTGGGCATTGATGGTCGGTTGGTTCATGATCGGCTTCGACATCACCGTCGTCATGGTCGCCAACCCGAGCATCAAGGTTAGCCTCGATGCCGACTACAGCAAAGTGATCTGGGTAACCAGCGCATACTTGCTGGCGAGCACGGTGCCGCTACTAACGACCGGCCGGCTCGGTGATCGGTTCGGCCCGAAGAAAATGTACTTGATCGGCCTCACGATATTCACCGTAGGCTCGTTGTGGTGCAGCTTGTCGCAAGGCGTGACAATGCTCATCGGCGCGCGAGTCGTGCAGGGCCTCGGTGCCTCACTGCTGGCCCCACAGCTACTGCTGACGATTACTCAGATATTCCCGCCACAGCGTCGGGGTATGGCGTTGGGCATCTCGAGTGCCATCGGTGGCCTCGCCCTTCTCGTTGGCCCGTTCGCCGGCGGTGCGCTGGTCAGCGGGCTAAGTTGGCAATGGATCTTTCTCATCAATGTCCCCATCGGAATTTGTGGGCTGATACTCGCGGCGTGGTTCATCCCGGCGGTGCCCACCCAGGCTCGCCAGTTCGACCTGCTTGGCCTCGGGTTGTCCGGAATCGGCATGTTCTTAGTCGTTTTCGCCCTCCAGCAGGGGCAATCCGCAAGTTGGGCACCCTGGATCTGGATCATGCTGTTCTCGGGCGTTGTGTTCATGGCGCTATTCGTTTATTGGCAAGCAATCAGCTCTGGTGAGCCATTGATTCCGCTACGAATCTTCGGCAATAGGGAGTTTGCCTGGTCCAGTCTCGGGATCGTCGTTTACGGCCTCTTGATCATGGCGTTGGGACTGCCGACAATCTTTTATGCACAGATGGTCTGCGGACTATCCCCGATGGGAACGGCACTGCTGTGTTCACCCATGCCAATCGCGGCGTTTCTGGTTACGCCCATAGTTGGCAAGATCGTGGATAGATCAAATCAGCGGCCGGTGCTCGGGTGCGCCTTCGCCACAGTGGCAGTAGCGTTGGCGTGGCTGTCGTTCGAGATGGTCCCCGATACCTCGATATCGCATTTGATAATGCCGACGATCGTGCTGGGCCTCGGGCTCGCGTTCATCAGGCCAGCACTGACCGCTACCGCTACCCGCAAACTGGCGCCCCAGCTGGCCGGCGCCGGCTCGGGTGTGTACAACACAGCGGGAAGCCTCGGCCAGCTGCTGGGTAGTGCCTCGATGGCCGCATTCATCGCATCGCGGACCGCGGCCGAGATGCCGACCCCTTCCGATAGTGCGCAGCTATCCGCGCTCCGGGAAGTCGAGAAGACTGGTGTGCAACTGGTCGAGTCTTTGCGGGAGCCCTTCGCGGCCGTGATGTCGCAGTCAATGCTCCTGCTGGCGTTGATCGCGCTGATCGGCATGGCCACCGCATTCTTCATTGCCGACTGAACCCCGATTCACCGGTATCGATCAACGCCCCGGCCTCGACGTCCAGTTCGGCGCGCGCTGTGGATGGTTCCCCCCTGCTGCCTGTCGGTGCCCTCAACAAAGCCCACCGGCCCCGGGTCACGGTCAACGGGGATCCGCAAACTCCTTGATGACAGATTCGCCGAACTCGGCCAACGTATCCGCAGCCGCGAAGTCGGCGAACCAAACGTAGAACCGTTGGACTCCCTGCGCGGCCAGGCCGGCAAAGTGTTCGATCATTTCGCCGGCGCCGCCGCAGACCAACCCCGTCCCCAGGTGAGCGAATCTGCGGGTGCTCACTTCACGCACGCTGGCCGAATCTTCACCGCTACGGACAAAGCCCACCATCTGTTGAACCGATATTCGGGCTGACCCAGCCGACGAGGCCAACCGTGGCAATCGGTCGAGCTGGTTCGCCTGAAGATTCCACCAATCAGCGTACTGTGCAACGAGTCTCATCATTCGGGGCCCGCTACCGCCCAACAGCAGCGGAATCGGGTACCAAGGCCGGGGGCGTTGAGCTTCATCGGTGTCCCCCCAGTACCGCATGATCAGCCGAATATCTCGTTCGAGCTGTCGCACCCGGTCCACCGGATTCTGCTGTCCAACCTCGAATCTGGTGAATTCAACCGGCCAGGATCCGGCACCCAGGCCCAGCTCGAAGCGGCCGCCCGACGCGGCCGATAGGGTGACGGCTTGCTTGGCGAGCACGGCCGGGTGTCGGAACGCGTCGCAGAGCACCAGGTGCCCGACCCGCAATCGCGACGTCTTGGCCGCCACCCAAGTGGCGATACTCATTGCTTCCCAGATGCTTTCATCGCGCTGCCCGGGAGCTTCGAGATGATCGATGAACGCCACCCCGTCAAACCCGGCATCTTCCGCGCACATCGCCCGCTGCACGAACTCCGACACCGCCAACCGCAGCTGCGGCAGGAACAAGAACCACTCGATCATGCATCCACCCGTGCGTGTCCTGGACCGTTCGCTCGATTGCGTCCGATCGCCTAGTTTACTATTTTTATTATGTTAGGGGTGTTATGGATGTGGGTCTGACGTCGGAGCAGCTGGAGCTGCGCCACAACGCTCGTGACATCCTGCGCGCCGCGTGCCCACCGGACGCCGCCCGGCAGGCGATGACCGATCCGCAATGCTGGCGTGCACCGTGGAAGACCTTGGTAGACCTCGGCTGGACCGAACTCGCGGCATCGGATTGCCGGGATGATTTCGGCTCGGTCGAACGGGCGCTGGTCCTTGAAGAATGTGGTCGCGCCATCGCCCCCATCCCGTTGTTGAGCAGCATAGGTATGGCCGCGGGCGTGTTGCGCGGTTGCGGCCCTGCCGCAAAGGACGTCCTCAGCGAGATCGCCGCGGGTGTCGTCGCCACTCTGGCCGTGCAGTCCCCCGGCCATCGGTTGGCTCGCCCACCCATGGTGCTGCAGCACGGACGGCTGCGCGGGCATGCGGTCGCGGTCCCCAATCTGGCGCGCGCCGAGCTGATCGTCACACTCGCCGCCACCGCCGACGGGCCGGTGGCCGCCGTGCTACACCGCGGCGATGGCGTCACGACCAAGACAATGCAGTCATCCGACCCGGCCCAGCCCCTTGCCGACCTCGATGTCGATGCCATCCCGGCGCTCATTGCGCCCGTTGCATCGATCGAATCCGTGCTCACCGCACCGCTACTGGCCGTTTCCGCCGACCTGGTAGGCGTGGCAGACGCCGTCCTGCAGCATGCCGTCGAGCACGCCAAGTCGCGACATCAGTTCGGGGCGCCGATCGGCGGGTTCCAGGGGATCAAGCACGCGCTGGCCGACAACTACGTCAGCGTGGAGCGCGCCCGCAGTCTTACCTACGCAGCAGCCTCGCATCCCGCGCCGGACTGGACCGCTGCCGCACTGGCCAAGGCCGCGGCGGCCGACGCAGCGGTTCGCTGCGCGACTACCGCGGTCCAGGTGTACGGCGCCATCGCTCAAACCTGGGAACACCACATCCACCTCTACGTCCGGCATGCGTGGCAGGGGGCCGCACAGTTGGGCGACAGTCGGGCGCTCTACCACGAGGTGGGACGCCGCTTTGCCGGAGGCCCGCAATGACGCCGGCTCCAGCGGTGCCAGTCGCCGAAGAATTCGCGAGCTGGCTCGCCGATTTCCTGCCAGGGGACTACTACCAGCGATACCCCCGGTACCGCTGGGACATTGCCCTGCGGCGGGACTATCAACGTGCCGCCTTCGAAGCGGGGTGGATCCAACCCACCTGGCCCCGCCGCCACGGCGGGCGTTCGCTGGGCTTGGCCGAAGCCATGGAGATCCGGATCGAAGCCGCGTTGCGATCGGCGCCCAAGCTGCCCAACATCGCCGGGCCAAACGTCGTTGCGCCGGGCCTTCGTCAGTTCGGTACACCCAGCCAGATCGATCGCCTGATGGTGCCGCTACTGCGCGGCGACCAATGGTGGGCATTGGGCATGTCCGAACCGGAAGCCGGGTCGGACTTCGCCGGTCTGCGCACCCGCGCCGAACTCGACGGCGCGCTGTTTCGGGTCAACGGCCACAAGATCTGGACCACCCAAGCTCACGAATCGCGTTGGTGCACGCTGTATGCGCGTACCGACCCGGATGCGCCGAAACACCGCGGCATCTCCTGCCTGATTCTTGACCTGCAGTCACCCGGGGTCCGTGTCGAACCCATTCGAATGGCATCGGTGTCCGATGAGATCTTCTGCGAGGTGTTCCTCGACGATGTCGAAGTGCCGTTCGACAACCTGCTGGGCCCTCTGCACGGTGGCTGGGATGTCGCATTGTCCTCACTGCACCATGAACGTCAGATGATCTGGATCATGAACTGGGTCGAAATCAAGCGCGGGCTGCAGGTGGCACGTAACACCCACGACGACGATGTCTACAGCGAGCTGGGCTCGCTACTGGCCGACGCGGAAGCACTGCGTGCCACCGGATACCGCGCTCTGGACAACGAGCTCGCCGGGCGCCCCAGCCCGGAGGCCGACATCTTGAAACTGCTTGGTTCGGTTACGCTGCAGCGGGTTTGGGACCTTGCCGCCGTGGCCGCGGGGCCGTCCTGGGCTGGCGACGCTGATCTGCTCCTCGAACGCCAGGACGCGCTGGCCGCCACCATCTACGGCGGAACATCTGAGATCCAGCGCAACATCATCGCCGAGCGACTACTCGGGCTGCCGAAGGGATGACCGATGGACTACGACCTCGGCGATGACGCCCGCCAACTGCGAGACCGACTGCGTAGGCTGATATCCGAGCACATCCCCGACGACTTCCTCGGTGCGTGCACCACCGATCCGCAAGATCTCGCGACCACGGAATCATTCTGCAAACTGTTGGCCGCCGAGGATCTGCTGGCACTGGCGTGGCCGAAGGAGCACGGTGGTGGTGGCGGTTCGATCTGGCAGCAGACCGTGTTGCGCGAGGAGATGTGGGCCCGCCATGAACCGCGCGGTCCGCAGTACATGGGAATCAACTGGGTCGGCCCGGCGATCATGCGCTACGGAACCCCGGCGCAGAAGACACAGCACCTGTCCGCAATCGCGGCCGGCGAGGTGGTGTGGTGCCAAGGATTCTCCGAGCCTGAGGCGGGAACCGATCTTGCGTCGCTGCGCACCCGTGCGGTACCCGAAGCTCCTGACGGCCCGGGGTGGCGTATCACCGGCCAGAAGGTCTGGACGTCATATGCGCAGATGGCGTCCTGGTGTGTGCTGGCGGCCTGCACTCATCCGGACGCGCCCAAACCCAAGCGCCTCACCCTGTTTCTGCTTCCCATGGACCGGCCGGGTTTCACGGTCCGGCCGATCCCCTCGATGCTGGGACCGCATCACCTCAACGAGATGTTCCTGGACGAGGTGCCGGCGTCGCCCAGCGACGTGTTGGGTGAGCCCGGTGACGGATGGCGAGTGATGCGCGAAGCGCTGGCATTTGAACGTGTCGGGATCGCCCGCTACGCCCGATGCGAATCATTGCTGGATCGGATGCGCACCGAGCTCGGCGACGACTGGGCTCGATTACCCGAGTCGATTCGGGTCCGCTGGGTGCGGGCACTAGCGGACCTGCGCGTCGCGCGCCTGCTGGCCTACCGCGCGGTCGCGCTGCGCGACGATCCCACCGCGGGTGCCGCGGCAAGCGCCGCCCGCATCGTCACCACCACCTGCGATCAACAGGTCGCCGAGTTGCTGTTGGACGTGCTCGGACCGGCCGCGTTGGACAGCGGCGCCACGGCCCCATTGCACGGGGCGATCGAGGACCATTGGCGTTACGCACAGGCAGCCACCGTCGCATCCGGCACCATTGAGGTGCAACGAATGCTCGTTGCACGTGATGTCTTGGGAGAACACCGGTGAATACCGAACTGCCGCAAGATGTTATCGACTTTGCCCGCGTCGCGGCCAAGCGCCTGGCGCGGGTGGGTGGGCCACCAGCGGCGCTAAGAGCCGAGACCGACGACGGCATCCGCCGCGCGGCCCGTGCCGCCCTCGACGACCTGAGCGCATTTGAACTGGACGTCCGATCCGGGCCCGCTGACCTGCTGGCCGCCGCCGTGCTCTGCCGGGCTGCCGGCACCGTAGCGCTCCCCTACCCGCTCGTCGAGGAGTTGCTGTCCGTCGACGGGGCCCGGCTGGCCTTGGTGAACCCAGATCTACCGCGCATTGACCACGGCGATCTGCCCGGCTCCTGGATCGCCGCCGATCTCGATGGAGCCCGTTATCGGCCACAACCGGCGGCGCGCACGGCCGCCAAGTTGGGCCCGTTCCTGGTGCCAGCCACGCTGGGTGCACCAGAGGGAACCGTCGCGGCCAGTGACATCGATCTTCATCTCGTCCTGGGATCGTGGCGCATCCTGGGAGCGGTGCAACAGTCACTGGACATCGTCACTGCCCACGTACGGACCAGGATCCAATTCGGCAAGGCGCTGGCGGACTTCCAGGCAGTGCGGTTTTGTGTCGCGGATGCGGCCGTCGCGGTGCGCGGACTCGCTGAACTGGCCAAGTACACCATCAGCCGCACGGAATCGTATGCGGCGCGGGTTCGTTCAGCCGATGCGCTCTTGCTACGGCTCAAGGCCGCCGATACCGCGCGCCAGGTGCTGCGCATCTCACACCAACTGCTCGGCGCCCTGGGATTCTGCGACGAGTCCGACATCAGCGTGCTGGATCGGCATACCCAACCACTCATCCGGCTACCTCTGTGCGCCGAAGCGCTGGCCATCCGGCTGATACCTGACGCGGCGGACGGCTCTCTGGAAACTCTCTTCAGCGCACCGGTATCGGCATGAGCACCCAACCGATGGGGCCCGGCGCCACGACGAACCCGCTGGCGGACGGGGTGCCCTTCGGAACCAGGCTCGAGGAGCTTGCCCAACAACGTCGCGACGAAACTGCAGTAACCATCGTCGCACCCGATGGCAGCACGCAATCGATGACCTTCGGTGAACTCGACTGCCTTGCCAACCAGTGGGGACGGACTCTGGCCGCCCATGGCGCCCAGACGGGCTCCCTAGTGGCCTTGGCGATTCCGAACTCGCAGCATCTGGTGCTGGCCACATTGGGGTGCTGGAAAATCGGCGCGGTTCCCATTCCCATGCACTGGGATCTGCCCGAATGGGAGCGCGACCGGGTACGCGCGGTAATCGATCCCGCCGTGATCGTCGACGAACACAACCGTTGGCGGCTGCAGGCCCACGCGGCGGGTGAATCCCGGGATCCACTGCCCACGGCTGTTTCGCCCACCGCCAACGGCATCTGCAGCAGCGGATCCACCGGAGTACCCAAGGTGATTCTCAATCTCGCTCCGTCGCTGTGGACCCCCCAACACGGCGAACCGTTCCTGTCGGCCTGGACCCCGGTAGCCCAACCGCAGACGATCATGGTGCCGGCACCGATGTATCACACCAACGGTTTCGCCACCTTCCTGATGCTGCTGGGGGGCGACCATCTGGTGGTGCTCGAAAAGTTCGATGCGGGATTGGTGGTGGATGTGATCGAACGCTTTCGCGTCACCAACTTCACCGCGACTCCCACCATGCTGGCGCGCATTGCCGCCATCCCGGGTATCCGGCAGCGGGACTTGTCCAGCATCGTCTTCATCCTGCAAGGCGCCGCCGTGATGCCACCGTCGTTGTTGCACACCTGGTTCGAACTACTCGGCCCGGAGAAGATCGTGACCGCCTACGGGATGACCGAGAACCTCGGGCTCACCGCGCTGCGCGGCGACGAATGGGTTTCCCATCCGGGCAGCGTCGGTCGCGGCTTCCGGGAAACCGAGATCCAGATCCTGGATTCCCAGCAGCAGCCGGTGGACCCCGGCGAGCACGGTGACGTCTATCTGCGCGCGCCGATGAGCGCGGGATACCGCTATCTCGGTGGAGCACCGCCGCTGCCGTCGACCGGCGAAGGCTATCGCTGTGCGGGCGACATCGGATATCTGGACGAGGATGGCTACCTCTACATCGTCGACCGCCGCGTCGACATGATCATCACTGGCGGAGCGAATGTTTTTCCGGCAGAAGTCGAGTCGGCACTGGCAGGGCATCCGGGCATCGCCGACGTCGTGGTGATAGGCATCGCCGACGCACGCTGGGGACGTCGGGTACACGCGGTGGTACAAGTCGCGGCCCCGCTGACCGAGCAGCAGGTGATCGAGTATGCCAAGAATCGACTCGCACCGTACAAGGTGCCCAAGACGGTCGAATTCGTCGACCGGATCCCGCGCACGGCAGCCACCAAAGTGAATCGATCGGCGATGATCGCCGCCCGCGGCGGCTGACCGCAGCGGCGGATCGCTGATCGACAAGCGGGTCTTCCACGTTGGGAAAGCCGGGCCCCCGAACGCTCGCCGCGCAAACCCCGGACACGCCGGATAGATCCCTCTACGCTCAAGTAGCGCCTTCCCGGTGGCCGGCTTTGCCGATCAGCACAACCGAGTACCGGCAACTGTCGGATGGCCTTCATCGTTGCGAAGGACGGTCCGATGACTTACGTGATCACGCAGCCAGACATTCTGACGACCGCGGCCGCGGACATCGCCGACATCCGGTCGGCGATCGGCGTGGCCAACGCTGCCGCGGCAAGCCCGACAACCGCAATGATGGCCGCGGCCGGCGATGAGGTATCACAGCTCATCGCGAAGCTGTTCAGTGCATACGGCCAGGAGTGCCAAGCCGTCATCACAGACGCCGCGGTGTTTCACGACCAGTTCGCTGCCACGCTCGCCGCGGCGGGAAGCGTTTACACGCAGGCCGAGGCCGCCGGCGCGGCCACCTTGTCGCAGGCGTCGACGACGCTGAGCTCACCCATCCGCGCATTGCTGGGCGGCACGGCGGCCAGCGCGTCGGGTGCGATGGCGGCCGCCGCGCCGATGGCCGCAGCCGGGGACCCGATCTACACCCTGGTCGTCGGCGGCAGCGGAAACCCGATCCCGTCGCCCGCCTACATCAGCAATGTTGTTTCCAAATTCGTCGCGCCGTATTTTCCGGTCGACCCGGCCTTGGTTCAGGGGCTGTTCACACCCGCCCAGTTCTACATCGATACCGGTATCAAGACCTTGCCCCTCAACGTGTCGGTCCCCCAGGGCGTAGCCATCCTCACCAACACCCTGGTCGGCACGAATCCGCCTTACCTAGGGCTGCTCACCAGCGGAAACACCGTAAACGTCACTGGCGACTCGCAGAGCGCCATGATCGCTTCGCTGGTGATGCGAGCACTCAATCCCACCAATTCAGGGGCCGCGGGCAGCCCATATTTCGACGATCTGACCTTCTCATTGTTCGGCAACCCAATGAACCCCAACGGCGGGCTGTTTGCGCGCTTCCCCGGCCTCAGCCTGCCAAGTATGGGTCTCGACTTTTACGGCTCAACGCCAGACAACTCGTTTCCCACCAACGTTTTCACACTCGAATACGATGGCGCCGCGGACTTCCCTCGATACCCCATCAATTTCCTGGCGGACCTCAATGCCTTCCTGGGGATCCAGTCCTTGCACGGCCAGTACCCGAGTCTTACCCCCGAACAGCTGGACACCGCAATCCCATTGACGAACACGGTGGGCCCCACATCGACCAACTACTACATGATCCCCAGCCCCCATCTGCCGCTCTTGGATCCAGTGCGGGCAATCCCGGTCATCGGCACGCCGATTGCGGACCTGATCGAGCCTGATTTGCGGTATCTGGTCAACTGGGGCTACGGCGATCCCGCCTATGGATGGTCGACCTCGCCGCCGAATGTGCCCACCCCGTTCGGGGTCCTCCCGCCGCTGCAAGCAACCACTTCACTGCCGGGCTATCTGGCCATCGGAACCCAGCAAGGAGTCAACGCCTTCGTCAGTGACATCAACACCGAGATATCGGCGTACTCCAACCTGCCGTCGACGCTGCTGTCCGCTCCACTAGGGGCGTCGGGCGCTGGGGGCACGTTACTGGCCGGGCTGTCGCCAGCGACGTTCTCCCCCAATGACTTTATCCACTTCCTACAGTCGGCAAACACCACCATCGTCAACAACATTTCGAACACCGCCGCCAACACCTACGCGTTCTTGCTTCCCACCGCTGACATCGCCAATGCGCTCGTCACCTCTGTCCCGTCCTACGACCTCAACCTGTTCCTGAGCGGGATCGAGCAAGCGATCAATGGGGACCCTGCCGGCGGGTTGGTCTATGCGTTCGGCGCCCCCATCGCCGCCAACATCGCATTGGGCACGCTCGCGGGCGGTTTCGAGTTGAGGGCTTTCTTGGGCGTTGCCAGCCAGTTCCTCTGACCCCTGCTCTGATGGGTGGCCCCGCCGGCCGGCAGCCGATCTCGTTGTCGCGCTGGGTAATGCCCTGATGGAGTTCTCGGCTAGGACTCCATGGGCGCCCAGAACGCCGGCACCGCACGACTGCGGACGCCGCACCGTCCGGTTCAGGCTCTTCAAGAACTATTGAGGCGCGGCGCGCCCGGGCATACGCTGCCAATGGAATCGGCAACTATCTGGTGAGGAAACATGCCCCTACCGCGTCTGCGCCGGGCGGGCGCCGGCCTCGTCACCTGGGTGGCCACCGTCGCTCTCGCGCCACCGGCCCTCGCGGACCCGATGGACCCGATTCCGGGCAACGGATTCTTTCTCGTCGGGCCCGACATTGCGACCGGCCTCTACCACACTGTCGGGTCGGCATCGGACTGGACGGTGTGGATAAACAATGTGCCGACACAGGACTCGATGTGCGTGTGGTTTACCTACAGCACGCCCGATGCGAACAAGGATCACGTCGTCGAAACGAATATTTCTGTCGGCCCGATGTATGCAAATATCAATTCGACGGTGAAGGCCTTCGAGTCGCAGAACTGCCAACCCTGGACTCGGGTCACCTGAATTGCCAGCGGGTCCGGCGTGCTGCCTCCAGTCCATCGACCAGGGTGGGGTCCGCCCGACCGCCCGGCTAGCAAAATCCGCCGCGGGTCGGCGACAAGGAGCGGCCCGGCGGTGCACCAAACTTGCTGCTTGCGACCGATCGTTTGCAGCGGTAGTGGTCTCGGTGTGCACCAAGCCGGTGGCGACTTCGGTGTACCAAAGCTGAAAGGTGGAACCGAGATGGGTCAGTCGCGGTTGATGGGCGGACTGCGCCGGGTGATTGTCGTGGTCAGCATGGTGTTCGGCGCCGCGACGTTCAACGCTGGTCAGGCAGGTGCCGACGGCCCGGTTCAGTTGGAGAGCCGGTTGGGCGATGTGTGTCTGGATGCCCCGAGCGGGAGCTGGATCACGCCGGTGGTGATCAACCCCTGCAACGGGACGGACTTCCAGCGCTGGAATCTCACCGACGCCCAGCAGCTCGAAAGCGTCGCCTTCCCCGGGGAATGCCTAAACATGCCGGGGCAGAGTTGGACAGTGCACCTACAGCCCTGCGTCGATTGGTTCAGCCAGCATTGGACCATCCAGCCCAACGGCCAGGTCACCAATGAATTCGGCGGCTGCCTCACGGTCCTCGGCGGCCCGGCCCCTGGGACGTGGCTGGCCACTCGTTTCTGCAACGGCGATGCCCCCGACCAAGGGTGGGACAGCGTTGCCTGATCGCGCCCGCGGGGAGCCACCGCATCGCCACCGATAGCCGCCAAGATCAACAAGAGCAATATGCCCACACCACCGGAGAGTCGCTAGTCGCTCGGATAGCCGGCAAATCGCGGTAACCTCATTCTCAAAGCGTTCCGGACAACGCATCCAAAGAGGAGAATCCGCCCATGGCCGGCCCCAGCGAGCAAGTTGAAGCGACGCGCGCCGACCGCTTCATCAAGACGGCGGTGGAAATCCTGGGCGAGACCGGACGCACCGACTTCACGGTTCAGGAAGTCGTCACCCGCTCCAAGACGTCGCTGCGAGCGTTCTATCAACACTTCAGCAGCAAGGACGAGCTGCTGCTGGCACTGTTCGACCGGACCATGTCCCAGACCGCACAACTGTGGCGCGCCGAGGCCGCCGGACTCGACAGCACCGCCGCACTAAAACTCGTCATTGATCGCATCAGCGCACAACCGGAGTCCAGCACCCAGGACAGCCTCAATCGTGCGTTGAGCCTCTACAATCAGCATCTCGCCGAAACCCGGCCTCGCGAATACGCCCGAGTGCTTTCCCCGCTGCATCGGTTGATTCGCGACATCGTCGGACAGGGCATCACCGAAGGCATGTTCAATCCCGGCCTCGACGTCGGGGCCGCGGCCGCGATCGTCATGCAAACCGTGCTCGGTGCGCTTCGATTGCGTTGGCTCGGAACTGAATTGAATGCAACTCCGATAGATGCCGGCGAACTCTACGAGTTCTGCAGCCGGGCCCTGGGAGTTCGTGATGCCGAGGAGTCGGCCGCATCCTCGCTGACCGAGCTGTTCGCGCAGATCGGGATGCGCCAAGAACCTTCCCACGATGACGGGTTCGCGATGACGATGCCCGTCAGCCCACAGGTGGTCAACACCTCCGGAGCCCTCCAAGGCGGCCTGATCGCCACGCTCGCAGACGTCGCGGGCGGCCAGCTCGGCCTGCAGTACTTGCCGCCCGGCGCGGCCATGACCACAGCCGACCTGTTCATCCGCTACCTGCGCCCGATCCGACAGGGCGCCGCCCGCGCGGTGCCGCGGATGCTCAGGGCCGGCCGGCGAGCGCTAGTCATGCAAGTCGATATTTTCGGCGATAGCGCCGACGAGCTTGCCGCAACGGCGACGGTGAATTTCGCCATCATCGACCGTAATGACACCAACGAAACAGGTTAGCGGCACCCTTGCACCTAGTGGTAACGTCATTACCACTAGGTGAGAATCGAGACTTTTCCAAGGAGATCGCCATGCCTTCTCGCGAGCTTCCCTTTCCGGTGTTTGACGCCGACAACCACATGTACGAGCCGCAGGAGGCCCTCACCAAGTTCCTCCCGGACAAGCGCAGACACGTAATCGATTACGTGCAGGTTCGCGGCCGCACCAAGATCGTGGTGCGCGGCCAGATCAGCGATTACATTCCCAACCCGACATTCGAGGTGGTCGCCCGGCCCGGAGCCCAGGAGGAGTACTTCCGCAACGGCAGCGGCGGCAAGAGCTACCGCGAGGTGATGGGCGAGCCGATGAAGGCGATTCCAGCGTTTCGCGAGCCGGGGCCGCGACTCGAGGTCATGGACGAGCTCGGCCTCGATTACGCCCTGATGTTTCCCACGCTGGCCAGCCTGGTCGAAGAGCGGATGAAAGACGACCCGGAGATGACCCACGACGTCATCCATGCGCTCAACCAATGGATGTATGAGACGTGGTCGTTCAACTACAAAGACCGCATCTTCGCCACCCCGGTGATCACCCTGCCCATCGTCGATCGGGCACTTGAAGAACTGGAATGGTGCCTGCAGCGCGGTGCTCGCACCGTGCTGGTCCGCCCGGCACCAGTTCCCGGCTATCGTGGCAGCCGCTCGTTCGGCTTCGAGGAGTTCGATCCGTTCTGGCAGGCCTGTATCAAGGCCGGGATCCCGGTCTCAATGCACGCCTCCGACAGTGGTTACTCCGAGTTCCTCAACGTTTGGGAGCCCGGCGACGAATTCCTGCCGTTCAAGCCCACCGCGTTTCGGATGCTGGCCATGGGTAAGCGGCCCATCGAAGATGCGATGGGCGCGCTGGTCTGCCACGGTGCGTTGTCACGCAACCCCGAGTTGCGCATCCTGTCGATCGAAAACGGTGCCGACTGGGTGCCAACATTGTTCAAAGGCCTCAAGGGTGTCTACAAGAAGATGCCGAACGCCTTCATGGAAGATCCGATCGAGGCGTTCAAGCGATGCGTATACATCAGCCCGTTCTGGGAAGACCGATTCGCCGAGATCGTGAAGATGGTCGGCACCGACCGGGTGGTCTTCGGCTCCGACTGGCCGCACCCCGAAGGCCTGAAGGACCCCATCTCATTCGTTGACGAGCTTGCCGGCTTCCCACCAGAAGATGTCGCAAAGATCATGGGCGGCAACATGATGGAGGTCATGAAGATCGGCACACCCGCCCCCAAACCGGTCAACGCCTAGCCGTAGGCCTCCCGCCGTACAAGACAGCGGACGCCGGTCAGCGACGAGGCTGCGCGGTAGCGGCGACCGTCAGGATTGCCCAAACTCACGTTCGAGTCCCCTAGCTGCACCGGGTGAGACGCGGTGCTGAGGGGGCTATTGCGCATCGCTAATCGCGCCTGAGGAGGGCGCCGAGTCGGCGCCCCACGTTCCCGGAATCATCGGCATGCGCGGGCCGCCGCTAAACGCATTGTCGCCCAGCGTGGTCAGGCCCGACGCGGCGGTGGTGGTCTGCCTGTGCCCGGTTCCGGCGAAACCTCCGGTTCGCGCGACCCGATCAGAGGCGGCAGCAACCCGTTGCTCGTTGCACGAACGACTCGGGTCGTGGTCGGTATCGGGCTCCAGGTCAGCGTATTCAAAACCGCGGCCGATCTTTTCGAGCTTGGCCCGCCGGCGGCGCTGCGATCGGGGTTGATGTTGGGCCGGCGCCGCGCCCGCCGCGGCCTCGGCGTCATAGGGCTCCGGCGCCTTCGTTCGAGCGCTGGCACCGAACGCTTTCCTGGCAATGGGAGTCATGCCGCCCGCCAGGTACGCGTAGCCTTCCATGCCCACACCGGTCACCGGCTGTGGCGCGAACGCGGCGGCCGGCGCGGCCGGGGCCGCCGCCGCCGCGGGAGCCAGTTCCGTGCCCAAGGTGGCGGGCGGGGCCGAGGGCGGTGGCGGCGCCAGCGTTGCGCCGGGCGGCGCGGGTGGCGGGCCTGCGGCCAGCGATGAACCATCCGGCAGGACGAAGCCGGCGCTCGACGTCAGGGCCACCGACGGAGCCACGCCAGTCAGAACGCCCCCGAGCAGCATCGGTACGTACGCGGCCGTGAGCTGCGTCAGAGTGGCCGTGAACTGCGTGACAAGTGACGTGATGTAGGAAATCGCTTGCATGAGCATCGTTAACGAGTATGCGACCGCCGTGTACACGGCATACACCATCTGCGCAATGGTGGTGACAAGGTTATAGATAAATGCCATCGCCGATGCGATCATGCTCACCGCGTTATAGACGGCAACAGCGGCGAAAAGGCGCAGCGCCCAGCCCAGAGCACGATCGACAAAACTGATGATGTTGCCGATCAGGCTAAACGTCTGGCCGACGAAGTTGGCGATTTGCCCGAGCGCCGCAACCAACAGTTGGGGAATCGTGGCAGGCTCGCCTTCCACGGCGTTGGCGTTGTCGAAAACGACTAGCGCTCGGTCCGCGCCCACCTCAGCACCGTCGTCTGCGAGTTCCTCGATGATCGGTCCGGCCTCATTGTCGGGACGTTCCACTAGGCCGTTCGCATCACCGCCGTCCTCGATTGGATCGTCTTCGGGTTCCTCAATAATCGGTCCGGCAGGCTCCTGCTGATCAGGACCTCGCAGCATCAGCGGCGCCGGGCGGTTGCGTGGCGGGTTCAACGCCACCGCCATATTTGCCTGCTGCTGATACAACTGCATAACGCCCGCCGCCTGTACCCACATCCGCGCATAGTCGGCTTCATTGATCGCAAGCGGGATCGTATTGATCCCAAAGAAGTTCGTCGAAAGCAACGCCATATTGCTGGCGCGGTTGACCGACAACTCCGCCAGCGTTGGCATCTCCGCCAACGCAACGGAGTAAGCCACCGCCGCTTGCTCGTGTGCAATAGCTTGCTGTTGGCATTCCTGACCGGCCTCTTCCAACCACTCCAGGTAAGGCCCAAATGCACCCCGATAGCTCTCCGAACCCACGCCCCGCCACGGCACCACAGCCAGCTCATTGCTGAGATCCTGTGCTGCCCAATCGTATTCGAGGCCCAGCTGGTGCAGAAACGCGCCCGCCTCCGAAAGGGGGCCAGGGCCCGGACCGAAGCTCAGCGCACCCGAATGCACCTCCGGCGGCTGGCCCATCCAAAACGTCGGCACCACCGTGAAGATCGAGAGCAAGAATGGAAGCGTCACCTCGGCACTCCAAACGTATACGAAGCCGCCGCCATGGCATCACGGGCCGCGTAGTCGGCCCCGGACTCGGCAACACCGACCCCCGAACGGGCGAGTTCATCGATCCCTTGGACACCCACCAGGGCGCGTTCCCCGCCCTGGGCGCTGAACACGACCGCGGTCTGCAGCGAGACCGGATCGACCGCCGGTGGCACTACCGCCGAAATCGCCGGCGCCGCAGCCGCATGCGCGGCCGCCAGCCGAGCGGTGATTGCTTGGACCGCCGCACTGGCCGCCAACAAGCCTTCGGGAACTACTTGCAGTGTCATCACTTCCCGCCTCTTGAGGTCACTGGTACCGCTGATGCTTGGCACTGAATTGCCAACCGAAAAACGGGACCGACGCTAGCAGCAGCCTGCCCGCGGGAGTTGGGCAGCCCGGTCTGCCGGCGGCGAAACTCATTTCCTGCCAGGCCTCGACGGCGCGCACTAGGGTGTGGAGGACGTCGCCCACCGCACACCGGGTGTGCTGATGCTCGCGTTTCTGCGCTGCTAGATGCGGTGAAAGCGGCCCAGGCAGAGGCACCGACCGGTGGCAAGCCGAGTTTCGCGGTGATCGATCGACTCGCGTTTCGCCCGGGTTGCTGGGTTGGACCGCAAGCATTGCCGGACCATCGCTGAACACCCGGCGCGGCCAACCCCGTTGGGCCGCAGCAGCTATTGGCGCGGCCCCGGCAGGAAACCGATGCGGTCCGTGACCGGCGGTCACCATCTGCTGATCCCACGCGTTGCCGCCAACGGCGAGCCTGCCGACCCAAGCCCGCCGCGCCCGAAAGTGATACCAAACCAACACCGAATGGTGCGATGATGTTGACCGTCAACGAGTTTCGCAGACGCTTCAATACCATGCCTTTTACCGCTCACCGCATCATGGAAACTCTGCTGGCCTGGCCACCATGACGGCCGCACTACCAATCGATCTTGTTTCTCAATCACATCCCTGCGCCCGATGTGTCATGGTTGCCCGCCGCTGAGTCATCGAATCCATTGTGCGCAGCACCGATGTGGGTCAGCTAGCGACGAATTCGCTGCCGCAATCACGTTCCCGAAGACGATCCGGATACCGGTGAGAAATTCCGTTGTAGGCGCTGCCCAATAGCTCCGGTGCCGCACCGCGATTTGGACCGCCCGAACCGCCGCGGCGACGCGTCAAAGCCGAACTTGACCAAAGTGACTTTCCCCGATCGCCGGCCGACCGAACCACCCCGACTCGTCGCCTCCACAGCGCGCCAAAGCGCTGCAGCCTTGCTTTTCGGCCGCATCCGCGGGGCCACAATCGACCGCCGAATCCACCCTGGCCTCATCACCCTGGTGGTCGCGGCCACGACCGGCCGCATTTTGGTGACGCGAGCAGGTAGCAGATATTGATAGCCTAGATGTTGCTGCTTGACCTGCTGCGTCAACGCACATACTCGTTTGTTCGCTCGGTCCACAGGAGGGACGGCCACATGGCGGCCGAAATGGACTGGGATAAAAGTGTTGGTACAGCAAACACGGTCCGTCGTATCTTCGAGAATGTCCCCACCATGCTTGTCGGTTTGGAGGGACCCGAGCACCGCTTCGTCGCCGCAAACGCGGCATATCGCAGGTTCAGCCCGACCTTTACTGCGGTAGGTCAACCGGCGCGAGAGGTCTATCCCGAACTCGAAAGCCAGCAGATCTATCACATGCTCGACCGGGTATATGAAACCGGCGAGCCACAGTCCGGGGCCGAATGGCGACTGCAGGCGGATTTCGACGGTTCTGGAATCGACGAACGATACTTCGACTTCCTGGTGACGCCGCGCCGCCGCGAGGACGGGTCCATCGAAGGCGTGCAGATTCTCTTTGACGACGTCACGACCAGGGTGCGAGCGCGGCTGGCCGCCGAGGCGCGCGTGGAGGAGCTCTCCGAGCGGTACCGCCATCTGCGAGATTCGGCGATCGTGATGCAGCAGGCGCTGCTCGCGCCGTCGGTGCCCGTCGTTTCGGGCGCCGATATCGCCGCACAGTATCTGGTCGCCGCACAGGACACCGCGGCCGGTGGGGACTGGTTCGACGCCGTGGCCCTCGGTGATCGGCTCGTGCTGATCGTCGGTGACGTGGTCGGCCATGGGGTGGAGGCCGCCGCGGTGATGTCACAGTTGCGTACCGCGCTGCGGCTGCAGATCGCTGCCGGACGCAGCATCGGCGAAGCACTCGAGGCGCTGGACGCCTTTCATGAGCACGTGCCCGGCTCCAATTCGGCGACCCTGTGTGTCGGATCCCTGGACTTCACCACCGGAGAATTCCAGTACTGCACGGCCGGACACCCGCCCCCCTTGGTGGTGACCGCCGAGGCCAAGTCCCGCTATCTAGAACCGTCCGGCGCCGGCCCGCTGGGCAGCGAGACCGGATTCCCGGTCCGCACCGAGCTGATCGGGGTGGGCGACGTGGTACTGCTCTACACCGACGGTCTGATCGAACGCCCGGGTCGGCCGCTGGGGGCAAGCACCGCGGAATTCGCTGACTTGGCGGCAAACATAACTAGCGGCGGCGGGTTTGTCATCGATGCACAGTCACGCCCCATCGACCGGCTCTGCTCGGAGACACTCGAATTACTGCTGCGCTCCACCGGATACAACGATGACATCACGCTGCTCGCGGTGCAGCGCCGGGCACCAACGCCGCCGCTGAACATTACCGAGGATGCGACGATCCACGCCGCCCGTGCCATTCGCTCCCGGCTGCGCCAATGGCTTTCGGAGATCGGGGCTGACTCCAGCGACATCTCCGACATCGTCCACGCGATTTCCGAATTCGTCGAGAACGCGGTCGAGCACGGCTATAGCACTGATGTTTCCGATGGCCTGGCCGTAGCGGCGGCGCTGGGCGGCGATGGCAAGCTGCGGGTCGCGGTGATCGACCACGGCACCTGGAAGCATCACCGCGAAGGCGAGAGGGGCCGGGGCCGAGGACTGGCCATGGCCGAAGCCTTGGTCTCGGAGACGCATGTCAGCCACGACGGTGCAGGGACGACCGCGACCGTCGTGCACCGACTCTCACGACCGGCCCAGTTCGTCACCGACCCGGTCGTCAGCAGAGCACCAAACCGACCAACCATCGATAGCGAGTTCGCCTCCACGGTCACCGAGTCCGGCCACATCGTCGTGCGCGGCGACGTCGATAGCAACACCGCCCCCACCCTCGACCGGCAGATCGCGGTCGAAAGCCGCTCCGGTATAGCGTCTTTGACGATCGATCTCAGCGCGGTCACCCATCTTGGATCGGCCGGCGTCAGCGCCCTGGTCACCGCCCGCGACCGGGCACGCAAACAGGGCGGCACGTGCGTACTGATGGCGCCGCCGGGAAGCCCCGCGCACCACGTCTTGTCACTGGTGCAGATACCGGTGATCAGCGGCGAAACCGAGAATGTCTTCGCCGAGGACTAGAAACGCACCCGGTCACCGTGGTGGGGCGCGGCGCACCTGATTGAACGGCACGCCGCGGTCGGCGGCGAATTCGCGGGGAAAATTCAGCATCCGCTCGCCGATCACGTTGCGCGCCATCTCGGTGGTGCCACCGCCGATGGCAACCGACTGCCGGGCCAGATAGCGCAGGCCGGTCTGCAGGCCCTCGCCGGGTTGCCCGACTACGCCGCCGGACCCGGCGATCGCCAACGAGGTATCCATCTCACACATCACCGTTTCGGCATGAAAAAGCCTGATCAGCGTTCCAGCGGCGGGCGGCAACGTGCCGTCGCGGACACTGCGATACACGTGGTCGATCAATTGCTCGCAGACAGCGCGGTGCACCAGCGCGCGCCCGGCCATCTCGCGCACCCGATCGCTGTGCGCCTGGCCTGTGGTCTCCGCGAGTGCGACATAGTCGACCGGCGTCGCGTGACCGCCCTCGCTGCCCGCGCCGCTGGCGAATTCCGAACCCATTCCGACCGCACGCCGTTCGTGGTACAGCTGCCTCGATGCCACGGTCCAGCCGTTATTCACCTCTCCGACCACAGCGTCGTCGCCGACATCGACACCGTCGAGAAATTCTTCGCAGAACTCGGTGGAGCCATTGACCTGAGTGATGCGACGCAAGGTGATGCCGGGGTGATTGATGGGCACCAAGAACATGGTTAGACCGTCATGCTTGGGCACATCCCAGTTGGTGCGCGCCAAACACAGTCCATAGTCCGCGGCGAAGGCGCTGGTGCTCCACGTCTTGGCCCCGTTGATCACCCACCGGTCGCCCTGACGTTCCGCGCGGGTGAGGACACCGGCCAGATCGGACCCACCGCTAGGCTCAGATAGCAGCTGTACCAGCACCTCCTCACCCCGCAGGGCCGCGGCGATGTGGCGCTTCTTCTGGCTCTCGCTGCCGGTGTCAAGCAGGGTGGCGCAGCAGATGGTGAAGGTCGGGACGTTGAGGATCAACGGCATCTCATAGTGCAGGGATTCCTCGTCGAATGCCCGCTGGTACTCATACGCCAGGCCCTGGCCGCCGTACTCGCGCGGGAAGCAGATGCCCGCGAAACCTCCGTCGTGAAGCCGCCTTTGCAGTTGCCTGGCGCGTTGCCAGGAGGCTTCGTCATCGCGGGGCGCCTCCGGCGGCGACAACGGGTCGATCTGTGACATGTTGGCGGCCAGCCACTTTCTGGCCCGGGTCGCGAATTCGGCAACCGATTCAACCGCTGTCATGTGGCCGCCCGCTGCGCCTCATACACCCTTAGGTTGTGTTCTTCGGGAGTACCGAACATGGAGCGGTACAACATGACTCGCCTCAAATACAGATGCAGGTCGTGTTCCCACGTAACGCCGATGCCGCCGTGCATTTGAACGCAGCTCTGCACGATCTGGCTGGCCATCTCCCCGACGTAGGACTTGGCGATGCTGGCGCAGCGGCCCGCCTCCGCAGAGCCGGCGGCAAGCTCGGCCACCGCAGCGGCCGTCGTCGCGCGACACGCTTCCACCCACATCTTCATGTCCGCGAATTTGTGTTTCAGAGCTTGGTAGGAGGCCAGCGGGCGTCCGAAGGTGTGCCGATCCAAGGCCCACTGCGCGGTGAAGTCGAAGACCGTTTGCAGGATGCCCACCACCTCGGCGCACTGCAGCACCTGCGCGATCTGACTCTGCCGGTTGATCAACGACCGCGTCTCGGCGGCGGTACCGACCACAGCGGACTCCGGCACAACCACGCCGTCAAAGTCCACCCGCGCGTATTGCTTGACCAGGTCCACCGACTGCTGGGCGGTGATCCGCACGCCCGGGGCATCGGTGGGAACCAGGAACTGGCGGACCTGGCCAGCACATCGCGCCACCACCAGCAGGACCGCACTTTGCGGCCCGGCCTCCACCTGATGTTTGCTGCCCTGGATCTGGTAGCCAGAGGCGATGGGGGTGGCCGTGACCGTCGGATCCACAGGGTCCCAGCCCCGGCCCGGCTCGGAAACCGCCCAGGACGCCACCGCTTCACCGGACATCAGTGACTCGATCAAATCAACGTGTGCGTCTCGCTGGGCGCAGTCCACCAAGGCGGCGAGCACCGTCGAGACCGGATGCAACGGGCCGGGCGCAACCGTCTTTCCGAGCTCCTCGGCAACCATCGCCAAGTCGACGACAGCGTTGCCAGAGACGCTGCCGCCCCCCAACTGCTCGGGGATCAGCAGACTCGTCCACCCGAGTTCGGCGGCCCGTCGCCACCATTTCGGATCGAACGACATACCCGCCGCGTTTAGCTCCCGGACATGACGCAGCGACGCTTCTTTTTGCAGAAATGCGTGGGTGGTAGAGATAAAGAGTATGTTTTCGGGAGAGTCGACAGCGGTCATGACGCCGGCCGGACGTTCCTGGGCCATCCTTCGCCGCTGCGAAGGACGCAGGGGGGAAAGTCTGGGTGGCTGATCATCCGCCTAATCGATCCTCGTTGGAGCGGAGTTCGCTGGTGACTCTGATGTTAGCAATGAGCAATACCGTAAGAGATACCGGAGTTCACTCGATAATGATCGTGACGGGCTGCAGCAGCGATGGCTGAGACGAACGAGCCGAGCTCGGAATTGCCGACCACGAAAGCCAACGCGATGGCGTTGGCCGCCGAAGCCGAAGCCGAGGCCGCCGAAGCGGAAGCACTGGCCGCAGCGGCCCGCGCGCGGGCCCGCGCCGCGCAATTGAAGCGTGAGGCGCTGGCACTTGCCGAAGATGAAGAATACGGCGAGTACGAAGACGACGAGTACGAAGACGACGAGGAATACGAAGACTACGACGACTACGTCGCGGAGGATGAGGACGCCGAGTCAACCGAGGCCGAAGACGAAGAGCCCAACAAGCCGCTTTCGTGGCGCGACCGGGCTGTGAAGTGGGCGCGGATAGCGCGGCTGTCCATCGTTGTCAAGGTTGCCGCACTTCTGATCGTCTTTGGCTTTGCCGGGCTGAGCGCCTACTTCGTATGGAATCACGGTCAAGTCACGCAACGGCAGGAGCGCGCCGAGGCCTTCACCGATGGGGCCAAGACTGGCGTCGTCAACATGACCTCCCTGGACTTCAACAAAGCCAAGGAAGACGTCCAGCGGGTGATCGATAGCTCCACCGGCGAGTTCAAGGAAGAATTTCAGTCCCGGGCAGCCGATTTCACGAAGGTGGTCGAGCAGTCGAAGGTCGTCACCGAGGGAACGGTGCACGCCGCGGCGGTCGAATCCATGGAGGGGCACACCGCGGTGGTGCTCATCTCGGCGACCTCACACGTAACCAATGGCGGTGACGGCAAGCAGGAACCGCGTATCTGGCGGCTCAGGGTAACCGTGACCGAAGAGGACGGACAGTACAAAATGTCGAAGGTCGAGTTCGTACCGTGACCGATGATGTGCGCAACCTCGACAGCGCCGAAACAACCCAGTTCTACGCCGCCGATGAAACGGCGGCGATCGATCCTGATGCGCTCGAACTCGAAGATCCAGACGACACCGGCGAAGCATCAGATGCCGACTCCCCCGAGGCGTCCGGCAAACGCGACCTGTGGCGAATCAAGGTCAACTTGAGACCCGTCTCGATCATTTTGGTAGTGCTCGTGATGATCTCGGGTGGCATCGCGGCCTGGCTGTATGTCAAGACCTACCGGCCCGACCAACAGGTGGACCCCGCCGTCGCGCGCCAAGCGGTCAGTGCGGCCTCCGACGGTACGGTGGCACTGCTGTCCTACTCCCCCGACACCCTCGACGACGACTTCGCCGCCGCCAAGTCACATCTCTCCGGAGATTTCCTGGCCTACTACGAACAATTCACCGAGCAGTTCGTGGCTCCCGCCGCCAAGCAGAAGGCATTGAAAACCAGCGCTCAGGTGGTGCGTGCCGCGGTGTCCGAGCTGCATCCGGGCTCGGCGGAAGTTCTGCTGTTCGTCGACCAAAGCACCTCGAGCAAGGACCACCCGGACCCCACCATGATGCCGATCAGCGTGCTGGTGAGCATGGCTCAGATCGACGGGAAGTGGCTGATCACGAAATTCACGCCGGTCTAGCGCTACGTCGCGAACGCCCGGCGCGTCCGCGCATGCAAAGCCCGGACTTCCTGGGAAACAACCCAATCGGGAACCAGAGAATCAACCCTTGTGGCCGTGCGGGATTCGTCTGCGTCAGGGCTGTCCGCCTCCCGGCCGCCCGAAGGTTCCCCGTCAAGGTAGACCCCGGCTCGGGGCAGCAAACCGTACGCCGCCCACGGCACCCGGACGGCCGCGAACCCCGTTGGGATTAGTTGCTATCTATACTATGATAGCGACATTCCAGCCCGGGGAGGAGCGCCGATGACGCTGCGCACCGATGCCGACGGCCAGCCCGTCACACTCGACCTGACCGGCGAGACAAGTCCCTACCCGTTCTTCGAGTACATGCGGCGCACCGACCCGGTCTGGCACGGTGCCCTGATGGATCACGGGCAGATGCCCGAGGAACTGCGGCCGAACGATGAGTGGGTGCTGTTCGGCTACGACGGCGTCTTTCAAGCGTTCCGAGATGACAGGATCTTCACGTCGGCCGGATATGACAAAACCATCGGATTGGTCATGGGCCATACCATCCTGGCGATGGGCGGCAGAGAACACCACGATCACCGCAGCTTGGTGGCCAAGGCCTTCCGGGCCACCGCACTGGAGCGCTGGGAGCCCTCTGTCATCGGACCGGTCTGCGATCAGTTGATCGACGAAATACGAGCCGACGGTCATGCGGACCTGGTCAAGGCGCTGACATTTGAATTTCCGACCCGAATAATCTCGACATTGCTCGGGCTGCCCCGCGAGGACCTTGATCTGTTCCGGCGGCTGTCGTTTGACCTCATCTCGATCCCCACCGACATCGTGGCGGGGTTCAACGCGGCAACCGAACTCCACGGGTACTTCCTCGACCAGGTCGAACAGCGGCGCCGCAAACTCACCGACGACATCATCGGCGACCTGGTCGCCGCCGAGATCGACGGGGAGAAGCTCGACGACGAGGCCATCATCGCCTTCTTGCGGTTGCTGCTGCCTGCCGGCCTGGAGACCACTTACCGCTCTTCCGGCAACCTGCTCTACCTGCTGCTGACCCACCCTGAGCAATTGGCCATGGTGCAGCGGGACAGGTCGTTGATCCCCATCGCCATCGAAGAGGGGCTGCGGTTCGAAACCCCGCTCACCATGGTCATGCGGACCACCACCGAAGAAGTCGACATCGGCGGCAAGACGATTCCCCCTGATGCACAGATCGACCTTTGCATGGGTTCGGCCAACCGGGACGAGAGCCGCTGGCCCGACCCCAACAGGTTCGACATCCGCCGAACCCGGCACGCACACATCGCCTTCGCCGGTGGCATCCACATGTGCCTCGGTATGCACCTGGCCCGCCTGGAAACACGGGTGATGCTCAATAGTCTTTTCGACCGAGTCACAACTCTGGCCTTCGCACCCGACGACGGCACTGGGGTGCAATCTCGGATCATCGGGCTCACCTTCAGGTCGCCCAACAAGCTACCCGTCACCTTCACCCCCGCCGCATGAGAAGCCGGGCGGCCATCCTGCATGGCGTCGGCGGGCCGTGGTCGGTCGAGGAATTCGAGTTGGACGCACCCCGCACCGGGGAAGTTCTCGTCGAAATGTCGGCCGCCGGCTTGTGCCACACCGACGATCACATCCTCAAGGGTGACATGTCCGCCCCGAACGAGGTGCTGCGGTCCCGGGGGCTGCCCACCATGTTCCCAACAATCGGTGGTCACGAAGGCTCGGGCATCGTGCGCGAAATTGGTCCCGGTGTCACTGATTTCGCGCCCGGCGATCACGTGGTGATGTCTTTCGTCGCGGTATGCGGGCAATGCCGATGGTGCGCCAGCGGCATGGAGTACCTATGCGACGCCGGCATCGGCACC
Organism: Mycobacterium marinum; assembly: GCF_003391395.1. Classification (NCBI taxonomy): domain Bacteria; kingdom Bacillati; phylum Actinomycetota; class Actinomycetes; order Mycobacteriales; family Mycobacteriaceae; genus Mycobacterium; species Mycobacterium marinum. Next base: position 4,746,151 of record NZ_CP024190.1, read on the forward strand.
CTGGCGCCCGGGATGCCCACCGATGGCACGTTCCGGCATCACACCGCCGACGGCACGCCACTGGGCCATCTGGCGAAGGTAGGCGCGTTCGCCGAGCACACCGTGGTGTCTCGGGATTCACTGGTCAAGATCGATCCGGACCTGCCGCTGGCCCCCAGCGCGTTGCTGTCCTGCGCAATTCCCACCGGGTACGGGTCGGCAGCGAATCGAGCCAACGTGCGCGGCGGTGACACCGTCGTCGTCCTGGGCGCCGGCGGGATCGGCACGGGGGCCATTCAGGGAGCTCGGATCAATGGCGCCGCGCAGATCGTGGCCGTTGATCCGGTGGAGTTCAAGCAGAAATCCTCCCACCTCTTCGGCGCCACCCACCGCGCCGGATCGATCAGTGAGGCAATGGCTTTGGTTCGTGAACTGACTCACGGGGTGATGGCCGACTCGGTACTGGTCTCGCCGTCGCTGATCACCGCCGATGACGTGCGCGACGCCCTACGGCTCACCCGCAAGGGTGGCACCTGCGTGCTGGCCGGGATGACCTCACAACTGACCCGCTCGGTCAACATCGACCTGCAGGAATTCATCTTGATGAACAAGACCCTGGCCGGCACCATCTTCGGCTCGTGCAACCCCAGGGCCGACATCGCGCGTCTTGCCGGCTTGTATCAGAGCGGACAACTGCTACTCGACGAGATGATCACCCGCCACTATCGCCTCGATGACATCAACGCCGCCTACACCGACCTGCTCAACGGTGACATCGTCAGAGGCATAATCGATTTCACGATCTGATGAATCCCGCTTGTCGCGGGCCGCGCTTCTCATCTCAGCGTTGCCAGCGTGCGGTCCCACAGCTCGCTGGCAAGGCGCGGGTCATAGGCCGCGCGATTGGCTTTGGCGATCTTGTGCCGCGAGTAGTACTCGCCCGACGTCCAATCGGTGCCGGCGGCGCTCGATGCCAACCAGACCAGTTGTTCGGCCCCCTGCTCGGCGGTGGAGGTGAATCGGGTGACCAGCGGTACGTGGTATTTCATGAAGGCGAGGGCGCGTGAGCCCGATGCCTCGCCGAAGTTGGAGTCGACATAGCCCGGATGAAACGTGGCCGCCGACAGTCCCTTGGCATGGTATCGGCGATGTAATTCCCTGGTGAACAACACGATCGCCAGCTTCGTCAGCGCGTAGGCGACGCTGGGGCGTCGCTGGGCGGTATTTTCCAGTTCGGCCAACGTGACTTTGGGTAGCAGTCTCTGTGATGAGCTGGTGGTGTTCACCACGGTGGCGCGGGATTGGACCAGGACATCCAGGAGCAAAGTGGTGAGTAAGAATGGCGACAGATAGTTGACCTGGTAGGTCTTCTCGTATCCGTCGGCGGTGAACTGGATTTCGTGACACATCGCGCCGGCGTTGTTGGCCAAGACGTCAATGCGTGGGTATTCGGAGCGAACCTTGTCTGCCAAGGCTCGGACCTGGGACAGGTCGGCGAAGTCGGCGACGAAGTAGTCCGCTCGCAGTTGCGCGGCGACCGCGGTGGTCTTGCTCTCCGACCGCCCAACCACCACGACCTTCTCGCCGTTTTGGGTCAGCCGGCGCGCCGCGGCGGCGCCAATGCCGTCACTGGCGCCGGTGATGACAATCGTCTTACCGGTCATGTTGGGTCCTCTACGGGGGTCTATCGATACTGTGCCGGAACGTTGATCCGGTCAGGAAGCCACGTTGACCGGCGAATCCCTGCCGCACATTCTGCATAGGTCACTCACACCAGCGAGTAGCTCACCGGCAGGTGTTTGAGACCACCCACGAACGTGGTCGCGGTGAACTGTGGATCACCGCTCAATTCAATGGATTTAAGCCTGGGTAGCAGCTCCGTGAAGAAGCTGCCGACTTCCATCCGGGCCAGTGCCGCACCCATGCAGAAGTGCACACCGTAGCCAAAGGCGACGTGTTTGTTGGGCTCACGCCCGATGTCGAACCGGAATGGCTGGTCGAACACCTCCTCATCACGGTTCGCCGATACGTAGGACAGCAGCACGGATTCACCCGCGGCAATCGGGATTCCGCGCACGACGGTGTCCCTGGAGGCCGTGCGCATGAACTGCTTCACCGGGGTGACCCAGCGGATCATCTCTTCGGTGGCCAGCGGTATCAGGGCCGGGTCGGCTTGCAGCCGCGCAAGTTGGTCGGGGTGTTCGATGAGTGCGTGCAGGCCACCAGAGATGGTGGCGCTGGTGGTGTCGTGGCCGGCGGTGGCGACAATGAGGTAGTAGGACACGGTGTCGATGTCCGACAGCGGTTCGCCGTCGATGCGGGCGTTGGCAATCGCCGAGGCGAGATCCTCGGTCGGGTGCTCGCGTCGTGCCGTGGTCACCGCATTGAAGTAGCCGAACATGTCCAACAGCGCGGGCAACTGATCTTCGCTCGTGCTGCCCCGCTTGAACTCACTGTCGTCGCTGCCGAACAGTTCCTGGGTCAGTTTGAGCATCCGGGGGAAGTCGGCCTCGGGCAGTCCGAGCAGCGACATGATGACACAGAGCGGGTAATTGACGGCGATCTGCTGGACGAAATCGCACTCGGGCCCCGCGGCCATCATCGCGTCGACATAGTTCTTGGCCAGCTCATCGACGCGGACTTTCAGCGCCCGCATCGCCTTCGGGCGAAACCAATCCGCACCGATCGCACGCGCCACCCGGTGTTGCGGGTCATCCAGGTGGATCAGGGTGCGTACCCCCGCCGCGGCCTGCAACTCGTCGCCCGCAACGGTCGCCAATACCGGGCGCGGCCAATTGGTGAACAGCGTGTTGTCGCGCTCGATGTCCATGACGTCGGCATGTCTGGTGATCGCCCAGAATCGGCGATAGTTCGGGACGTCCACCAAGGCGACCGGGGCTTGGGCCCGCAGCCGGGTCAGCGCCGCATGCAACCTCGTCTCATCGGTGTAGGCCAGCGGGTCGGCCAGTAGGGCGGCTTCGTCCATCGTCGGCGCAGTCATCGGCGAAGCTCCTCGGGCGCCGGGGCTTGCTCAACGGCGCTGGCTGAGACCATCATCGTTGCGAGCTGAGTTGAGATTCTCGTCAATGGTGAGGCGGCGGGCGCGGGCCATGTGGGTAACTTTACAGTAAGCAATCCAGTATGTGAGCTTGGTTTATCCGGACCGACCCCATCCGAGGTAGGACAGAGCAATGACAAAGGCCCAGGACTGGGACGAAACGCTCGACGATCTCGACCGTCGCCGTGGACGTGCGCGCAGCATGGGCGGCCCTGAGCGGCTCGACAGGCACCACGGCCAGGGCAAGCTCGACGCCCGCGCGCGCGTCCAACGACTTCTCGATCCCGGCACGTTCCGCGAACTCGGCACATTGGTTGGCGGCGAGATCGCGGCCGACGCAATCATCACCGGGGCCGGCCAGATCAACGGCGTGCCGGTGCTGGTAGGCGCGGAGGACTTCACGACGCTGGCAGGGACCATAGCCCCGGGCAGCAATTCCAAGCGGTATCGCATCGCCGAGCTCGCAGTGCGCGACAAGATTCCGCTGGTGATGTTGCTCGAGGGCGCGGGCTTCCGCCCCACCGGTGTGCACTACGGCAGGACCCCCACCGACCTACTTGCGCAGGCACGCTGTTCAGGCCGGGTGCCCACGATCACCGCGGTGCTGGGACCGTCGGCCGGTCATGGCGCGCTGGTCGCCCCGGTGTGCGACTTCACCGTCATGACCCGCCAGAGCGCGATATTCACCGCAGGCCCCCCGGTGGTGAAAGAGTCCACGGGCGAAGATATTTCGAAGGAAGACCTGGGTGGTCCGGACATCGCGCTGGCCAGCGGGGTCATCCACAATGTCGCCGACGATGACGCAGCCGCTCTGGACATGATCCGCCGCTACCTGTCGTATTTTCCGCCCAGCGCGTGGTCGTACCCGCCTTCCCTGCCGGCCTCGGGCACAACAGCGCGACGCTCCACGCCGGAGTTGCTCGACATCGTCTCCCGCGACAACCGCCGCGTCTATGACATGCGCGCGGTGCTCGATGTGGTCTTCGACAGCACCGAATGGTTCGAGGTGCAACCACAGTTCGGTAAGGCGATCATCTGCGCGCTGGCGCATCTGGGCGGCCATCCGGTCGCGGTTGTGGCCAACCAGCCGCGGGTGCTGGCGGGCTCGATCGACGCGGACGCCGCCGACAAGGCCGCACACTTCATCATGGTGGCAGACTCGTTCCATCTGCCCATTGTGTTTCTGGCCGACAACCCCGGCATGCTGCCCGGTAGCCGCTCCGAGCGTGCGGGCGTATTGCGCAGCGGGGCAAGGATGTTCGCTGCGCAGACGGCGGCCACCACCCTGAAACTGCATGTCACGCTGCGCAAGGCGTACGGCTTCGGATCCATGGTGATGGGTCTGATCAGCTTCGACGGTCAGGTCGCGACATTCGCCTACCCTGGAGCGACGATGGGGGCGATGGGCGCCGCGGCACTCAGTCGCGCGTCGCATGCCGATGAGGATCTGTCCGCCAAGCTGCGCAATGCCGAGTTGCAGGCGTCCTATCGCTCAGCCGAGCAGATGGGTTTCGACGAGCTCATCGATCCCCGAGAGACCCGCGACGCGCTCCTGGCCGCCCTGCAGCGGGGTATTTACCACCGGCAGGCCGCTGCCGAACCGGTCAGCCGAACACTCATCATGCCGTGAGGGCGTCCAGGGCGCGATAGGCCCGCCACGCCTTGGGGATACCGTACTCGGCAACCAACAGCAGCACGGCCTTCAGTTGCGCGGGCCCGGCGCCGGCCGCGAGCGCAAGCTCGACGTGCATCGCAAAGGATTCGTCCAGGGTTTGGTTCAGCACGTCGGCGGCTAGGCAGCTCAGCGCCCGCTCGCGCGGCGTCAGGCTTTGGTCGCCAGCCCACCGCTGATGGAACTGCCCTGTCACGAACCGCGCAAAGTCCTTATCGAGGGTGCCCAGGGCCTCGCCGATGTGGCCGGGCAGCGGCTGCGGTTCGACAGCCTGCGCCGGTTCTTCCCCCATCGGGCCCTGCTGACGCAGTTGCTGCAGCGCCACCGCGGCGGTCGGATAACCGACATAGGGCGCCAGATGTCGGATGCCCGCGGCGCACTCGGCAGGCGTCACGCCGTTGAACCCCGCCATCTGCACGTGGGTGAGCAGCGGGAAACCCAGGTTGGCGGTACACAGATCTGCCGCCAGGAATACGAAGCTCTTTTCGCGCATCGTCAGTTGCGGCAACGACCAGGCATGCTGACCCAGTTCGACGGCCATTTTCCCGAAGACAGGGTCAAGCGCCTGGACCTGGTCCTGGTTAGGCATCTCCATTGGGGCCATAGCGTCCACCACCTTCCTCTTTACGCGGACCTGGATATTGCCAGCGAACCCGGCTTGGGAAGCCCGAAAACCTTGCGGCGCAGCGCATCCAAAGCCGGGGTCGGAAGCCAGCGGGACACGGTCGCCAACATCCTGGCGTCCTTTCCCACCACATTGCGCGCGTGTGGCCGCGCCATGGTCAGCACCTTGAGCACCAGATCGGCAACCACGGTCGGCGGGCTGCCACGTCGCTCCCGAGACAATGCGGCCTTGACCATGCCCAGATACGCGTCGCGGTACAGCCGCGCCCCATCGGCACCGAATTCGTCGATTGTCTTCTTGGCATCGCGTTCGAGTTTGTCGGCGGCACCGGAGTTGATGCTGGCCGGTTCGATCATCACCACCTTGATGCCCCACGGCGCGACCTCCTGACGCAGGGCATCGGCCAAGGTAGCGATCGCTGCCTTCGACGCGGCCAGGGGGCCACCGAAGGGCGGAGTGAACCGATCACCGATCGAGGCGATGACCACGATGCGGCCCGCCGCCCGGCGCAGCAGCGGGAGAAACGCTTGGGTGACCGCGATCTGACCCACCACGTTGACCTCTAGTTGCTGTCGCAGCGCGTCGAGCGGAACCATTTCGACCGGCGAGGCAACACCAATCCCGGCGTTGTCAACCAACCCGTCTAGACCCGCGGCGCCGATGTGCTCGCCGACCATCCCGACCGCGGCATAGATCTGCTCGGCGACCGTGACATCCATCAACAGCGGGCTGAGCCGCCCACCCGAGCTGGCCGCCTGCAATGCCTCACCATCGGCGACCCGGCGCACTCCCGCGTATACGTGCCAGCCCGCGCTGGCCAGCCGTAGTGCGGTAGAGCGGCCGATGCCCGACGATGCGCCGGTAACCACCACATGTTGCCGAGTGCAGCTCATCTTTCCTCCAGCCAGGAGTCGACGGGAATCCGAGATCGCTTAGACACATTGGGCTGCAATACTATTCAGAATATTGCGCACGGTTGAGCCATCGACTCGTCCGGACCGGCAGCCACGCATCGTCATTATCATACGTCGCGGCCACGGATCGCGGGGTTGTCGCTACTGGGCTTTCTGTCGATAGGCCGCGACGACGGGCTCCAGTTCATCGGGCGTGGCACCGTGCATGATCACCGCGTCGGCCCCGTAGCCGAACTCAGCACGAATGCGATCCACGCACTGTTGCGCCGAACCGGTGGCCGACGGTTCCAGCCATTCGTCTGGCAACAAGGTGGCGATGTGCTCGATCTGCTCCGCAGTGGCCTTGTGGTCGATCCCACCGCGGACCGATGTTACCACTGGATCCTCTCGAAATCGTTGCAGCACAGCCGGATCCCAATTGTTCGTGTGCACCAGAAGATCACCGTAGCCCTGCAGGTAGGTCGCCAGCCGGGCGACCGTCTTCTTGAGCCGCAACTGTTCGGGCAAGTGGTCACCGACCGTGGCGAAGCACGACCATACTCGCACGCTAGCCGGGTCCCGCCCGGCCCTGTCCGCCGCGGTCTTCACAATGCTGACGCAGCGCTGCAACGTTTCCGGGGTGAAGTAGGTGTGCAGGATGACGTCGTCAAACACTCGTCCGCCCAGCGCGAGAGACTTTGGCCCCAACGCCACCAATGCCAACCGAATGTCTTCGTTGAAATCGGGATCCAGAAACAGGACCGGGTACCGGCCCATCGGGCCATCGTGATCGAAGATCATCTCGCCTTTCCATAGGCGCCGCATGACCTGGGCCCAATCTTCCATCTGCGCCGTGGTGACCGCGGGGATGCCGAACGCCCCATAGATCGCGGCAATACCGCGGCCGATGCCCAACGTGAACCGGCCACCGGAGAGCCGGTGCATGGTGGTGGCCCAGGAGGCGGTGACCAGCGGGTGGCGGGTGTTGTGATTCGTTGCGGCGGTGGCGATCTGCATCCGGCTGGTCACCGCGCAAGCGGCCCCGACGAGCGAGGATGCCTCCTTGACGTTCCAGCGTTCCGATACGAACGCGGTGCCCAAGCCCAGCTCCTCCCCGCGACGGGCTTCGTCCATCAGCGTGGCAGGTCCTTCTCCCCCGGCCCCGGCCAGCAGGTAATAGCCGAGTTCGTTCAGCGTGCGATCGCTCAATTCCAAACTCCTTGCTGGTATCCGCAGTTCCATACCTCGGTGATCCGGCCGGCGACGACACGGAACACCTCGATGCTGGCGACATTGGTTTGCAGGCCATCGCCGGTAGTCATCGTCGAGTCGTAGACGATCGCGACGTGTTCCCCGTCTTGGCCCGCAATGACGACCCGCAGGGCGAAGTGCAGGGAGTCGAATAGCCTCCAGACATCTGCCACTCGTTGGACCGCCTGAGCGTTTGTCAGCGTGTGCGTCGCGCCGACTTCATGACGAATAACGTTGTCGGCCAGTAACTCCCCCGCCAGCTCGAGGTTGCACTCGTTCCAGACCACGAGGTTGTAGAGCTCCACGACTTCGCGCGCCGAGCGGGCTGGCCCGGTCACCGCGACACCGTAGCCTCGGCCGCCTCGCGCAACAGGCGCCCAGACCTGCACTGAAGCGACGCCACCGGTGACCGCAACTGCAGGCCGAGTCCGGCACCAGACGCGCCCCGGTCCACCAGCAACGGTTTCGGGGCGGCAGGCGCACCGTCGATACGGCCCGCCGGATGCGAGCCCGTACCGCCCACCAGCGCGGCGAGGGCCGCGCCGGGCTCGGCCGGGCCTCTTCGGGCCATAGAGCTCCCCTGGACGAACGATGCGGAACTGCTGAAATCTATACTGTAACGATCTTAGTATCAGCCGGGCCGAGGCGAGGGGTGCGACTATCACCACGAGCGACCAGCTAGTCGAGATCGGGGAGGCACCGTGACCGACACGGCGCCCGGAGTCCGGGGCGGCTTTCCCGAAGTCAAACCCCTAGACGGCCCTCCAGAACTGGGCCGCTTCGTCGCCGCGATGCGCCGCCTGCAGGATTTGACCGTCTCCATCAATCCCGACGGCTCGACCTGGGCCGCGGCCGCCGAGCAGGTCGACGCCGTCTGCGCGTCGCTGGAGGGCCACCAGGTGCCCGAGCTTTCGGCGCCCGCCGGCCGCGTCATCGATCTCCCCGGCCTGGGCCATCCCTTGCTGCCACCCTGGACCGTTACCGGTTCCGGAGTCGACGGCGTCACCATGACCGGTCACTTCACCCGGTCGCATGTGGGCGGCAACAGTGCGGTGCACGGCGGGATGATCCCGCTCTGCTACGACTGGCTGTGCGGGATGGTGGTATCGACGGCCGGTATCCCTCCTACCCGCACCGCCTACTTGCACGTCGACTACCGCAACATCACCCCGATCGAGCAGACCCTGACCGCGCGCGGGCGGATCACGAAAACCGAAGGCAGGAAAATTTTCATCGCCGCCACCATGACAAGCGCCGAGGGCACCCTTCTCAGCGAGGCCGATGCCCTGATGGTCCGCCTCCTACCCCACCAACCGTGATAGCGCGAGCAGACGCGAAATCGCACTAGGCGAGCATTGCGGGTGCGATTTCGCGTCTGCTCGGCAAGAGAGGAAACCGGGTCCGACATGACTACCCAATTCACGGTGCCCGCTGTCGCCAGCGCCGTCACGGCCGCAATCGGTGACCGGGAACTGATCGTCCAAGGCGACCGCCGCCACACCTATCGCCAGATCCACCAGCGATCGAACCGCCTGGCCTCATACCTGCACTCGCAGGGCCTGGGTTGTCACACCGAGCGATCCGAACTCGCCGGCCATGAGGTGGGACAGGATCTGCTTGGCATTTACGCCTACAACGGCAACGAGTTCGTCGAAGCACTGTTCGGCAGCTTTGCGGCCCGAGTCGCTCCGTTCAACGTCAACTTCCGGTACGTGAAGAACGAGCTGCAGTACCTTCTGGCGGATGCGGGCGCCACCGCGCTGATCTACCACGCCACGTTCGCGCCGCGGGTCGCCGAAGTGCTACCCGAATTACCCCGGCTCCGCGTCCTGATTCAAATCGCCGACGACTCCGGGAACGGCTTGCTGGACGGCGCGGTGGATTACGAGAGCATCATCGCCAACAGCTCACCCGAACCGCTACCGGTGCAGCCCTCCCCCGACGATCTCTATGTCCTCTACACGGGAGGCACCACCGGCATGCCGAAGGGGGTGTTGTGGCGCCAGCACGACATCTTCATGACATCGTTCGGCGGCCGCGACCTCTACAGCGGCCAGCCAGTGAACTCCGTCGACGAGATCGTGGCGCGAACGACCGCCGGGCCGGGGACCAAGCTGTTGGTCTTGCCGCCGTTGATACACGGCGCCGCGCAGTGGACGGTAATGACGGCACTGACCACCGGACAGACGGTCGTATTCGCCTCGGTTGTCGATCATTTGGACCCACGGGACGTGGTGCGCACCATCGAGCGGGAGCACGTCTCGGTGGTGACCGTAGTCGGCGACGCGATAGCGCGGCCCTTGGTCGCGTCCATCGAGAAGGGCACCGCGGATGTGTCGTCGTTGGTCGCGGTCGCCAACGGCGGTGCGCTGCTGACGCCCTACGTGAAGCAACGGTTGATCGAGGCGCTGCCCAACGCGGTCATCATCGATGGAGTCGGATCCTCGGAGACCGGCGCACAGATGCACCATCTCTCCGCGTCGGGTGCGGTATCGACCGGCACCTTCAACGCCGGCCCGGATACCAACGTGGCTGCCGAGGACTTCTCCGCGATCCTGCCTGCGGGCCACGAGGGAATCGGCTGGCTGGCCCAGCGCGGGTACGTTCCGCTGGGCTACAAGGGCGATGCCGCCAAAACCGCCGCGACATTTCCGGTGATCAACGGCGTCCGCTATGCGGTGCCCGGGGATCGCGCCCGCCACCGCGCCGACGGATGCATCGAGTTGCTGGGCCGCGACTCGGCCACCATCAACTCCGGTGGCGAGAAGATCTTCGCCGAGGAGGTCGAGACCGCGATCGCTTCCCATCCCGCGGTCGCCGACGTGGTGGTCGCCGGACGCCCCAGCGAACGCTGGGGCCAGGAAGTCGTCGCCGTGGTCGCGCTCGACCCCGATGCCGCTGCCGATGCCGACGAGCTGGTCGCGCATGCCGCGAAATCGTTGGCGCGGTACAAGCTTCCCAAAGCGATCGTGTTCCGGGCCGGGATCCAACGCAGTCCGTCCGGCAAAGCCGACTACCGATGGGCAAAGGAGCAGGCGGCTGACGACTAGCCAGCCATATTGCCTACTGTAATAATTACAGTACGATCTCCAACAGGTACTGCGCCGCTGGAGAATGCTGGAGATCAGGTGACAAGCCCGGTTCACTCCGTCGTCGGCACCGGCGACCAAGCTGTCAATCCGCGCAACCCCTACCCCTTTTTTGCCCAACAGCGTCGACGCGGCGGCGTATTTCCAGGCACGGTGATGGACTACTCCAAGACGCCCGAGTCCTTGCGGCCGCAACGCGAGTTCTCGGCGATGTCGTTTGCCGCGGTCAACACGGTCTTTCGCGACAGTCGGGCGTTCACCTCCAAGACCTATGACAAAACGATCGGTCTATTCATGGGGCCCACCATCCTGGCGATGGAGGGCAAGCAGCACCGCGACCATCGCAACCTGGTCTCAGCCGCGTTCAAATCCAAAGCGCTGGCTCGCTGGGAGCCAGCCGTCATCCGGCCGATCTGCAACGCGTTGATCGACGATTTCATTGATGCCGGTAGGGCCGAGCTAGTCGGAGATTTCACCTTCGAGTTCCCGACCCGGGTCATCGCCAGGCTGCTCGGACTGCCCGACGAGGACCTCGCGATGTTTCACCAGCGAGCGGTGCAGTTGATCAGCTATACCGTCAACTATCAACTCGCCTTCGAAGCCTCAACCGCGCTCAAGGAGTACTTTCTCGAGCAGATTGACAGACGTAGGTCCAAACCCAGCGAGGACATCATCGGCGACTTGGTCACCGCAGAGATCGACGGCGAAAAGCTCAGCGAGGAAGCGATCTACTCGTTTCTGCGTCTGCTATTGCCCGCCGGGCTGGAAACCACCTACCGATCCTCGGGCAACCTGCTCTACCTGCTGCTCGCCCATCCAGACCAGTTCATGGCCGTGCGGGCGCACCGTGAACTCATCCCGCAAGCGATCGAGGAAGGCCTGCGCTTCGAGACGCCGCTGACCACCGTGCAGCGATTCACCACCAAAGACACCGAAGTGCAAGGCGTTCCAATTCCGGCCCGTTCGGTGATCGGGGTGTGCATGGGTTCGGCCAATCGCGATGAGCACCGCTGGCAACGGCCAGAAGTGTTCGACATTTTCCGCGAGCGCATCCCGCACATCTCCTTCGCCGCCGGCGAGCACACCTGCTTGGGTCTTCACTTGGCCCGGCTGGAGACTCGAGTCGCGCTCGAATGCCTGCTGGATCGGTTGACCAACATCGATCTGGCCACAGCTGATGATCCGCACATCCACGGCCAGCCCTTCCGTTCGCCGACAGCCCTTCCGGTGACGTTCGAAGCCGTGCCGACTTGATCAAGGTCATGGCCGGCTACCCGGTCCTCGAGGTAGCGCAGTTCACGTTCGTCCCAGCGGCGGGCGCGATCCTCGCCGACTGGGGAGCAGACGTCATCAAGGTCGAACACCCGAGACGCGGCGACACCCAGCGTGGCATTCTCAACGTGGGGGGGCATCGCACTCGATCCCGAGCGGCACCCGCTGATCGAGCACCCCAACCGGGGCAAACGCAGTGTCGGCATCGACCTCGCCACCTCCGATGGCCAAGACGTGCTGCACGAACTGGCCCGCACTGCCGACGTGTTCTTGACCAACTACTTGCCCAGCGCGCGGCAGAAGAACAAGTTTGACGTGGAACACGTCCGCGGCGCGAACCCAGACATCATTTACGCGCGCGGCACCGCTTATGGCGACAAGGGCGCCGAGCGCGATGTCGGGGGCTATGACGGGACAGCGTTCTGGACCCGCAGCGGCGTGGGACATGCGCTGACCCCTCCCGAATTGGGTGCTCCATTGGCACAAGGAATTCCGGCCTTCGGTGACTCCATCGGCGGGATGAACATCGCGGGCGGCATCTCGGCCGCCCTGTTGCATCGGGAGCGCACCGGGGAAGCGCTGGAGGTCGATGTGTCCTTGCTGAGCACCGCGTGGTGGGCGGCGGGTGCAAGCGTGACTCAAGGCATGGACACCGGTGAGACGATGCGTTCGCGCATGCCGCAATCCGGCGGCATGCCGATGAACCCGTTCATGGGCAACTATCAAACCTCCGACGGCGGCACCATCAACCTCTGCATCCTCAGCCCGACCGGCTACATACGCGACACCTTTGAGCATCTGGGAATCCCCGAGGCCGCTGACGACCCGCGGTTTGGCGAAGCCGAGCAATTGCTACGCAATGCCGATGCGGCCGGAGCATTGATCGCTAGAGCGGTTGCCGCTAGGCCTTTCGAATACTGGCGACAGCGGTTGAAAACGATGAAAGGCCAGTGGGCGCTCTTCCAGAGCCTCATCGAATTGGCCGACGACGAGCAGGCCCTGGCCAATGACATGGTGGCCGAGGTCGACCTCGGTGCGGGCGGCCCACCGTTTCGGGTGGTACGCGGCCCGGTCCAGTTCAACCACGAACCGCTGACCACAACCCGGGCCCCACAGCCCGGCGAACACACCGAAACCGTGCTGCTCGAGCTGGGTATGGATTGGGACCGCATCGATCAGCTCAAGCGATCCGGTGTCATTTCATAACCGGCTACCATCGCAGCCTGTTCACGTTCGGTGCGGGTAACTCGGTTTGCCGAGCCCCAGGACGTGCTGGGCGATCATGTTGCGGAACACCTCGAGCGTGCCGCCGTAAATGCCGACCAGTGGGGCGAAACGGTAGACGTATTCGGCGCCGCCGTCATCGACCGCACCATCGGTCCCGAACGGTAGTGCGGCGGCGCTGCCGAGAATGTCCATCAGATCCGGTGAAATGTCGCGCATCGTCTGGGCAATCGCGACCCGGCCAAAAATGCTCGGGGCGGACAGTGCGGCCTCCATCCGGGCGACACTGCGCCCCAACCGATACGCCACCGAAGTGTCGTCGATGGGGCGGCGTCCATCGGGGTCTGGCCGCATCACGCAGCTTGCGGCCCGGTCGACCGCTTCGGCCATGGACCCGGCCTGGTGCATCATGATCGAGGTGTCCTGCAGCCCATCGGGAGCCGCCGCAACCGCGCCGTGCTCGACGTTGAGCGGCTCACGCAGAACCGTCCATCCGCCATTCACCGCACCGAGCCGATATTTGTCGTCTATCCGGACGTCGCTGTAGTAGACGATATTGGTTCGGTCACCGTCGACGGTCCGGATACCCTGAATCTCGATGCCGGCAGAGTCCAGCGGAACCAGAAACATCGTGAGACTCTTATGTTTTCGCGCCTGCGGGTCGGTATTGGTGATCAGGAATACGTACTGGCAGTTGTGCGCACCAGTGGTGAACATTTTCGATCCGTTGATCAGCCAGCAGTCTCCGTCGCGCAGCGCCCGGGTCTTGCAGGTCGCCACGTCCGAGCCGCCCTCGGGCTCGGTGTACCCCAGACACATGCGGACGTGGCCGCTGAAGACACCGGGGAACACCTCTTCGACAAGCTCGGGCGAACCGAACTTCGCGACCGAGCGCGCCACCATGGCGGTGGTCCCCCAAGTCACCCACGGCACGTGGGCACGCCGCTTTTCCAGCTCCCAGATGCGCCGCCGCACCCGGCTGAAGCCGCCGTCGGCCTCTGGTTTCCACTCCGCTGCCAAGTAGCCTGCGGCGCCCAACGCCAGATGCAGACCTTCATGGAAGTTGTCGCCGGTCTCACGATCGTGCCGGCGAACCTCCTCGGTGACATGGGTGGCCAGGAAGCTACGCGCCGTTTCCCGAAACTCGCGGTCCGCGTCTGAAATCTGCACTCGGGAGAAATCCATCGCCCACTCCTGTCCTAGACTCCCGCGGTCTGTTCCGAACTCTCGCGGCCGGCCACGATCTCGGCGATTCGGCGGGCGGTGACGCCCGGATCACCACCGGCCAGTGCCCATCCCCTGGCCCGTACCAGATATGCGGTCGCAGCGGCCTCCGCCGAAACACCCAGGCCGCCTTGGATGTGCACCGCCATGGTGGCGGCCTTCGCGGCCTCTTCGGCCATGAAGACGAACGCCGAGAGCCCCAACTCCGGCCGCGCTTCGGGTTCGTTGTCCAAGAACCAGGCCGCGCGCCGAGCCAGGTTGCGGCCCCCCTGCACCGTGATGGCCATATTCGCCAGAGGATGTGAGATGGCCTGCAATGTCGATATCGGCACTCCCAGCGTGTAGCGGGTCTTGGCGAACTCTGCCGCAATGTCCATCGTCGCCTCGACCAATCCCACCAGGGCGGCGGCGCTCAATAGTCGCCATTCATCCAGCGCACGTTGGTAATTGGCGAGGGCATCGGGCCCCTGCGCGAGTACCCTGCGCAGATCGGCTGTTCCGGGATCTATCCATGCCATGGGCAATCGGCCGATGTTGTCGACCCGCGCCGGCCGACTGCTGAAGGAGAGCAGCACAATCGCGTCGCCGTCGTGAACGACGATGTGGTCGGCTATCGAGCCCGTCGGGATCAGCCGGGTGCCGTACCCGCTGTCGATCCGGGCGTCGAGTCCGGCAACCCGTTTGCCTTCGGTCACGGCCGCGGTCTCGGCATCCGGCGTCCCAAGGCGGGCTAGCAGTCGGGCCGCGCAGACATGGTCAATCCATGGCACCGGGGCCAGTGCACGACCGATCTCCTCGGCGACCAAAGTGAGGTCGACCAGGGTCGCACCGTCACCGCCCGCGGACTCGGGGACCGCCATCGTGGTAGCGCCCATCGCGCACAGCCGCTCCCATAGGTTCTTGTCGAACCCGGAAGGCTCTGCGGCACGCACGGTTTCAATCGGACAATGGGTCGCAAGAAACTGCCGGTAGGCCGATTGCAGCGCCAAGTGGTCCTCGGACAAGCTGTAGTCCAACCTGCGCAGTTCGAAACGGTTCATCGCCCGCTCTCCTCCCCGAAGAAAAATTCTTGCGCGTTGTTGTAGAGGTAGTTGGCCAACACGTCGGCGGGCAGATCGAGCGCGCGCGCCTCGGGCACCACCCTGCGCATCCGTAGCACCGGCCAGTCGGAGGCGAAGATCACCTTGTTCTTGCCTCGCGTCCGCATGTAGTGCAGCAGGCTTTCCGGCAGCCGCTTAGGCGACCAAGCCGACGTCATCAGCCGCAAGTTGGAGTACTTGAGCAGCAGCCGGATTGCCACGTCCCACCAAGGATCGGCACCGTGGATCATGCACAGCCGAAGCTCAGGGAATCGCACGCACACCCGGTCAAGATGCATGGGATGCTGCACCTCGCCCGGGATGGGCGGCCCGGGGATCCCGGTGTTGATGCACAGCGCTAGCTCGAGTTCCGCGCACTTGGCGTAGAGCGGGTAGTAGACGGCGTCGCTGGGCGGGTATTGTCCGTCGCCCCAAAAGCTAGGCCCCACCACGGCATAGGCGACTGGTAGTTCCCCAACGATCGCGGTGAGTTCCCGTAGCGGCCGCACCGGGCGCAGCAGATTGATGCCTCCCATGGCCAGGGCAAAGCGGTCGGGCTTGGCTTGCACAAACTTGCGTGCGGTGATCGAGGGAATGGCCAACGAGTCCATCACGATCGCTCGTTGTACCCCTTGTTCGTCCATCTCGTCGAGGAGCTGGGCCAGATCAACCGGCGCGAACATCGAGTCGGGGCCTTTGAAGTAGTCGTCGCGGACCTTCAGCATCCAGTTCGGCTGCGCCTCGGCTTCGCCGAAGTGCACGTTCACCAGGCAGTCGATCGCCTTGTCAGTCATGCGGATCCCCCCACCGGAAGCTGCTGGGCCGCGGCTTGTTTGGCCCAGCGATAGTTCGGCTTACCATTGCCGAGACGCTGAATGTGCGACACTAAGATGAAGGCCTTGGGCGCTTTGAAGTGGGCCAGCTTCGAAGTGCACAGGGCATAGAGCGCCCGCTCGTCGCCGACCAGATCCACCCCGGGGCGCGCCGCGACGAGCGCGACCACTTCCTGCCCCCACCGCTGGCTGGCGCGCCCAACGACCAACGCATCCGCGATGTCGGGATGCCCACGCAGGACTTCCTCGACCTCTTCGACGAAGACCTTCTCACCACCGGTATTGACCACCAACGAATCCCGCCCCAAAAGTCGGATGGTGCCATCGTTCTCGATGGTGGCCCGGTCCCCGGGAATCACGACACGATGGCCCTCGATCTCGGGGAACGTCCGTCGGGTCGCCTCTGGATCGTTGAAGTACCCGAGCGGGATGCGGCCCATTCGGGCCGCCCAGCCAATCTCAGCCGTGCCGGGCCGCAGGAAGCTGCTGCGATCAGCCGAAGCGACCGCTCCGCCTAACCTCATCGCGAAGGTCTCACTCGCCATGCCATTGCGGCTGTGTCCGAACGCCATATTGCCGGTTTCCGACGATCCATAGCCTTCGATGATCGTGACGTGCGGCAGCCGCTCCATCAGTGCGCGTTTGTACTTGGGGTTTGTTGCCGCGCCACCGGTTCCGATCGCTTGCAGGGCAGATAAGTCATAGGGGTGAGCGCTCAGCTCCGCGACCAGTGGGCCGGCGTAGGCATCGCCCACCATCGTGACCATGCCAACCTTTTCGCGTTCGGCGGTTGCCCACACCGACCGGACATCGAGCTTGGCGCGGTCGTCATACAGCACCACCGGAAACCCGCTGAGGAAACCCGAAAACGCGGTCCACAGGCCCGCCGCGTGCATCAGCGGCGAAACCGCGAACCAGGGTGAGCCACCGGGACGCACCTTCTGATGGATCTCGTCGACGTTGGCGTGATCGGCACCAACCATCGACGCCACGTACATGTCGCCCTGTCGCCATAGGACTCCCTTGGGCCGACCCGTCGTGCCGCCGGTACACATCATGATCAGATCGTCGGGTGATCCAGTCGGCCGGTAGTTGGGTGCACCGGCGCCTAGGACCTCGTCCAGTGAGACCGCACCGGGAAGTTCTGCGGCGCCGCTCCCGTCATCGATGGACACCAGGAGGTCGGCCCCCGCTGCCGGCAGCAGATCAGCGAACCGCGCCCCCAGCCCGCGATGGTAGATGATGCCCCGTGGCCGGACATAGTCCAGCAACTCCGCGATCTCGCGCGGCGAGTAGTGGTGGTTGACGTTGACCGGGACCACGCGTGCCTTCAAGCAACCAATCACCATGTCGGGGTAGAGGTCGTTGTACATGATCAGCGCAACCCGATCCTGACCGCATTCCCACCGCTGCAGCGTCTCTCGTGCGCGGTGCGCACCGAACCCCTGTTTGTTGAGGTAGCTTGCCAACCGGCTGGTTCGTTGCGCCGCCTCGGCGAAGCTGGTGCGGCGAGGGCCGCACACGGTCATCGGGCGATCCGGAACGACCTCGGCGATAGCGTCCAGCACGGCGCCGATCGTCCATTCGGTCACGGCCACAACTCCGGAAAACCTAGGCGGCCGACGCCACCGTGACACCGAGGAAGTCCAAGGCGTTGTCACGCATGATCTTTTGCACCTCTGCCCGGCTGAATCCGGTTAGCTCTTCGGTGAACGCCAGCGGTGACTCCAGCCCTTCACCGTGTGGCCAGTCCGAGCCGAACAGGATGCGGTCGACCCCGATCCTGTCGGCCAGCACCGTGAGATCTTCCTCGTAGTAGGGCGATATCCAGACATGCTCGCGCAGCGCATCGACGGGGTCGTTGGGGAACGAGCGCGGGTGCTGATTGGCTAGTTTCTTCAGACGCTTGGCCAGCCTGTGCACCCATTCGGAGCCGTTCTCGATGCTGGCCACCCGCAGCGTGGGATGACGATCGAAGACCCCGTGGACGATCAATGACGCCATGGTGTCGTGGATGGCGCGGTCGTCGACGAGGATCTTGTCCAGCGGGTCGGGCGGAGCCGCGAAGGGCTCGAAGGTTTCCTTGCCTCCCCACATTCCGGCAATCTCGAGATAGCCACTGTCGCCCAAGTGAAACGCCACCGGAACGTTGGCCTCGGCCAACCGAGCCCAGACCCGGTCGTGCGACCTGTGACCGAGCGACCGGTTCCTGGGGACACCCGGTACCGGAGCCGGACGCACGTGCACCATCCGGGCGCCTCGCTCGAGCACGAATTCGACTTCCTGGAGCGCCTTCTCGGGGTCGGCCAGCGAGATCATGGGTGCCGCGATGATGCGATGGTCCGGCCGGTCGAAACCCCAATCCTCGTCCAGCCACAGATTGAACGCATGCAGCGATGCCGCGGTGGCCTCGATGTCCGCCTTGAGCGCCTCCTCGACTCCGCAGCCGAAGGTCGGGAACATGAAGATCGTCTCGATGCCCTGGCTTTCGACGACGGCGACGCGTGCATCCCGGTCCCGGTATTCGGGACGAAGTTCCAGCTTCTCGACCTTCATAAGCGATGCCGGGTCTACGCCGTCGGGTATCTCGCCGCGGAACAGCAGGTCCAGGCAGCCCGGAACGATGATCGGGTCAAATGTCGGGTTGGGGATGAAGCGGTTGACCCGGTCGCCGATTATCACCTGGGTGTGCCGGCCGTCGGTAACCATTTGCACACCGCGTCTGCGGAACTTCTTGTCCAGATGCCGGGTGAAGGCGTCCAGGGGCTCGTAGTAGTGGTTGTCGACGTCGATCGCCTTGTAACCCAAGCTGTCCATGATCGTCCTTCCCGCAACGCCGAATCGCTCAGCGTTCCGATGAGGTCAGCGACGGAAACTGCGGTGGCCGCTTCTCCAGGAAGCTGACAATTCCCTCGATGACATCCGGCCTCGGCATCGCTTCACGCAGCAGTACTTCGGCGTGTGAGGTGGCTTCCACGACATCGCGGGTGGCGTCGCCGTAGACCTGGCGCTTGATCACCGCCATCGAAGATGGTGAACAGTAGCGGGCGATGTCTTCGGCGTACTCGAGGGCGCGTGGCATCAACTGTTCGGGGGCGACGACTTCCTTGACCAACCCGAGCTGAGCGGCCTCCCCGGCCAGAAAGGTCCGACCGCTCAACAACAGATCGAGCGCGACCGCCCAGCTGGTCAGACGCGGCAAAATCCAGGAGATACCGAACTCTGCGATCAGGCCGCGCCGCGCGAACACCGCCGCGAACTTTGCCCCGGCCGCGGCGAATCGGACATCACACATCAGCGCCTGGGTCAGGCCGATGCCCACACATGGTCCGTTGATTGCGGCGATCACCGGTTTGCGCAGCATGGTCACGAAATGGGGTGGGCGTTCACCAACCAGATCGGCCAGGTTGGCGTCCTTCGCCTTCGCCATCGTCTTGTCGCACCCCGCCGCCGCATCCGCCGACCCAAGATAGGCGCCCGCGCAAAAGCCACGGCCCCGCCCGGTCAGCACGATGACCCTGATACCCGGATCCGCCTCAGCGCGATCGATCGCCGTGTAGAACCCGGCGGCAAGGTCGGGCCCCCAGGCGTTGAGGCGATCGGGCCGATTGAACGTGATGATCGCGACGCCGCCCGGCGTCGCTTCGTAGAGGACTGCGCCTTGCGCATCAGCAGCGCTCATCTGCATCTCCTCACCGCTGCCGGCCGACCGCGACCCATATACGCATACTGTATACCTATCGGTACCGCATTCTACAACCGCCGCCGCAGGTCACCGGCCTGCAGCGGAACAGCGAATTGTGCCGCACCGGAGGGCAACTTATGACCCGGCCAGACCATCGACTTTGCCCCCCTCGGACACCTCAGTACAGCGAATCCACGCGTGCGCCAGGGGTGTGATCGACTGACGCGCCGGCACACTCCATCGACGGTTGAGGCCTTCGCCAGCGACCCACCCCGCATCTCGGCGAACTCATCGGGGTCGAAATCCGCCCCGCCTAGCCCACGGCAACATCACCAAATCGCTCCTTCGCGGCTACCTTTCGGCATCCCTTGCGCCACGTCGACCGTTGCCATAGTCAATTCTGTTGCACGTAAATATATTCCATCCGAGGACTCGCCCCGCGCAAAAGCTCGGCGCTAGCGCGCGGACCCCGGGACACGCCACGGTGGCGGCTAATACGGATTGGTCGCGGGCCGGGTCGCGGACCGTTCCAGCACGCCCGGATCGCCCCACGCCCCTTCCGGCCGCAACAACAGATAGGGGTCGCTCGCCAGCGTGATGGCGTCGGACCTCGGCCGTTTCTCGCACATCATTTCCACATATTCATGATCGGAGAAAACAAGTTTGGCCCCTTTCCGCATGGGCTTGAACCCGAACTTCTCCCAAAAGTGCACAAGCCGCACCTGAGCATGGCCGAAGATTGCAGTGAAGCCCTTGCGGGTCGCCACATCAAACGACAACTCAATCATCGTGTTCACGACGTCAGAATTGCAGTACTGCGGGAGCACGCAAACACGTTCAAACTTTGCGAACTCCGCGAACCAGCGTACGCGCATCGTCCCGGCCGGTCGGCCTTCGACAAAACCCAGAATATGAGTGGCACAGAAATCGTTGCCATCAAATTCTTCCTCGTAAGGACATTCTTGCTCCGACATGAACACGGCGGAACGAATCGCAAAAGCTTCTGCCAGGCGATCATGCGTGACAACCACGGAGGCGGACAAGTTCACGGCGATACAGCTCGCACCGAGTTGGACACTCCAACCGCACGCTCGGGACGCTCTACCCGGTAGAGCTGGCCTGCGGATACGCCACTCTGCCCCTGCGCCAGAAAGCCGTAGCCCTGAGCGGCGTTCACGCCGTCCGTCGTTGCGGCGGTCGTGAACATCGGTGCACTCAGGGTTTCCGCACCCGCGGCAAAGACGAAAAGCCACGTCACGATGCGCGAAATCCCGCGCACCGTCAGCAACATGACCCAGACGTAAAGTGCTGCGGGCTGGCAGAGTAGCCGAACTACGGCGAGTCGCCCACCGAAGAATTTGCCGCGGTCGCGGTTGTCAACCTGTTCCGGTCGCCGACGACCACGCGGCCCAGGGCCAACGACCAGATGCTGTCACGCGCTGAGGCATTCGTCACGGATGCGCTGCCGCGACGGCCTCACATCGCCGTTGTGCCGGCGCCCACTACCGGCGATGAGGCGCAACCAAGATCGGTGATCTTCCCGCTCCATCGTTGCGCCACAAGAAATTCGGCCCTATCATCGCCGCGCAACACTGCGGGAAGGCGTCTCGTTGGAGGCGGCGCGGCCCTGCTGGGCGATAGTACATTCACCGGCGACCACGCGCTCGTTGCGTGCAATGAGACCGCTGGCGCGCCCTACCAGCGACCGGATCGGGCCGTACTCGAGCCCACCGTCCCGGTGCCGCGGGGTCGGTAGCTGAGCGGGCAACCCAGCACTCGGGTCAGACTGGGTTGTCGATAGCCAAACCCACAATCCCCCGACTAGATCGGCACCGCCTTCGCCGCAGCGGTCGTTTGGTTACCTCCGGCACAGCGCACTGCGCCACCGCGCCCGCACTCTATCGTGTTCACCCGCGCGCCGCTGGATACCAAAGTGCCTACGATAGGCATTACAGTAATAAAGGTAAGGCCGCCCGAAGCAGTGCGGAGACGCTCCCACCTGGCATTACCGCATAGCTGTCGCCCTCAGCGATCGGCCCGCCCCCGGTAAGGTTGACGGTCAGGCTTGGCGACGACACGTCATCGTATACACAGGTCGGAGTGCAACTGCCGGTAGGTTCGTCCGGTGGCACGGCTTGGGATCGCACACGCAGGAGATTGATGGAGGTGCCGGTAGTGGCAAAGCGGGCAGCCGCCGACAAACGTCAACGACGCGAACGCGGTTCGATCAATCCCGATGACATCATCAGCGGCGCGTTCGAGCTTGCCGAGCAGGTATCGATCGACAACCTGAGCATGCCAATGCTGGGCAAACATCTTGGGGTCGGCGTTACCAGCATCTACTGGTACTTCCGCAAGAAGGACGACCTGCTCAATGCGATGACCGACCGCGCCTTGAGCAAGTACGTGTTCGCCACTCCCTACGTGGAGGCCAACGACTGGCGCGAGACGTTACGCAACCACGCCCGTCTGATGCGTAAGACCTTCATGGGCAACCCAATACTGTGCGATCTGATTCTGATCAGGTCAGCCCTGAGTCCCAAGGCCGCCCGACTGGGCGCGCAAGAGATGGAGCGGGCAATCGCGAATCTGGTGGAGGCGGGGCTATCCCCCGAGGACGCCTTCGACACCTATGCCGCGGTCTCGATACACGTGCGCGGATCAGTGGTGCTGCACCGGCTTTACGAGAAGACCCAGTCGGCCGACAGCGGCCCACGGGCAATCGAAGACGCCATGAACATCGACCCGCTGACCACACCGCTGCTTGCGCAAGTCAGCGGAAAGGGACACCGGATTGCGACCCCCGATGAGGCCAACTTCGAATACGGCCTTGATTGCATTCTCGACCACGCCGGCAGGTTGATCGACGAACGGGCCAAAGCCGCCAAGTCGGCCCCGTCGCGGCCGCGCAAGGCGGCCAAGCCACCAGCGCCGCGAACCCGGGCAAAGGCCACGACGCGTTAGACCTTTCGGATATCAGGACTCGGGCTCGGGCACGTGAAAGTGCTCGTCACGCAGCCGGAATGCCTCCTTCGTTCCGTGCTCGGCCCGCGTTTTGACGAAATTGAACTCCCCCAGCGCGAACTGCAAGTTGGTGCCGAAGGCGTGGAAGAGATAGCTGGCGACTTCCTCACCCGCGTATGCCTGCGTCTGCTCAACCAGCCGAAAGGCCTCTTTGGCGATGACGATGCCGTCGGCGGGCATCTTTGCCGCCTTCTCTGCCCAGTACCGGGCTCGGGCCGCCATGGAGCCGGAATCGCAGGTGTCGGTGAAGATTCCAAGATGTTCGACGTCACCCGCTTCAATAATGTCACCGGTGAGCAGTAGCCGGCGGGCCAACACCGGCCCCAGCCGGTGAAAGAACATGTGCAGACTGCCCAGCGCAGGCCCCAGGAATCGCGTTGCCGGCATACCGATTCGGGCGTTGCGCGCGATCACTGAGATGTCGGTCATCAGGGCCATCTCGAAACCTCCCCCCAGCGCATGGCCCGCGATCTCACCCACCGTGACCTTCGGAAAGCCCATGAGGTTGTGGTAGAAGCTGAATGACCTGCGGTCCACGGTAAGTCGGCGACGTTGGCTAGGACGCCGCTGGGTTGGCGGATCCGCGGCCGGGGCGTCAGCCTCGCCGTACCACCCGTAGGCGTTATTCATGTCAGCGCCGGCGCTAAAGACCCCGCCGGTGCCACGCAAGATGACGACGGTGAGATCGTCATCCGCGGCAACGCGGTCCAGGTAGCCGGCAATGGCATCACGCATCGCCGCGTCATATGCATTGCGCCTCGTGGGGTTGTTCAGCGTGATGGTCGCGATTCTCGTAACCGGTTCCGCCTCGAACTGCACACGGTCATCCGGGCCGTCTGCGGCGGTCATGAGCCAGATACCTTTCGCCGTCGCCCGAATTGATACGCCGCCAACTCTTCCGGTCGCGATGCCAATGTCTGGACTTCGCCGGTGCAGAGCAGTTGTTCATCGACCATCACCCGCGCCTTCGAGGAGATGCCTTGGTCCGTCACCGATCTCGTGATGTCGAACCGCAGGTGGGTCAGTATTGGTGTAGGTCTGCGGAAGGTCAGTGCCAGGGAGCGGGTCTTGCCGGAAAGCCCACTGACGCAGTTGTGATGCTGGATGACGCAGTCGAAGAAGACACCAAGAAATCCGCCGTGCACCAGACCCGGCGGGCCCTCGTAGACCAACGGGAAATTGACCCCGCCGGCCGCGCGCTCGGGATCGAGTTGATCGAACTTGTATTCGGGAAAACACGGGTTGTAGGCGCCGATGTCAGTCGCGTGATTGAGGTAGACGCGGTTGCCGTCCGCATCCGGACCGATGCGCGCGGCATTGTCCGGGGCGGCCGCGGCCAGCTCACGTTCCCACTCGCAGCACTGCGCGAGCATGGCATCAACCGTGGGATGTGGGTGTTCCATCGCCAGCAACAGCGAGGTGAGGCGACGGATGACACCCGCGGCGGCGACGGTCTGGGCCAGCGGCGACTCGCCGAACCTGGCATCACCGGCAGCCGCCCGAGGTTCGCCTTGGGCCATGCGTCCCTCTTTCACCGGGATGTTCCGTCAGCAATGTTTCCTTGCTAACTTATACAGCGTAGCAATCGTATTGCCTACTGTATGGGTAACGATATGGCGGAGAAAGGCCGGATTCGACGGTGAGTCTCGAGGCCGACTCGGCCGGGCCCGAGGGGTCGGTGACATCGCGCCGCGATGGCACCCTGCTGCGAATCACGCTCGATCGACCTTCACGGCGTAATTCGTTGACTCAGAACATGATCGAGATGTTGCTCGATACGCTGGGCGCCGCCGCCACTGACGATTCGCTGCGTGCGATTCTGATCCGGGGTGCCGGTGCCGATTTTCTGCGCCGGCGCCGATTGGGTCGCGGCCAGCACCGGCACCCAACGCCCTCGCACCGGCGACCTGCTAAGGCGAATTCCGCACGCCGCGCACCGCGTCATCGAACTCCTGCACACCATCCACCTCCCGGTCGTGTGCGGTGTCCAAGGGTGGGCTGCCGGGCTGGGCGCCAACCTGGCGCTCGCCGCCGACTTCACCGTGGCCAGCAGTGATGCCACGTTCTGGGAACCTTTCGTAGTCCGCGGGTTCAGCCCGGACTCGGGATCTACCTGGCTGCTGCCGCGCCTGGTCGGCTTGGCCCGGGCCCGGCGGATGCTGCTGCTTGGCGAGCAGGTGACCGCGCCCGAGGCAGCCGACTGGGGCTTGATCCACCAAGTCGTCGATGCGACGGCCCTCGACAGCGCGGTCGACGAGCTGCTCACCCGACTGTCTTGCGGGCCGACTGTTGCGATCGGGCTTGCCAAGCAGGCCCTGAACCACGGCCAGCACGCAACCCTGACCGAGTCGATGACACATGAACTGTTCAACCTCGAACTAACTTGTCGGACATCCGATTTCAAAGAGGGTTTGACCGCAGTCCGGCAACATCACACGCCGAAATTCGAGGGACGATGACCATGCCTGGCGACGCGTTCGACACCATCGGCTGCGAGCTCGACGGACACACCGCCACCATCACGCTCAACCGACCTCACGCCCTCAACGCGCTGAGTCCACACATGATCACCGAGTTGCGAGCCGCCTACGCCGAAGCCGAAGGTAACGACCGGGTGTGGCTGACCATCGTCACCGGCACGGGTCGCGCCTTCTGCACCGGGGCGGACGTGAAGGCCATTCCAGGTGACGGCAAGGTGATCTACGAGCGGCCCTACCTGGCAACCTACGAACAGTGGGAGGCGCCCCAAGAAGGTACGCCGCCATTTCGCAGCATGGCCAAACCCGTACTGACCGCAGTAAACGGCATCTGCTGCGGTGCCGGACTGGACTGGGTCACTACATCGGACATCGTCATCGCGTCGGAGGCAGCAACGTTCTTCGACCCACACGTCAGCATCAGCCTGGTGGCCGGGCGTGAGCTGGTAAGGCTGGCCCGAGTGCTACCGCGATCGGTCGCGCTGAGGATGGCGCTGGTCGGCAAGCACGAGCGGATGGATGCGAGGCGCGCCTTCGACCTCGGCTTGATCAGCGAGGTGGTCGAGGACGACCGGCTGCTCGCGCGGGCACACGAGATCGCCGATATGGTCAACCGCAATGCCCCGCTGGCCGTCCGGGGTACTCGCCTGGCCATTCTCAAAGGGATCGACCTGCCGCTACACGAAGCCGAGATGCTCGCCGAGGCATTCCGCGAGCGGGTACTGCGGACCCGGGATGCGCTCGAAGGCCCCAGAGCCTTCGCGGAGAAGCGAGACCCGGATTGGCAATGCCAGTGACACCGCAGCGGTCCGAGAAACCGGACTTCACAACCATCCTGGTCGACGTCAACACCACCGACCACGTCGCCACCATCACGCTGCATGGGCCCGAGCAACTCAACGCGTTCAACCGCACCATGTGCGAAGAGATGGCAGCGGCCTGGCACCTGATCAAACACGACGAATCGGTGCACGCGGTGGTATTGCGGGCGGCCGGCAGCCGTGCGTTCAGTGCGGGTCTCGACATCAAGACTCCGTACGGACAACCCAAAAATATCTGGAACCATGAGGATCCCGGCGAGTTCCTGAGCCCGAAATGGCAGAAGATGTGGAAGCCCGTGGTGTGCGCCGTTCAAGGCATGTGCACCGCGGGCGCGTTCTACTTCATCAATGAGTCCGACGTCGTCATCTGCTCCACAGGGGCAACATTCTTCGACTCGCACGTCTCGGCGGGTCTGGTCTGCGCGCTGGAGCCGATTGGCTTGATGCGGCGGATCGGCCTGGGCGAGACGCTGCGAATCGCCCTGATGGGCAACGACGAACGGGTCGGCGCCGAAACCGCACTAAGGATCGGTTTGGTATCCGAAGTGGTCGCGCCACAGCGGTTATGGGAGCGGGCACACGAGATCGCGGCGACGATCGCCGCCAAGCCGCCCTCCGCGACGCAGGGCACCGTGAAAGCGATCTGGGAGTCGCTGGACAAGCCCTACCGCGCCGCGGTGGAGCAGGGGCTGATCCACACCCGACTGGGCAACCCACTGGGCAGGGCCGAACTGGCCGACCTACCGCCCCGTCCTGACGGCAGCGAACCGAAGACTCGTTGATGTCGAATCACCCCCTGAGTCACCGCATCGCCGTCACCCTGGACCTGCAACCAGACGCCCGCGCTGTCGAGTACGACCGCGCCTGGCTGTCCTGGGGACAACTCGGCGCTGCGACCCGGCGAGTGGCCGCACTCGCCGCCAAACAACCGAGCCCTGAAATCGGAATACTGTTGCGTAATCGTCCCGCACAGATGGCCGCGTTCCTCGGCGTCCTACTCTCCGGTGCCACCGTGGTCACCATCAACCCGTCACGCGGCGACGAACGCACCAGAGCCGACATCGCCGCTTTGGAGCTGCCGCTGATCGCCGGATCGGACGAGGACCTTGCGCTCCTGGTGACCAATACGACGGACAGCGCCACCGTGTCCCTATCGGATCTGTTCGACCACCCCGGCGAACCCGGCGACCACACCACCCGCGGCGCCGGTGCGGACGTCGCGGTGCGAATGTTGACCAGCGGCACAACCGGTCCGCCCAAGCGGGTCGACCTGAGCTACGACATGCTCGCCCGCAGCGTCATGGGCCCAGCCCCGGATCGCGACCCGGCGCCCACCGAACCCCGACGCGGAGTTGCCATCGTGAACTCAGCGCTGGTGCATATCGGCGGTGTCTACCGAGTGCTGCAGTGCATCGCGCAAGCCCGCCCCTTTGTGCTGCTGGACCGATTCGAGCTGAACGCCTGGGCCGCGGCGGTACGCAAACATCGGCCCCGCACCGTATCGCTGGTGCCTGCCGCGTTGCGGACGGTGCTGCACTCCGACCTCACCCGCGCCGACCTCGCCAGCGTCCGCACCGTCACCTGCGGCACCGCCCCCCTGGCCCCCGACGATGCCGATGCGTTCACCGAGAAGTACGGCATTCCCGTGCTAACTTCTTATGCGGCAACCGAGTTCGGCAGCGGCGTGGCCGGCTGGACCCTCGCAGATCACTCGCGATATTGGCACACCAAACGCGGTAGCGTCGGCCGGGCCAACCCGGGTACGCAACTTCGGATCGTCGATACCGACGGCGCCCCGGTCGAGCGGGCTAGCCTGGGCCTACTCGAGGTCAAGCCAGCCCAGTTGGGTGTTTCGGCCCCGTGGGTGCGTACCACCGATGTCGCCCGAATCGACGCGGATGGCTTTGTCTGGATTGTCGGGCGAGCCGATCAGGCGATCATTCGTGGAGGTTTCAAGGTGCTGCCCGACGATGTGCGAGCGGCGTTGGAGAGCCATCCGGCGGTGGCAGCTGCCGCGGTAGTGGGCCGATCCGACCAGCGCCTCGGTCAAACTCCGGTTTGCCATGGTCGAACTGCGCGGTTCCGCCGACATCGGCGGTGCCGAGCTGGTGGAGTATCTGCGAACGCGGTTGTCCGGCTACGAGATCCCAACCCAGATTTCGATCGTCGCCGAAATTCCGAGAACAGCGTCGGGCAAGCCTGACCTCGGCGCAATCCGGCACTACTTTGGTGCCGCCGGTTCCCGCACGGATCATGGCGGCTGACTGCCCGACGGTCGCGCAGATCCTGCGCCGCCAAGCCCGTTGTCGCCCAGATCACTCGTTCTTGGTGTGCGATAGCGACCGGATCAGCTACGCCTAGGCCGATCTGCGTTCGGCGGAGCTGGCCCGCGGGCTGAGCGCCCTGGGCATCGGCAAGGCAGCACATGTCGGGTTGCTCTACCCGAACGGCTCCGACTTCGTCATCGGGATGCTCGCCGCGGCTCGAATCGGCGCGGTGGTCATCCCGATTTCCACCTTCGTCACGCCCCGGGAGCTGCACGAGCAGCTGGTCGACAGCGACACCCAGATCCTATTGAGCGCCGATACATTCCGCTCCCACGACTACGCGGGCCGATTGAGGCAACTACTTGGCGACACCGGCTTCGACGGAGAAGATCGGCTGTTCTCGAGGGCAATCCCGCAGTTGCGGACGGCCTGGGTCAGCTATCGTCGCGGGGCACCACGACGTACCCGCAGTATCGAGTGCGTCTACCGCCTCAGCCAGACCATCGACCCCACAATGCTGCGCGCGCTGGAAGATGACGTCGACGGCTCTGATGTACTGGCGATCGTGTACACGTCGGGCACCACCAGTGCCCCCAAGGGAGTCGTGCACACCCACAGCGCGCTGTTGAGACATCAGCAGAGTCTCAACGTCATTCGCGGACTGAGCACCGACGACAAGTTGTTCTGCAACTCGCCATTCTGCTGGATCGGCGGGTTCGCCTTTGGGCTGCTGGCCACACTGCTCGCCGGATCGACACTGGTGTGTTCCAACGCCCACGCCGCTACCACCCTTGACCTGCTCGAGCGGGAAAAGCCGACCATGACAAACGGTTTCGCTTCCACAGTTGCACGGCTAGCCAACCATCCTAGCTTTGGTAGACGGGACCTTTCATCGATGCGCCGCGGCAATCTGTATCCGATCATGGCACCCGAAGCCAGACCGGTAGATCCCGAACTGCGGCACAACATGCTGGGGATGACCGAAGCCGGCAGCATCGTGCTGATCAGCGCCGACGAGTCAGACCAGCCCGAATCCCGGCGCGGGTCGTTCGGTAAACCCGCACCCGGGTTCGACACCATCATCATCGAGCCCGGCACCGGGGAAGTCGTCAACGTCGGCCAGGTTGGCGAACTGTGCATTCGTGGGCCCTTCGTCATGCAGGGCTACTACAAACGTAGCCGCGAGGAATGCTTCGATGCCGACGGCTGGTTCCATACCGGCGACTTGGTACGGGCCGACCAAGACGGATACATGTACTTCACCGGCCGTCTGAGCTCGCTGATCAAAACCGCGGGCGCAAACGTCTCGCCGGCCGAGGTCGAAAGGGCGATCGCCAAGCTGGGCATGGTGGCTCATGTCGTGGGCATCCCCGATCCCCAGCGCGGACAGGTGGTGGCCGCCGTGCTCGTCGTTGCAGACGGTGTCGGAGCGCTTGACGAGCTGGCGCTGCGCGAACGACTCGAGACGGAGTTGTCGGCCTACAAGATTCCGACCCGCTTCGCCACCTTGCCCCCCAGCGAGATCCCGCTGCTGTCCAGCGGCAAGGTCGATACGCACCAACTGAAGAAGTGCTTCGATGCCTGACACCATCGACCACCTGGTGCGGTCGCAGGCCGCCCGGCACGGCGCCAAGCCCATGGTGATCGATCAGGCAAGTCGACTGCGCTACCGCGAACTTGATTCGTCCACATCGGATTTGGCTGCGGCATTCATCCAAGCGGGTGTCGGCAAGGGCACTCGCGTTGGCCTGATCATGCCCAACGGTGTGCGCTGGGTACAGATCGCGATAGCGCTGACCCGCATCGGTGCGGTGCTGGTTCCGTTGAGCACTTTGTTGCGCCCCCGCGAGTTGGCATCGCAACTTCGTTCGGCCGCGGTGCAGTTCCTGATCAGCGTGCCGGAGTTCCGTGGCCACCGATACTTCGACGCAGTTGAGTCGGTACCTAAAACCGAACTTCCAGCGTTGCAACGAGTTTGGGCGGACGACCAAGTCAGCTCTTCCAATGCCGGTGCCCGGGCACTCCGGATGGTCGAGCCGATCGCCAAAACAGTCACCGCGGCGGACACCCTGGTGATCATGTTCACCTCGGGCAGCACCGGAGCCCCCAAAGGGGTCCTGCATTCCCATGGAAGCGCTTTGGGCGCGGTGCGATCGGGCCCTGACCGCGCGCCGCATCACCTCGGCCACCCGGCTGTATCTGCCGATGCCGTTCTTCTGGGTGGGCGGGTTTGGTGGCGGAATCCTCTCGGCGCTGCTCGCGGGAGCCACCCTGGTGACCGGGGCGCGGCCGTTCCCCGAGAACACCTTGCGCCTGCTGGAGGCAGAGCGCGTCACGATGTTTCGTGGGTGGCCTGATCAGGCCGAGGCGCTCGCGCGGCACCCAAGCAGTGTCGACGTTGACCTTTCGGCTCTGCAGCCCGGCAGCCTACAGGCACTGCTACCACCCGAACGACGTGCCCAGCCCGGGGCACGGGCGAGGTTGTTCGGCATGACAGAAGCATTCGGACCGTATTGCGGCTACCGCGCCGACACCGATATGCCGCCCACCGCGTGGGGCAGCTGCGGCAAGCCTTTTCCCGGAATGGAAATCCGCATCGTGGACCCTGAGACCGGCACCCGAGTCCCCGCGGAAACGATAGGCCAGATCCAGATCAGGGGGCCGCACACGCTACGCGGCCTCTGCCGGCGCAGCCGCGAAGAGGTCTTCACCGCTGATGGCTACTACTGCAGCGGCGATCTCGGCCACCTCGACGCGAACGGCTACCTGTTCTACCACGGCAGGTCCGACGACATGTTCAAGGTCAGCGGTGCCACTGTCTACCCCGTGGAGGTCGAAACCGCCTTGCGGACAATTGACGGCGTCTCCAACGCCTTCGTCACCAACGTGGCTGGCGCCCAGGGACAACGGGTGGCTGCAGCGGTGGTGTGCAGCACCCCGGCACTCACCTCCGAGGACCTCAGAACGTCGGCGGGCCAGGTGCTGAGCGCCTTCAAGGTTCCGACGGTGTGGCTGCTCTTGGCCGACGACGCTGATATTCCACGCGGCCCGACCGGCAAGGTTGATCTCCAGCGGCTGCGCGACATGCTGGCCAACACCGCATGACGCCTGCGAGCTCCGGCCGATATCTAGGATCCCGGAAATGACGTCGGTCGATGTTGCCGTCGACATCGTGATCGACGGGACGCACCGTAGTCGCCGAGTACTGCTGCAATCCGGACAACGCCACCCAGTGGTATGCGAACATCAAAGCTGTGCGGTGGCAGATGCCAAAGCCACTCGAGTTGGACCCGGCCCACCGATTCGTGATGCGCACGGCCCGGGGCCCGTTGCCGATGCAGACCACTTACGCCTGGACGGACGAGGCGATCTACGCAGGCGCAAAACGATTCTCCAACATTGACCGCAGCTCGGGTGGGGCTATCCGACCCGCATCCAGAGTTTGCAGTTCATCGTTTGAAAGGCCGCGACCGTTGGCGGGATCACCACCGACATCGGCCCCATGGAGGTATTGGTGTCGATGATGTCATCGGTGCTCGCCGCGGGTGTGCTGTGAGTCGACCACGAGCAGGTTGAAAGCTCCGATACCCGTCCGAAGACCAAGATGAGCGGATTGGCCGGCCCCTCGGTGCGGTAGGTGCCCGGCAGCATGTCGGTGCCGACGAGAAATACCCCATTCCCGGGTATCTGATCACCTGGATCGGCAACGGTCGGTGCGGCGAACACGCAGGCTGTCATACAGGCAACAATTCCGGCGGTTGCGCCGGACAAAGACGCTAGGGCCATGGTGTTCCTCTCCCGGTAGCGTTGCCCGCCCTATACGAAGCGTATTCCCCGACGCACTCGGGCAACAACAGATCGCACCAAACTGGGTGCGGATATTCGACCGGACCCAGCAAACACCACACCGGGGCAGCAACCGGCAGGCCTGGCGCGCGAAGGGTGACCCTCCCGTCCGGCCCACGGGGCCGAGCCAGCACCGCTAGCCCCCTCGGGCCCGCTCGGCCGCGGACCCGGACGGCGCCGACTCCGCAACCACTCCCCGGGCGATGAGATGGTCGATCAACGGAACTGCGCTGGAGGCGAGGTGTTCTGACATCGCGGTTCGGGCAGCCTTGTCATCGTGTTTCTTCAGCGCCACCAACACCCTCCGATGGTCTTTGACCGCCCGGGCGGGCCAGTGCTCGATGCCGGGGAACACCGATTCGGGTTGGTAGCGGGTGATCTGTGACATCAGTTGGGAGAGCCGCGGAGAATCCGCAGCAAGATTGATGGCGCGGTGGAACTCGTGGTTCAACCGGACCGTCCGCTCGTCGTCGTCAGCGGCGTAGGCTTCCTCGAGCTGCGCTTGTATCTGCTGCAGTTCAGCTAGCTGCGCGGCGCCGATGTTGATCGCGGCCCGCGCCGCCAGCTCGCCGCCAACGTGAGCCTGCACATATGCGACATCGGCAAGGTCGCGCTTGGTCAGCGGCAACACCACGAAGCCGCGATGCGGCTGTTGGGCAACCAGGCCTTCGGCGCGAAGTGCGAACAGCGCCTCACGCACCGGTGTGACACTAATCCCCAACTCGGCCGCTAACTGGTCCAGCCGTATGTATTTGCCCGCGGCGTAGTTGCCTTCGTATATCCTCTTGCGGACGTATCGCGCAACGTCGTCAGAAAGTTGTGGCCGCGCCGCGAATTCCGGATCAGTCATCGCCCTACTAGCCCTACTCTCGGTACTCGTGCAGTAGCCGCTTGCTGATGATGGACTTCTGAATTTCGCTGGTGCCCTCGCCGATGAGCAGGAATGGTGCATCACGCATCAGCCGCTCGATCTCGTACTCCTTTGAGTATCCGTAGCCGCCGTGGATGCGGAAGCTCTGCTGGGTGACTTCCGAACAATATTCGCTGGCAAGATATTTAGCCATTCCAGCCGCGACGTCATTGCGCTCACCGGAGTCCTTCAGCCGTGCCGCGTGGACCATCATCAGGTGTGCCGCCTCGACCTTGGTCGCCATCTCGGCCAACTGGAATGAAATGGCCTGGTGCTCGGCGATCGGCTTGCCGAAGGTGTGGCGTTGCTGCGCGTAGCGAACCGCCAGCTCGAAGGCGCGCAGGCCAACCCCGCAGGCTCGCGCCGATACGTTCACCCGGCCGACCTCGATTCCGTCCATCATCTGAAAGAAACCCTGTCCCGGGGTGCCACCGAGGATGTCGTCAGCGGTTGCCCGATAGCCATCGAATATGAGTTCGGTGGTATCGATGCCTTTGTAGCCCAGCTTGTCGATTTTTCCCGGAATTGTCAGGCCCGGCAACACTTCCCCGAACCCGGTTGGCTTCTCGACCAGAAATGCGGTCAGGTTGCGGTGCGGCTGGGCAGCGCCTTCGTCGGTTCGCACCAGCACCGCTACCAATGTCGAACTGCCACCGTTGGTCAGCCACATCTTCTGCCCGTCAATGGTGTAGTTGCCGTCCGCGCCGCGCGTGGCCCGGGTGCGGATCGCGGCAACATCGGAGCCCAGTTCGGGCTCTGACATCGAGAACGCACCGCGGGACTCCCCGGTGGCCATCCGCGGCAGAAAGCGTTGCCGCTGCTCCTCGGTGCCATGCTGGCGCAGCATGTAGGCCACGATGAAGTGGGTGTTGAGCACACCTGACACGCTCATCCAGCCACGGGCCAGCTCCTCCACGCACAACGCGTAGGTCAGCAGCGACTCGCCCAGCCCGCCGTACTGCTCCGGAATCATCAGGCCGAAAAGGCCGATGGAACGCATCTGCTCGACAATCTCGTGCGGATAGGCATCCTTGCGTTCCAGCTCGGACGCGTTGGGAATCACTTCCTTGTCGACGAATTGCCGTACCGTCGCGACAATCTCGGCCTGTAGTTCGGTTAGGCCCAGTGTCTGAGCGAGTTTGGTCACGCGTACTCCTTATCTTGCTGGCCGTCTGGACCGCCGATCGTCTTGGCGCTGGCCAAACGGGCGATATCTGCCGTCGTCAAACCCAGGTACTCGGTCAACACGTCGGCGGTGTGTTCTCCGAGCGCCGGGGCGGGCGCACCTGCGGGGTGACACCCGTCGAAAGCGGTCGGCAGGCCCGGAGCAAGGTAGTCCCCCACACCGGGCTGGCTCAGTTGAGAAAACAACGGGTTGGCAGTCACTTTCGGATCGGCTGCCACCTCCGCGAAAGTTCGGTACCGCTCGAAGAGCACAGTCGTGGCTGACAATGCCGCGCCGATCTGCTCGGCCGTGTGATCGGCGAACCAGGCGGCGAACAGACCATTGAGCACGCTGCGGTATCGGTATCGATCGCCTTCGGCATCGAAGTCCACCCCCAGCGCCTCGGCCAGCGCCGTTACCGCCGGACCGGTGCCGGTCACGTCGACCAGATCGCGAAAGTGCCGACGGGTCAGCGTGATGACCATGAACGATGTCCCGTCGCGGCTGGCGAAGTCCTGGCCGTACTGGCCGTAGATGGAGTTACCCAGCCGCTCACGCTGGGTACCGTTGACCTGCGGCTCGGTCAGCAGGCCCAGGTTTCCCGCCGTGGCCAGCGCCACGTCCTCCAACGCCAAACTGATCTGAGCTCCCGCCCCGGTCTGGTCGCGGCGGCGCAGCGCGGCAACCACGGCGAGCGCGGCGTAGAGCCCACAACTAACGTCCCACGCGGGCAGCACATGGTTGATCGGGCCGGCATGGTCGGCCGGACCGGTGACGAGCGGGAATCCGGTCGCCGCGTTGACGGTGTAGTCCACCCCGGTACCGCCGTCTCGCCGTCCCAGCAACTGCAGATGGATGACGTCAGAACGCGTGGCGGCCAATACTTCGTGGCTGAGCCAGGGCAGGCTGGCATTGGTCACCACGACTCCGTCGCCTTCCAGGACGAGGCGCTGGACCAGCCGCTGTCCTGCTGCCGAGCGCAGATCGATGGTGGCCGAACGCTTGCCCTTGTTCAGCCCGGTCCAGTAGATCGATGTGCCGCTGGCCGCCAGGGGCCAGCGGCCGATATCGGAGGCACCGCCGATCGGGTCGACGCGGATAACCTGCGCACCCAGCTGGCTCAGCGTCATGCCGCACAGCGGCGCCGCGACGAAGCTGGATACCTCTACAACGCTAATGCCGCTCAGCGGCAAGTCCGGCCCAGGCATGGCTACCCGACCCGCTCGAAGATCGCCGCCAGGCCCTGGCCGCCACCGATACACATCGTCTCCAGCCCGTAGCGCGCCTGACGGCGAGTGAGTTCACGAGCCAGGGTGGCCAGCATTCTGGCACCGGTCGCGCCCACCGGGTGGCCCAGCGAAATACCCGACCCGTGCACGTTGGTTCGGTCGCGGTCGGCGGCGCCGAAGTTCCATTCCCGCATCACCGCGAGCGCTTGGGCGGCAAACGCCTCGTTGAGTTCGATCAGATCGATGTCGGCCAAGCGCAGAGCCGCCTTGGCGAGCGCGGCCTCGGTGGCTGGTACCGGACCGATGCCCATGACGTCGGGCGCCACCCCGGCCAGGCCCCAGGACACCAAACGCACCAAAGGTCTCAGCCCGTACTCGTCGGCCTTCTCCGGTGTGGTCACCACGCACATCGATGCGGCGTCGTTTTGCCCGCTGGCATTGCCCGCCGTCACCGTCGCTTCGGGATCATCTTGGTGCAGAATGGGTTTGAGCCCGCTCAGGGCCTCCACCGAGGTGTCGGCGCGTGGATGTTCGTCGGTGTCGATCAATTCCTCGCCTTGGCGCGTTCGCACCGGAACGGCAATGGTCTCCTCGGCGAAAATTCCATCCTTCTGGGCTGCGACCGCACGCTGATGCGATGTCACCGCCAGCTCGTCTTGCTCCAAACGCGAAATACCGTACTGACGCCGTAGATTCTCGGCGGTCTCCAGCATCCCGCCCGGCACCGGGTAGTTTCTTCCCCCCGCGGTGACGCGGCCGCGAGCCAGTGCGTCGTGCACGCGTATTCCGCCGCGGGCACCGCCCCAGCGCATATCGGTGGAATAGAAAGTGACATTGCTCATGCTTTCGCAGCCTCCGGCAACGACGAGGTCGCTATCGCCGCTGCTGACTTGCTGGCAGGCCTGAATCACCGCTTGTAGCCCGGATCCGCAGCGCCGATCGACCTGCATACCGGGAACCGTCACCGGCAGGCCGGCATCCAGCGCCACCACCCGTCCGATGGCCGGGGCCTCGCTGCTGGGGTAGCAGTGCCCGAGGATCACATCCCCGACCGCAGCGGGCGCCAGGCCGGTGCGATCAAGCAGTCCGCGCAGCGCGACGACGCCCAGATCAACAGCGCTGTGTGACTTGAACATTCCGCCGTAGCGACCGATCGGTGTGCGGACGGGTTCGCAGATGACAGCCTGGCGCATAGCGGCACTCATATGAACCGTCCTCCCGTCACGTCCAGCACGGTGCCGGTCATATACGAGGACAGATCGCAGGCCAAAAACAAGGCAACACTAGCGACTTCGCTGGGTTCGCCGGCTCGCCCCATCGGCACTTCAGCCAACTTCTGGTCCCAGATACGTTGCGGCATGGCTTCTGTCATCGCCGAGCGGATCAAGCCCGGAGCGATGGCATTGACCCGGACACCGACGTGGGCGAGTTCTTTGGCGGCCGCCTTGGTCATCCCGACGATCCCGGCTTTGGCGGCGGAGTAGTTGGTCTGGCCGACCATCCCCACCTTGCCCGACACCGACGACATATTGACGATTGCGCCGCGCTTGTTTTCACGCATGATGGCCGCGGCCAGCCGGATGCCGTTCCAGGTGCCCTTCAGGTCCACATCGATGACCTGATCGAACTGCTCCTCGGTCATTTTGCGCATCGTCGCGTCACGAGTGATGCCGGCGTTGTTGACCATGATGTCCAAGCCACCGAACCGTTCCAGCGCGGTCTGCAGCAGCGTCTCGACCTCGTCGGCCTTGGTCACGTCACACCGCACCGCCACCGCGACCTCCCCGCCGCCCAACTGCTTGGCCGCGGCCTCAGTCGCCTCGAGGTTCACATCACCAAGGACTACCCGAGCACCCTCGGAAACGAACCGCTCCGCGATCGCCAAGCCCAAGCCCTGGGCCCCACCGGTAACTACCGCGATCTGACCGTTCAGCAACGACACCGACATCACACTTCCCTACGTCTTCTGGCCCTCGGAGGGCTCGGTCAGTCAAATATCATATTTCATATATGATCTTGCCGTGACAGCGGTGCCCAGGCGCCCACCCCAGAAGGAGCATCCGCCCATGACCGCCCCCCAGGTATCCGACGAGGACTTTGCGCAGATCCTGGCCCAGACCCGCCACTTCGTTCGCTCGGTTGTGCTGCCGCGTGAGCAGCAGATCCTCGACGAGGACCGGGTTCCCGAAGACCTACGTGACCAGGCCAAACAGATGGGACTGTTCGGATACGCGATACCGCCGCAGTGGGGCGGTCTTGGGCTGAATCTGGTGCAGGACGTCGAGCTGGCCATGGAATTGGGCTACACCTCACTGGCAGTGCGGTCGATGTTCGGCACCAACAACGGCATCGCCGGGCAAGTGCTAGTCGGGTTCGGCACCGATGAGCAGAAGGCGCGCTGGTTGGAGCCCATCGCGTCCGGCGACGTCGTCGCCTCTTTTGCCCTGACCGAACCGGGAGCCGGATCCAGCCCCGCCGGCCTGCGCACCAAAGCCGTTCGCGACGGCGATGATTGGCTGATTACGGGGCAAAAGCGTTTCATCACCAATGCGCCCGTCGCCGACCTGTTCGTGGTGTTCGCGCGCACTCGGCCCGCCAGCGACAAGAGCCCGGGCATCGCCGTGTTCCTGGTGCCCGCGCAGAGCGCCGGTGTCGAGGTGGGCGCCAAGGACGCCAAGATGGGCCAGGAAGGCGCGTGGACCGCTGACGTCAGCTTCACCGACGTCCGGGTTGACGACGCCGCGCTGGTCGGCGGCAGCGAGGACATCGGCTATCGAGCCGCAATGACCTCGTTGGCCCGCGGCCGGGTACACATAGCCGCGATCGCGGTGGGCGCCGCACAACGTGCGCTCGACGAGTCCGTGGCGTACGCATCCACCGCAACCCAGGGCGGTGTGACGATCGGCAGCTTTCAACTGGTCCAGGCGATGCTCGCCGACCAGCAGACCGGCGTGCTGGCGGGCCGCGCATTGGTGCGCGACGCCGCACGGATGTGGGTCTCCGGAGCGGATCGGCGGATCGCGCCGTCGGCGGCGAAACTATTCTGCACCGAAATGGCCGGTAAGGTGGCCGATCTCGCGGTGCAGATTCACGGCGGCAGTGGATACATGCGCGGAGTTCCGGTCGAACGCATCTACCGCGATGTCCGTCTGCTGCGGCTGTATGAGGGCACCAGCGAGATTCAGCAACTGATCATCGGGTCCAACCTGATCAAGGCCGCGAATCGATGACCTCAGCCGATCAGCTCTAGCGTCTCTAGATCCCGGATGGCCTGACAACCTCGCCCCAGCATGGTCAACACCATCTCGTCGCCACGCTCGGTGGCGGTGGCGAAAGCAAATCCGAGGGCCGAGATGAGGACCGTGTGCGGCATGCCCATTCGGTAGTCGCGCCAGCATGTTTCCCAGTCATATCCGGTGACGCCGTAGCTCAACAGCTTTCGGTGGTAGTCATCGACCAGGCTTTCCTCGATGTCCGAACGCACCTGGGAATTCAGGCTGGTTGCCGTGAAGTACCCAAGGTCTCGAGCCGGAAGGCCGATACCAAGGGTTTGCCAGTCGACCACGGCGACGCGGCGCAGGTCAGGGTCGAACAATAGATTGTCGAGCCGGTAGTCGCCGTGCAGCAGCGCAAACCGGTCCCGCTCGGCGAGCAACCACGGCGTCACCAGATTCATGGTCTCGGTGAAGGTTTCGCGGTCGGCGGCGCTGAGCCGATCACCGAGCTTGTCCAGGGTGATCTCCGCACTCATCCGCGCCACCTCACCAAGACCGTTGGCGAAAGGTTCATCCGGGAAAGGGAATGCGATCCCGGGCTGGTCCAGCCAAACCGGATCACACCAGCTCGGCCCGTGCAGCCCGGCCAGCGCAACGACGGCCAGCCGCGCCTCCCGTTCGCCGCAGCCCGTGAGCTGGTCGCCCTGCACCGCGGGCGCCTGATCCTCCAGCAGCAGCGCGAAATCCATTGCATCTTCTGTGATCTCGCAGTAAAAGCAGCGGGGGGTCGGAACCCGGACCCGATCGGCAACCGAAGAATAGAACGCACATTCGCTGCGATAACCGACGACGACTCGGTCCCGCACGGTGTCATCCTGAGCCGGCAATTTGATCACAAAGGTGTCCGGCAGACCCGCCGGATCCGGGTCATAGGTGACGGTCAGCCGATAGGTGGCTCCGGTCTGCCCGGTGCCGATCGGGACCACATCGACTCCCGATACCCCGACCGGTGTGCCGCGTTCGCCAAGGACCGCCGCCAGCCACTGCGGGGTTACGTCGGTGGGGTGGCGAGGGATGGAAACCAAGGCGGCCACCTAGCAACTGTAAGTCATACGGCATTAGTTTCGGCCGACCTGATCTAGCCGGTGCGGATCCGCCATTCGGCGGCATCGTGCTGCTGTCGCCAGAACTCATGGAAGCGCCCCTGGGCGGCGAGCAGCTCATCGATCGATCCGTCCTCGACCACTCGACCGTCCTCGACGAAGAGCACGCGGTCGGCATGACGGATGCTCGCCAGTCGGTGGGCGACGATCACCCGGGTGCGTGATTGCGGATCGGCCGTGAGTGCATCGACCACCGCGACCTCGTTCTCGGTGTCCAGCGCGCTGGTTGCTTCGTCGACCAGCAGCATCGGGGCGTCCTTGAGCAGGGCGCGCGCGATGCTGACCCGTTGGCGTTCACCGCCCGACAGCGCGGAACCGGCTTCGCCCACAACGGTGTCGGCGCCGTCGGGCAGCCTGTCGATCAGCTCGTCAACCCGCGCCAAGCGGATCGCCCGCCCCAATTGATCCTGGTCCGCACCCGGGTTTCCCGCCAGCACGTTCTCGCGGATCGAGCCATGAAACAGGTAGGGATGCTGGAACACCACGCTCGACAGCGTGCGACGGGTGTGCGCATCCAGCGTCGCGGCGTCGGCTCCGTCAATCAGGATGCGGCCTCCGGTCGGCTGGTGCAGACCCGCAATCAGCGCCAGGATCGTGCTCTTTCCCGATCCCGAGGGGCCCACGATCGCAGTCGTGGTACCCGGCTGCAGGCAGAAACTGACCCCGTCAAGCACCGGCTCGGTGGCGCCGTCGTAGTTGAATGCGACGTGGTCGAATTCGATCCGCGCCGCCGCAGGGCCGTCATGCAGCGTGGCGGTCCCGGCCGCCACGGCCGGTGCCGTCAACACCGACCGGATGCGATCGAGCATGGCGCGCACACTCTGCAGCGCGGGAGCGAGCTCGCTCACGGCGGTGAAGGGCTCCAGGTAACGGGCAATCACGACAATCAGGGCGATCGCCTCGGGAACCGTCAGCGTGCCGCCCACGGTCAGCGCCGCGGTCGCTCCGGCCAGCACGATGAGCGCCAGCTGGCTGGCGATGCTGAACAGCAGCTGGCCGGGGACCTGCATGGCGAACAACCGCATCAACGAGCCGTGCTGGCGCGCAAGCGCGGATCCGACCAGGCTGCGGGCAGGCTCGACACGACGCGCGGCACGTAGCGCCTGTTGGGTTCGGGCGAACTCGATGATGCGCTCAGTGAGCGCAATATTGGCTTCGTCGGCGACCTTGTCGGCACGTCGAGCAAATCGCCCCGACGCCCACAGCGCACCCAGCAGCAGGGGCACACCGGCAAGCGCGGCCAATCCCAGCTGCCAGGAAATGGGAAGCAGCGCCAGCCCGATGGCCAGTGGCAGCAGGACCGCCGAGACCAGCGGCGTCAGCAGGTAGACCACCAGTCCCACCAGTTCGGGCCCGCTGGCGGCGATCGCTTGACGGGCGGTCGCCGTGTTGTCTGCGGTGAACCAGTCCAGTCGCACACCGGGCAGCCGGTCTGCCACACCGTGCTGGGAATGGTCGAGCACAGCGAAACCCAGCTCGAAACCGACGCGTGCGCCGATGGCATCGATCACCCACCCGGATACCGTCGCAGCGGTCAGCCAGCCCAGCCACACCAACGCCTGCTGTGGGGTGCTGCTGAACAGGGCACCAATGAGCGGAACCAGCAGCACCGTGCCGATCGCGCGGACCACAACCGAAAGCACCCCAACCGCGGCGCACAGGATCAACTTGCCGCGGCGGTCCGCCGGCACCAGCCCTATCCAGGTGCGGATCATCGTGCGCCCTCCTGGATCGCGGCCAGCTCCACCTGATTGCCACAACCGGTCTCCCACAACCGTCGGTAGCGCCCGTAGGCGGCGAGCAGTTCATCGTGGGTACCGCGCTCGGCGATCTGGCCACGATCGAGGACCACGATCTGGTCGGCTCCGGTGATGGTATGCAGTCGGTGCGCGATGACCAGCACGGTGCGATCCTTGGTCAGCCGATTAAGTGCTTGCTGCACCAGGTATTCCGATTCGGGATCCGCATACGCGGTGGCCTCGTCGAGGATGAGCACCGGTGTATCGGCCAGGATGGCGCGGGCGATGGTGAGACGCTGCCGTTCGCCGCCCGACAACGCGGCGCCGGCTCCCAGCACGGTGTCGTAGCCATCGCGCAACCGCAGCACGCGGTCATGGATCTGGGCCTGGCCGGCCGCGGCCTGGATCTGCTCGGCCGGTGCATCGGGAACGGCTAGCGCGATGTTCTCGGCAACAGTCCCGTGCACCAGCTGAGTCTCCTGCAGCACCAGCCCGACCCGCTCGTAGAGCTCATCGGCGGTGAGCGACCGAATATCTTGTCCCCCAACTCGTATCGAACCTTGCTCGACATCATGGAACCGAGCCAGCAGGGCGGCGAGGGTGGACTTGCCTGAGCCCGAAGGCCCGACGAGCGCGGTGACGGTGCCCGGACGCAGCTGCAGCGACACGTCCCGGATCACCGGCACTCCCGGCCGGTACCCGAAGCTGACCTTGTCGAACACCACCATCGCCGCCGAGTCGGCCTCGGCCAGCCCGGTGTGCTGTTCCAGTACCGGTTCATCGAGGGTGATTTGCAGCCGGCGAGCGGCCAGCACACCGGCGCTGATGCCGCCGATTCCGTAGGCGATGCCGAGTAGTCGGACACCGAACGTGGTGCCCAGCAATAAGAACGGCAGCAGATCTACCGGATCCATTCGGTGATTGATCACCAGCAGCGTGCCGGTGACGGCGATCAGCCACAGGAACGTCGAAGGCCGGGTCGCAAGGTCCATCATGGTCTTCTTGCCCACCAGCGGACGCTGCCAGGTGACCAGGAATTTGATGTACTCGTCGAGCTGGCGTTTGAAACTCGATGCCGCGGCGCCGCCAAAGACGCGAATCACCGGCTGACCCTCCAGATAGGCCCCGGCCTCATCGTTCATCCGCTCGGCCCAGCGCTGCGAGGCAACCATGCGCGAGCCGGACTGGACCGCAAGCGATGACGTCATCACCAGATACATCAGCACCGGGATGAGCAGAACCAGGGCAACCCGCCAGTCGACGATGAACAGGTAGACGAGCACCGCCACCGGGGCAACCACCGCGTTGACCGCGTCCGGAATCGCGTGCGTAACCAGATAGTGCAGCGACAGCGTGTCGTCCTGCACCAGTTGCTTGATGGAACCTGACCCGCGCCCGGTGAACCAACCCAACGGCAGCCCAGACATCTTGCCCAGCAGCCGCGCACGCAACCCGCGAGCAAAGCGGGCGTCAACCACGTGCAGCCACAGCGTGAGGGCGGCACCAAGCAACGTGCCAAGGCCCAGCAGCGAAACGGCGGCCAGCCCAACGTGCCAGAGCCGGGATTCTTGGGCCCCCGACAACAATATTCGGGCCAACTCAACCAGCAGCACGAACGGGGCCAGCTGCACCAGGGTGGCCACCACCTGCAGCACCCCGGACAGAATCAGGGCGAAACGTAGCGGCGCGAGCAACCGGCCCGCGGCCTGGGCACGCCAACTGCCGCGCGGCGTGGCCGCCACCGGCGATTGGGCTACCGGCTCCGGGGTTTCGGCCTGCGCCAGCGCGACTTCGGGTTGGTCATCGAGGCAAGTCGAAGCACCGCCTGCGGCGGCGTCTGGCACGCCTTCACGGCAGGTGCCCATCTCGCGGCCGGCGGTCCAATACGCCTGGGCGTGCACCACGGACTTGGGGAATCCGAATGCGTCGCGCAGCCGCTTGCGAACGTGTTTGAGGGCGGTGGCCTCCGGCGTCGCCCACGCATACCAGTCCGACCAGTCCCTGGTCTCGATTGCTTCGGCCAACGATGTCTCGTCTCGGCGGCGAACCCAATGCACCCGCAATCGGGGATGTGCCGTGATGGGGATGCGCGTGTCGTTGTCGTCGTGTTGTTCGAGATACATCTCGATTGGTACGTCGTCGGGAACCGTTCCGACGATCCCGTTCATCCCCGGGATCGACGCCGAGTCTCCGATCAGCAAATAGCCGGCGGGTTGCTCCTTGGGTACGTCGAAGCGCGACGAGCT
This sequence comes from Mycobacterium marinum, assembly GCF_003391395.1. Classification (NCBI taxonomy): domain Bacteria; kingdom Bacillati; phylum Actinomycetota; class Actinomycetes; order Mycobacteriales; family Mycobacteriaceae; genus Mycobacterium; species Mycobacterium marinum. The sequence goes on from NZ_CP024190.1 coordinate 4,790,137, forward strand.
ACCCATCAGCGACATCACTGCGATCGTGGCGCCGGGTTGCACGGTGCGGGCCCACTGCGATGCGGGGCCGGCCGGTTCGTGCAACACCACGTCGACCGCGAAGCGGCCGGAAGCCGCATCGGCTTCGGAGAGGGTGTAAGCGCGCTGATACTCGGTGTTGGACCCCTTCGGGTCCGGGAACCAAAACCTCAGCCAGGCCGCGGGTTCGGCCTGAGCATCCTCGAAAAGCGTCGGCGAGACCATCCGGATCCGCAGGAAATGCGGTGCGATGTACACCGTTTCGATCACCGTTGCGGTGTGATCACGAGCGCCGAAACCGCGCAACACTGCGCCTTGCAACCCGCGTGCCATCAGCGATCCTCTCTCGAGACGGTGCGCCCCACCGCGACTTTCCCGATCCGGCGACCCGGCGCAATCTTCGCTACCGGCCCGCGGATCAACGCGGCCGACGACGGCCGCACCAACTCCGTAGGTACCCGACGATGGGCAACGGTCCGTTGCAGCACGATCACCTCACGTGTCCGGCCGGCGCCGCGGACACCGGGATCGTCGCGTCGGCACCCGACCGCGATGGCCCGGGCGCGCGACCAACTCGAATGGTGTCGTCCATCGCGTTGAGCGGCGTTCCCCCGCCCATACGTGACGTCATGGTTTTCATCGAATGCACACCTAGACCTAGGACCCCCACCGAATAAGGGTTGCCTTACTTTAAAGAATAAGGGTTACCTTACCTTAGAGCCCCACGTCTTCGCGCTCGTCGGCCCACCCCTGGTCCGGACGTACAGAAGGAGATAGAACGGCGCCGGCCACAAGCGACCGGCACCACCGGGCGTCAGCCCGGGAAACCACATCGGTGCGGGCGGAGGGACTCGAACCCTCAAGCTCTTTCGAGCACCGGCACCTAAAGCCGGCATGTTTGCCAATTTCATCACGCCCGCGCGCCTAGCGATATTACCCAGTCAGCCATCACACGAGACCTCAGCGGTACCGAACGCACCGTGACATCGGGTGCGGACTCGACCGTCGGGCCGTTGATCGCGACGGGCGGCATCAGCTCCCTACCGGGCCCGCGCGGTACCGTCAAGGGGTGTCCACCACCACCCCCCGCCGCCGCGCGCGCCGGCCCGCGCTGATCGCCCTGGTGATCATTGCGGCCAGCGGCTGCCTGGCGCTGGGCTGGTGGCAGTGGACCCGATTCGAGTCGACCTCGGGCAGCTTCCAAAATCTCGGCTACGCGCTGCAGTGGCCCATGTTCGCCTGGTTCTGCGTCTACGCCTACCGCAAGTTCGTGCGCTATGAGGAAACGCCCCCGCAGCCGCGCGACCCAGCAGCGGTGACGGAGATTCCCGCCGGACTGCTGCCGCAGCGAACCACGCCCGATCCGGCTGCGCCCGATGACCCCGCATTGCGCGAGTACAACGCCTACCTTGCCGCACTGGCCGAAGATGATGCCGAAAAGCAGAACAGGACTACCGCATGACCACACCCGAAACCCCCGAAGCGGGGCAGACCACAACGACCTTTCCGGTCGAGAAGATCCGTAGCGCCCTCGTCGGCTATCGCATCATGGCGTGGACGACCGGGATCTGGCTGATCGCGCTGTGCTACGAGATCGTGGTGCGTTACGTCGTCAAGGTGGACAACCCGCCCACCTGGATCGGCGTAGTCCACGGCTGGGTGTACTTCGCTTACCTGCTGTTCACCGCAAACCTGGCGGTCAAGGTCCGGTGGCCGATCGGCAAGACGGTGGGTGTGCTGCTCGCCGGCACGATCCCGCTGTTGGGCATCATCGTCGAGCACTTTCAGACCAAGGACATCAAGACGCGCTTCGCCGTGTAAGACCCCGCGCGGCGCCCCGGGTCAGGGTTGGGTTGTCACCAGGGCCCGCAGTGCGGGTAGCAACAGTGTCAACGCGCGCCCACGATGAGAGACCGCGTCCTTTTCCACCGGGCTTAGCTCGGCGGCGGTGCGGTTCGCGCCGTCGGCGATGAACACCGGGTCGTAACCGAACCCGCCGGCGCCGCGCGGCTCCTGCGCAACGGCACCGGGCCACTCGCCACGCACCACAACTTCGCCCGAGCCCGAGACCAGTGCGCACGCCGAGACGAATGCGGCGCCGCGGCGCTGCTCGGGTACGTCGCGCAACTGGGCCAGCAACAACGCTGTGTTGCCGGCGTCGTCCCCGTGGTTGCCAGACCACCGGGCGGAGAGCACGCCGGGCATCCCGTTGAGCGCGGCCACCGTCAAACCGGAGTCGTCGGCGACGCTGGGCAGACCGGTCGCAGCGAACGCTTCGCGCGCCTTGATCAGCGCGTTTTCCTCGAATGTCGCGCCGGTTTCGGGCGCTTCATCAAACGGCGCGACGTCATTGAGGGACACCAGGGTCACCCCCGACAATCCGGCGGCATCGAGCACCCGGCGAAGTTCGGCCAGCTTCTTGGCGTTGCGACTGGCCACCAGCAGCTTGGTCACCACTCACTCCGAAACATGGTCATCTCCTCTGCAGAAACGATCTCGGCTCGCTCCCGTCTCGCGGGTGCCGGCTGCAGACGCGGAGGGTCATCGCATCCTCAGCGTCAGTTGGGTGCTGCCCAGCGCTGGCCAAGCGCGCGGCCAGGGTCGCGAACCTACGCGCGACTTTCCAAGTTTATTGCTGGACTTTCCTGGTTGATTTCCGGTCGTGTCGCGATTCCCCTGACGTAAGGAACCTCGCAATCCTCACAACCCCAAATCAACTTGTGCATATAGCAGCCCACGCAAAATCCGAGCGTGGCCTCCGACCAGGTCAGGACAAAACAGATCGCGACAACAACCGCCATCGCCACGGGCGAGGCACCCAACAGCCGCATGGCAAGACACGTCGCCGCCAAGGCGGCACCGAGCAACCACGCAAAGCGTTTTGGCCGCGTCGGTTTCCACACCGGGCGAGTACCCATCGTCAACGCCGTGCCCAGAATTCCGGTTGGGCTCAACGGCGTTAGTCCCGTGGCCGCCGCGGCCAACATGTCAAAAAGCACGAACGGACCAACGATGATCACCGGATCGGTTTCCGGCCGCAGCAAAAGCAACGCGATGGTGATTGCCGAGATGATGTTCAGCAAACCCGCCCGCGCGCGCGTCGCGACTTCGTTGATGCGTGGTTCCGCATGTCCATGCGTCATCTGCCCCATTGCCCACCACGGGGTATTGAGAAAGGCATGCTCGAGTGGGACTCGCCGACTAACCATTAATTGATCCTAGAAACGTGACGGAACATTGGTTTTGGCAAAACTCAATTTGACGTCGCGAGTTTACCATAACGGCATGGCACGGAACGCTGACCAGCCATTTTGAGTCAACTAAAGTCAGCGAAAGCCAAGGCGAGCCAGCGGCAGCGACGTGCCCACCGCCGACCAATTTCCACCCCGAATCCACGCGGATTCGATGGCCCGGGAGGCCAGGTTGGCAGGCTCAGCTTCCGAACGCTTTCGACGGCGGCGGCCCTTCGGGCAATACACCCGGGTACGGCAGCGCCAAGGCATCACGCTGGGCGGCAAACAACGTGTCGCATGCCCCCAGCGCCATGTCCAGCAGCTTGTCCAAGGTCGACCGCGGGAACGTCGCGCCCTCACCGGTGCCCTGCACTTCAACCAGCGTCCCGGTGTCGGTGGCAACGACATTCATGTCGACCTCGGCGCGGGAGTCTTCCTCGTAAGGCAGGTCCACCCGAACCCGGCCATCGACCACACCCACGCTGACCGCAGCGATGGCGCAGGACAACGGCCTCGGATCCGACAACTTGCCGGCCGCCGCCAAGTAGTTCACCGCGTCTGCCAGTGCCACGTAGGCACCGGTGATGGCCGCGGTGCGGGTGCCGCCATCCGCCTGCAACACGTCACAGTCGACAGCGATGGTGTTCTCCCCCAGCGCCGCCAAGTCGATGCATGCCCGCAGCGACCGGCCGACCAGCCGGCTGATCTCCTGGGTGCGTCCGCCGACCCGCCCTTTCACCGATTCCCGGTCTGAGCGGGTGTGGGTTGCCGACGGCAGCATCGCGTATTCCGCGGTGAGCCACCCCAGCCCGGACCCCTTGCGCCAGCGCGGCACGCCTTCGGTGACGCTGGCCGTGCACATCACCTTGGTGCGACCGAATTCGATCAGTACCGAACCCGCGGGGTTTTCGGTGAACCCTCGGGTGATAACCACTGGGCGAAGCTCGTCGTCGCGGCGGCCGTCTTCTCGTTTGGACACGACGCCAACCCTAGCTCGACCGACAGAGACCAATCCGAGGGCGCCCGACACGCACGGGCGGCGCTGACGATCCGGGCCACCCGCGAGCCCGACGCAGCAGTTCAGCCCAGGCTGACTTCGAAAGTCTCGTCGCACACCACCGCGTGCACGGGGCCATCAAATTCCGCTTTGGCCTCGCTGATCACGTCCTCACGCGACGTCCACGGCGGGATGTGGGTCAGCAACAGTTCGCGAACACCGGCGCGGGCCGCGGCTCTCCCGGCCTCAGTCCCGGACAGGTGCAAGTCCGGCGGGCGATCCGGCGAGTGCGTCCAGGACGCCTCGCACAAGAAAACGTCAACGCCGCGAGCCAGCTCGATGAGCTGATCACACATTCCGGTGTCACCGCTGTACGCCAGCGATGCGCCGGTGGAATCGGTAAAGCGCATGCCGTAGGACTCAGTGGGATGTGCGACCACCGTCGGCACCACTGTGACGCCGCCAAGGGTCACCGGTTCGCCGTCGACCCAATGGCGCACATCGAAGATGTCCGAGCAATCGTCGATCTCTCCGCCGAAGGGTGATGACGCCGCGCCCAAACGAGACCAGGTGTCACTCGGGCCGTATAGCAACGCCTTACCTTTGGGGCGCGACGGGTGGTAACGCCGCCACACGAACAACCCCGGCATATCGAGGCAATGATCGGCGTGCAGATGCGACAAAAGCACATGCACGGATGCGGGATCCAGATGCCGCTGCAGCGCGCCCAGCACTCCCCCACCGAAGTCGATGACGATCGGTGGAGTGTCCGGAGCCCTCAGCAGATAACCCGACGCCGCCGAGTCCGGACCTACGACACTTCCGGAACATCCGAGCACCGTTATTCGCACGGACACTACTGTGCCATGCCCGTTACCTCGATGAGAAAAACATCGCCGCATTCGTTGATCAGAATCTTCCCGAGAATGCCGTTCTGCACTTTCAGCTTGCCAACGCGGCGACGTTTCGCTGCGCGGCTACCGGTCGCGTCGGCGTGACGATGTGGGACCTGACGGCGCGGACCGCTCGCAGCCAAAGCCGAGGCCCATCGCCGCGAAATTCCCTAAGCGGGCTTCGCGTGCCAAGGTAATGTGGCCGCACGCACCGGAAGGTAGGGACACTGTGCCGATGGAGTGGCCACCATTGACCTCAACAATGTCGAGGCCCGTGCCCGACGGACCCTCCACGCCCGGTTACGCCGACGCGTGCCGCTCGGCGAGAAGAAGTACCCGCCGTGGCTAAGGGGTCTGCCGAAACATCGGGCGACGAAGTATCCGGCAAGCCGCTGCCCGCGGACGAACCCGCGGACGAAGCGCAATCAAACCCGGCCGGCGCTGACTCCGACTCCGATGCAGAGCCCGACACCGAACCCGACTCGGAATCGGATGGCGAGCCCGACGCGGACGCCCCGGCCGAAACCGAGGACGCCTCCCAGCCGGAGGACTCGCGGCCACGACGCCGCCGACCCCACCTCAAGTCCAGTTGGGCCGCCGTGTTGGCCTGGGTCGTGCTGCCGAGCCTCGCGCTGCTGCTGGCAATCACCGCAGGTGTCCTCCGCTGGCAGTACGACACGATGCGTTACGCCCAGATCGCCGGGGTCCAAGCGCTGCAGGCCGCCCGGGAAGGCACGGTGGCGATGTTGTCGTACAAACCCGAGACAGTCGAAAAGGACCTGACCGCCGCCCAGGACCACCTCACCGGAACCTTCCGCGACTCCTACACCCAGCTGACCAAAGACGTGGTCATCCCCGGCGCCAAACAGCAACGGATTTCGGCGGTGGCTCGGGTGCCCGCGGCCGCCACCGTATCGGCGGATTGGGGCCATGCCGTGGTGCTTGTCTTCGTAGATCAGACCACGGTCATCGGCGACGACCCACCCACCGATATGGCATCGACGGTGCGAGTGAAACTCGACAAGGTCGGCGACCGTTGGCTGATCTCCGAATTCCAACCCATTTGAGATCTACGAGTGCACTAGCGCATTTGAATATCGCAAGAGCGTGACGGCTCTGCTGGTGGCCAATGTGGGCATTGTGGGGCATTGTGGGCAATGAGTGATCATCGCGACCGGCCCAGCAGCCGCCCCTGAGGTTGCCCGTCTGGCCCTTACCGCGCGCCCGCGCACCAATTTGACGGGGCCTCCGGTGACTGCCCGTATATCGGGCGAACCGAAACCATTCGAAGCCGCAATCGACGTCAGCAGCGCTCATTCATCGATGCGATCCCACGTTTGGTTTTAGGTAGCCACATCCAGGGCCGCTCGCACAATGCTGTCGGTGTCGATGCCGTGGTAGCGGTAGACGTCCTCGAGGGCCCCGGCCTGGCCGAATCCGGATACTCCCAACGCGGTCAAACGGACCTGCTGGATGTTGGTCAGGAAAGCAAGAGTGTGAGGGTGTCCGTCGAGGACGGTGACCATCGGTGTCGCACGGTCGGCGGGGAAGAGCTGATCCAGGATCCAGGTATCGGCGGATCTCCTGCCCTGACGCGCCTGCCACGCTTGAAACAGCAGGCCGGGGCTGGTGATGCAGAGCACGTCGGCCGGCACCCCGGCCCGATTGAGCCGGTCGGCCGCGGCAAGGGCCTCGGTGATCACCGCACCCATCGCCGCAATGGTCACTTTCGCGCCGTCTGGGCGCCGCAACGGATAGCCACCCGCAACCACCTGGCGGCGACGACGCTCGCGGGCGGCGGGGTCATCCGGTACGGCGGCCAGGGCCTGGTCCACAGGCCGAGTCGACAACCTCAGGTAGGCCGACGTTCCATCGGGTCTTCCGAGCCGGGCGAGGCTGGCCAGCAGGGTCCATTCGACATCGATCGCGAACGCTGGCTCATAGCTGATGCAGCCCGGTTGTTCGAGCCCGATCGATGGGGTCTTGATGGACTGGTGTGCACCGCCTTCGGCGGCCAGGCTGACCCCTGACGGAGTGCCGATGAGGATGGACTGGCCGCCCGCGTAGATCCCGAAAGACCATGGTTCGAGCGCCCTCTCGACGAATGGGTCGTAGAGCACCCCGATAGGGAAAAGAGTTTGTCCCCAACGACTCCACGTGGCGCCCAGTTCGCCGATCAGGCCAACCAGGTTCGTCTCGGCGATACCGAGTTCCATATGTTGCCCGCTGGGACGTTCGTTCCAGTGCATCAGAGTCTGGGCATCATCGGCGAACCAGTTGTGTCGCTCGCTCGCCGACCACACCCCGACCTTGTTCACCCATCCAGCCAGGTTGGTCGTCGAGCTGACGTCAGGACTGACCGTGACGACACGCTTCGCCGCGTCGGGTGCCTCGCGGATCAGGTCGAGCAGGACACGGCCGAGAGCGGCCTGGGTCGTTGCGGTGCCTTTGGGAGTACGACCGATGTCACTCGGGACGGTTGGGGATTTGGCGGCCGGAATCGGGTCGCGCCGTAGCCGCTCTGCGGTCTCGGCGCAGAGCCGCCCCATCGGGCCGTCAGGCGCGAAGCGTAGCCAAGGGCTATTGGGGTTCATTCCCAGTCGTGCTGCCAGAGCGGCGTATTCGTCATGGCTGAGCAGGGCGGAATGGTTCTGTGGATGGCCCTCTGTGGGTAGCCCGAAACCCTTGATCGTGTAGGCGATGATGACCGTGGGTCGGGTGTCATCGATCTGTTGGTATGCCTCGATCAGGGCTGCCAGGTCGTGACCACCCAAGTTGCGGATCGCCGCCGTGAGCGTCGCGTCATCGATGTCGGCGATCAACGCGGCGATTTCGCCGGAAAGTGGACCGTCACCGGGGAGTCGCTGGCGGATCTGCTCGGCATCGCAGCGCAGCAGACGTTGGTATTCCGCGTTTTCCATCGCAACGATGCGCCGGCGCAGCGCTTCCCCTCCGGGACGGCTGAACAGGGACCGGAGAAGTCGGCCAAAGTTGACTGTTATGACCTGCCAGCCTGCCGCGTCGAACATTGCCTCGAGTCGGTGCGCAGCGATGTTGGGTACCACTCGGTCCAAGGACTGGCGGTTGAGGTCGACGATCCAGACGACTTCGCCGAGTTCGGCGATCCCGGGATCCAGTATGGCCTCCCATACCGCACCCTCGTCGAGTTCGGCGTCGCCGACCAGAGAGTACTGCCGACCGTTGCCGCCGGCATCCAACTGGGCGTTGACGTAACGGCGCGCCACGGCCCCCCAGATCGGGGCGGTTGCCCCGATCCCGACTGACCCGGTCGAGTAGTCCACCGGATCCGGATCCTTGGACCGGCTCGGATAGGACTGCAGGCCACCGAACTCACGCAGCGTGGTCATGTGTTCTTCGTCCAGCGCGCCGAGCAGGTAGTTGATGCTGTGCAACACCGGTGAGGCGTGGGGCTTGACCGACACCCGATCCCCGGCCTGCAGTTGTTGAAACCACAGTGAAGTCATGATGGTCACCATTGACGCGCTCGAGGCCTGATGGCCGCCGACCTTCAATCCCGAGCTATCCGACCGCACCCGGTTGGCGTGATGGACCATCGACGTCGACAGCCACAGCACCCGCTCGGCGATGGCCTCGAGTGTGTCGACACTGACGATTCCACGACTGGTATCGACTGAGGTGGTCGAGTTCATGGTGCCCCACCTAGGAGATTGGCTTGTGCAGATGAATCAGCAAGTGCAACGGTCTCATATGATTTCGGCAAGTAGGTCGATGAAATCTGAGCAATATGCTCACATGGGATGTGTTACTTCGGCCTCAAGGAGGGCAATATGCCCAAGCGGGATCACCTCATCGATGACATCGATACGCAAATCCTGCACGCCCTGATCAAGGATCCGCGCGCGGCCGTAGTCGCGCTGGCGCACACTACGGGGTTGGCCCGCAACACGATTCACGCACGGTTGGCCAAGCTGGAAGCGGACGGCGTCCTTCAGTCTTTCGAGCGCCGCATCGATCCTGCCGCGCTTGGCTATTCGCTGACCGCCTTCATCATGGTGACCGTCACCCAACGCAAATTGGGCGAGATCGGCAATGCACTCGAGGGTGTGCCCGAGGTTCTCGAAGTCCACGGGCTCAGCGGTGTCACCGACTTGCTGGTCCACATCGTCGCCCGCAACGCCGAGGACCTTTACCGCATCGCAGGCCAGATCCTTGACATCGACGGCGTCGAGAAGACCACAACGGGGTTGGTGATGAGGCGTCTGGTCGACTATCGGCTCAGCCCGTTGCTGGCTTCCGCCCAGTCGACCGGCAAATGAACGTCGGCGACCAGAGCATCCGGCAGACGGCCTCGACTTGTTCGATGCTGTTGCACCGGACCAACTGAACATCGGGCGCATCGGCCGCGCGTCATCACCGGCAATGGCCCGGCACGCATCGCCGCACATCTGCCGGCGCATGCTGCTGATTCCGGCTGAAACTGTGCAACACTTGCACCGCAAGCGCCATTCTTGCACCAATCAGACAATTGAACGAGAACTCCAATCATTGAGCTCAAACGGAACTGCCCTCATTTCGATACTTGGCGTACGGTCCCGAGCTAGTCGGCGGACCGGAGGCTGGTGCGCCGATGAACTGCCCGCCGGTGGTGCCGTAGGCAGCGGGGCGACAGGAGGTCCTCGGATGGCAGGTGGACACCTGCGAAAGCAGATGCCGCTGCCGGTAATGATCGGCCTGGCGCTGCTGAGCGCGGCATTGTCGACGGCTCCGGCGGCGCACGCCGACAACAAGAGACTCAACGACGGTGTAGTGGCCAACGTCTACACCATCCAACACCAGGCCGGGTGCACCAGCGAGTTGCGAATTGATCCGCGCCTGCAATTGGCCGCCCAGTGGCATACCAACGATGTGCTGGGAAATCGTGCCCTAGACGGAGATATCGGATCGGATGGGTCGACACCGAGCGACCGGGCGGCGGCCGCCGGATTTCGCGGTGATGTCGCCGAAACGGTGGCAATCAACCCGGCCTTGGCAATCAGCGGTGTCGAGCTGATAAATCAGTGGTACAACAACCCCGACTACCTCGCGATCATGCGCGACTGCAAATACACCGCGATCGGGGTTTGGTCGGAGAACAGCCTGGACCGCACCGTGGTGGTGGCCGTCTACGGTTCACCCACGTGAGCGCCGCCAACCGGCTGGCTTGGCGGGTTCACAGCCCAACCGAGATCGGCCCCAGCTGCGTGCACACCTGTACCGGGGGGTTGCCCACCAGGGCGCAGCCGTTACCCGTCGCGATGTAAGTCAACCCCGCGCGCCACGGGCGAAAGTTCAACTCCGCCGCGGTCCAACCGGCTTCGGCGTGGCATTGCGTGCCCACGCCGTCGGCCCGAATGCAAGCAGTCACCCGCACCGGCTGGGCGTCGCCCGAACAGCTGGTCGCGACGATGCTGGAGGTGACCGCGGCTACCCCGGACGCGAGGGTGGTATGCCGTGGCGGGTCCAGGCGGTACGAGCAGGACGCCGCCGGCCCGGGTGTGGCAGGCGTTCGTGGTGGCGTGGCCCAGCTCAACGCCGAGGGCGCGGCTGCGCCAATCAGAACCGCGAACAACCCGGTCATGGCCGATCGTTTGAGCCAGGACCGCATGGCAGAAAGGCCGCTTTGCGGGCTGGCTCCCGATCGGGGTGTCGATGGCTGTGTGGGCATCGGATGCTCGTTTCCTCGCCACGCGGATTGCATCGCTGGACTCGCGCTAACCGCGACACCTCGATCAAACCACACGAAAAACACCAAGATGAGGTCCAAAGGCCATCGCTTTCTGACGTTCACAAGTGTTAACGTCAGCCACATTTACATCGCTGCGGTGTTCTCGGAGGGACGGTGCTCACCGAAGAAAGACAGCAGTCAATACCTGTCGTCAGCGGGCAGGCGGGCACTCGCTGATGGTTGCTCCTGTTGCCGTGGCCAAGCCGCTGCGGGCGTTTGGCGGCTTCTACTCGATGGCGCTCGACACGTTCGTGGCGATGGTCCATCCTCCGTTTGCGTGGCGCGAATACATTGCGCAGGCCTGGTTTGTGGCGCGGGTGTCACTGCTGCCGACGCTGATGTTGACCATCCCGTACACGGTGTTGTTGACCTTCATCGAGAACATCCTGTTGACCGAGATCGGTGCCGCGGACTTCTCCGGCACCGGGGCCGCGCTCGGCTCGGTGCGACAGATCGGACCGATTGTGACGGTCTTGGTGGTCGCCGGGGCCGGCGCTACCGCCATGTGCGCTGATCTGGGAGCCCGAACCATTCGCGAGGAGCTCGACGCACTTCGGGTGATGGGCGTCGACCCGATTCAAGCGCTGGTGGTGCCGCGGGTGTTGGCCGCAACCACTGTATCGCTGGCGCTGTCGGCCAGCGTGATTCTGGTCGGACTGTCCGGCGCCTACTTTTTCTGCGTCTTCATCCAGCACGTCTCACCAGGCGCGTTCGCGGCCGGCCTGACCCTGATCATCGGCACCACCGACGTGGTGATCGCGCTGGTCAAGGCGGCCCTGTTCGGGCTATCGGCCGGTTTGATCGCCTGCTACAAGGGCATCTCCGTCGGCGGTGGGCCGGCCGGTGTCGGTAACGCTGTGAACGAGACCGTCGTATTTACATTCATGGCGTTGTTCGCAATCAACATCGTCGCGACTGCGGTGGCGATCAAGGTGACGCTGTGACGGCCGTGGCCGCCGGCAGCCGCTGGCGCGGCGTGCGGCACAAGCTCGACGGCTGGGTCGCGGGATGGAATCAGATCGGGACCCAAACCAAGTTCTTTGGCCGCACGCTGCGCTCCATCCACTACATGCTGATCCACTACCGGGTCGAGTTGATCCGGCTCATCGCGCAGATGGGTTTGGGTGCGGGCGCTCTGATGGTCATCGGCGGGACGGTCGCGATCGTCGGCTTCCTCACGGTGACCACCGGGGCGTTGGTGGCGGTGCAGGGGTACAGCGATTTCTCCGAACTGGGCGTGGAGGCCCTGACCGGATTCGCTTCGGCCTTTTTCAACGTCCGGCTGATCGCACCGGCAACCACCGCCATCGCGCTGTCGGCCACCATCGGCGCGGGCGCCACGGCACAGCTCGGCGCCATGCGGATCAACGACGAGATCGACGCGCTCGAAGTGATGGGTATCCGCACCATCGCCTTCCTGGCCGCCAGCCGGGTGGTCGCCGGACTGCTGGTGGTGATCCCGTTGTATTGCGTCGGAGTGCTGGCGTCGTTCTGGGCCGCGCGATTCGGCACGACCGTTCTCTACAGTCAGGCGACCGGTGTCTATGACCACTACTTCAGGACGTTCCTGAACCCCACCGACCTGGTCTGGTCGTTCGTGCAATGCATCGCCCTGTCGCTGGTGATCATGCTCGTGCACACCTATTACGGCTATACCGCAAGGGGCGGGCCCGCGGGAGTGGGCGAGGCCGTCGGGCGCGCGGTGCGCACGTCGCTGATCTTCTCGGCGTTCGTGCTGGTGATGATCTCGCTGGCGGTGTACGGGCAATCCGGCAATTTCAACTTGGCGGGATAGCACCATGGATGACCGCAAGGAAGGCCTGCACCCCGCGTGGCACACGCTGATCCTGGTGCTGCTCTTCGTTGCGGCGATGTGGGTGACCTACGCACTTTTCATGGGCTCGCTGCGGTCGGTCGTTCCGGTCACGTTGACGTCCGAGCGCTCCGGCCTGGTGATGGAGACCAACGCCAAGGTCAAATTGCGCGGCGTGCAGGTCGGGCGGGTCGCTTCGATTGTCGGCGGCGGAAAGGGCGCGACACCGGTGGCCCTCACGCTCGAGATCGATTCCGACCAGATCCGCTACATCCCGGCGAATGTCCAAGCCGAGATTCGGGCCACCACCGTGTTCGGCGCCAAGTTCGTCGATTTGGTCTACCCCGAAGACCCCAGCCCGCAACGGTTGAAGGCCGGCCAGGTGCTCATGTCGCGCAATGTGACCAGCGAGGCCAACACCGTGTTCCAGAACCTGGTAGCGGTGCTGGATCAGATCGACCCGGCCAAGCTCAATGCCGCGCTTTCCGCGCTTGCTGAGGGCCTACGCGGTCAAGGTCCGCTCATCGGACAAGCGACCACCGATGCCAACCAGGTCCTGCTCGAGCTGAATCCGCGCTACGAAACCGTGACCGCCGACCTGCGGGCCGTCAAAGACTTCAACGAAACCTTCAGCGTTGCGGCGCAGGACATCCTGGACACGCTCAACGCGCTGAGCACGACCAGCACCACCATCACCAGCCACTCCACCCAGTTGGACGCACTGCTGCTGGCCACCATCGGACTCTCCAACACCGGTATCAGCCTGCTGGCACCCAATCAGGCGAACCTGATCAAAGCCATCAACGCACTCGAGCCCACGACGAACCTGCTCTACAAGTACAGCCCGGAGTACACCTGTCTGTTGGAGGGCGCAAAGTACTTGCTGGACCACGGGGGCTACGAAGCACCCGGCGGCAATGGGCGGTCACTGGTACTCGATGCGGCCCTGGCGCTCGGCGATGACCCCTACCGTTTTCCAGACAACCTGCCCATCATCGGCGCCAAGGGCGGGCCTGGCGGCAAACCGGGCTGCGGCTCGTTGCCGATCGTCGACAACAACTGGCCGGTGCGCAACCTCGTCACCAACACCGGCTTTGGCACGGGAATGGACTGGCGCCCCAACCCCGGCATCGGATTCCCGGGCTGGGCCAACTACTTCCCGGTCACCCGCGGAACGCCCGAACCACCGAGCATCCGCAACCTCTTCGGTGGGCCTGCGCCAGGACCGATCCCCTATCCGGGGGCGCCGCCCTACGGCGCGGAGCTGTACGCGCCAGACGGTACCCCGCTGTGGCCGGGGCTACCGCCGGCGCCGCCACCGGGCGCCCCCAGGGAATCGGGACCCACGCCGGGCTCCGAGCCCTTCGTGGTCCCCGCGCCCGCGCAGGCACAGCCCACCCCGCTGCCGCCGGCTCCACTGCCACAGGAGGTCGCTCCGTCACCGTGAACACCTGGTACCGACGTCCCCTCAGCCGGCCCTCGACCGACCTTTCGGCCGACCGCTGGGCCAACGAAGGTGACCGCGCATGAGAGCCCGGCTCATCCGTGATGCGATCCGACTGGGCACCTTCTTGCTGGTCTGCTTCTTGGGCGTCATCGGCTTGTTCGCGGTCTTCGGGCAGCTGCGCTTCGGCGAGAAAACCAGCACCTACAAAGCCGAGTTCAGCAATGTGACCGGACTGGAGCAAAACGACTTCGTGCGCATCGCCGGTGTCGAGGTCGGACAAGTCAAAAAGGTTGCGATTCAGCCCGACACAACGGCGCTGGTCGAGTTCACGGCCGATAGTTCGGTGGTGCTGACCCAGGGCAGCCGGGCCGTGATCCGCTATGACGACCTGATCGGTGGCCGATACCTGGCACTCGAGGAAGGCGCCGGCAGCCCCAAACAGCTCAAGCCCGGTGACACGATTCCCATGACACACACCTCGCCCGCCCTGGACTTGGATGCGTTGATTGGCGGGTTCCGTCCGCTGCTGAAGGCGCTGGATCCCGACCAGGTCAATGCCCTGTCCGGCCAGTTGATTCGGGCGCTGCAGGGCGAAGGCGCGACGATCAACTCGTTTCTTGCCCAGACCGCCGCGTTGACGACGACGCTGGCCGATCGCGATCAGCTGATCGGGGATGTCATCATCAATCTGAATGTCGTGTTGGGTTCGCTCGGCGACCAAAACAAGCAATTCGCCAAAGCGGTCGACGCACTCGCCGAACTCATGGAAGGCCTGCAGGCCCGCAAGGAAGACATCACCAAGGGCGTGGCTTACACCAATGCCGCCGCCTCGAGCATCGCGGACCTGTTGTCGCAGGCACGCCCGCCACTGGCCAAGACCGTCCAGGAGACGGATCGCGCATCGGCAATTGTCTTGGCAGACCACGAATACTTCGACAATCTGATCAACACGCTGCCAGATGCCTATCAAGCGCTGTCGCGCCAAGGCATCTACGGTGACTTCTTCAGTTTCTATCTCTGCGATGTCGTGCTCAAGCTCAACGGCAGGGGTGGCCAGCCGGTGTACGTCAAGGTCGCCGGTCAGCCCACCGGGAGGTGCGCACCGCGGTGAAATCCTTCGCTGAACGCAACCAGATCGTCGTCGGTGCAGTGGGATTGGCGATCACCATCGGCATCGTGGTCGGATCGCTGCAGTACGACAAGCTGCCGTTCTTCCAATCCGGCAAGCAGTACTCCGCCTACTTCGCTGATGCGGGTGGGCTGACAACCGGCGTGCGCGTGCAAGTTTCGGGATTCCGGGTGGGTGAGGTCTCGTCCATCGAGTTGGACGGACCGCGGGTGCTGGTCAAGTTCACTGTCGACAAGCACATCCGCCTCGGCGACCATACCGAGGCGGCGATCAAGACGCGGGGCCTGCTGGGCACGAAGATGCTCGAGGTCATCTCCCGCGGGGACGGCCAGCTGCAGGGCACGATTCCGCTCGACCGCACCCGGTCGCCGTACCAACTACCCGACGCGCTGGGTGACCTGGCCACCACGATCAGCGGCCTGAACACCAACCAGCTATCGGACTCGCTGCGGGTACTGGCGGACACCTTTTCCGACACCCCGCCACAACTACGCGTCGCGATCGAGGGAGTGGCACGCTTCTCGCAGACCCTCGACGAGCGCGACGCGCAGCTGCGCGGTCTGCTCACCAACGCCAACAAGGCCACGACCGTGCTGGCCGAGCGCAGCAACCAAGTCGTCAGCCTGATCGCCAACACCAACGCGCTGCTGGCCGAGCTGACAACCCAACGCGCCGCCCTGGATCACATCTCCGGCAACATCGCCGCACTCGGTCAACAACTGCATGGGTTGATCGCAGAGAACGAGGCCACGATGCGACCCGCGCTCGACAAACTCAACGGCGTACTGACCATCCTGGACAACCGCAAGGAACGGCTGCAGAAGGCGATCAAACTGCTCGACGACTACACGATGTCGCTGGGTGAATCGGTGTCCTCCGGCCCGTTCTTCAAGACCTACGTCGCCAACCTGGCGCCGGGACAATTCGTGCAGCCATTCATCGACGCGGCATTCTCCGACCTCGGCCTGGATCCCAATGTGCTGCTCCCGTCGCAACGCACCGACCCGCCGATCGGCCAGCCGGGCACACCGCCGCTGCCGTTGCCCTTCCCGCGGACGGGCCAAGGCGGCGAACCACATCTGAAGCTTCCCGACGCGATCACCGGCAACCCCGATGACCCGCGGTATCCCTACCGCGAGCCGCTGCCCGCCCCACCCCCGGGCGGGCCACCACCGGGGCCGCCCGCACCGGCGCCTCCCGAGTTGGCTTCCATCCCGCAGCCAACGCCGTCATCGGTATTGGTGCCCGCGCCGGGCGAGGTCTCAGCACCCCAGACCGCGGGGGCCGGACGATGATCCGGCGCACCAAGACCTGGCTGGCCGTGCTGTTGGTCGGACTATTGGCCGCTGGAGTGGTGGTGCTGCTGCGAACCACCGAAGTGGTCAACCGCACCAATGTCGTCGCGTACTTCGAGAACAGCAACGGCGTCTTCACCGGGGACGAAGTTCGCATCCTTGGTGTGCCCGTCGGCAAGATCACCTCGATCGAACCGCAGCCCGAGTCGGTCAAGGTCTCATTCTGGTACGACAGCAAGTACAAAGTGCCGGCGGACGCGAAAGCCGCGATCCTGTCGCCGACCCTGGTGACCTCACGCGCGATTCAGCTCACCCCCGCCTACACCGGCGGGCCCGCGATGGCCGACAACGCGGTCATTCCACGCCAACGCACCGCCGTTCCGGTCGAGTGGGACGACGTCCGTGCGCAATTGGCGAAGCTGACCAAGGAGTTGCAGCCGACCGAGCCCGGCGGCGTCAGCCCCCTCGGGTCGGTGATCAATACCGCGGCAGACAACCTCCGCGGCGAGGGCGCCAACATCCGCGACACCGTGATCAAGTTGTCTCAGGCCTTTTCGGCCCTCGGCGACCACAGCACGGACATCTTCTCTACCGTGAAGAATCTCGCGATTCTGGTGTCGGCGCTGCAGGACAGCACCAACTTGATGCGCCAGCTGAACCAGAACCTGGCGACGGTGACCGGCCTGCTGGCCAACGACCCGAACGAGGTCGCCAACGCCGTGCGCAACCTGGGCGACACGGTCGGTGAGGTGCAGCGATTTGTGGCCGACAATCGCGAAGCCCTGGGCACCACATCGGACAAGCTGGCGGGGGTCAGCCAGGCTTTGAACGATAGCCTCGACGACGTCAAACAGTTCCTGCACGTGGCGCCCAACACCTTGCAGAACTATGTGAACATCTGGCAGCCGGCCCAGGGCGCGGTGAGTGCCGTGCCGATGCTCAACAACTTCGCCAATCCGATTTCCTTCCTGTGCGGCGCCATTCAGGCCGCATCGCGACTGGGCTATGAACAGTCCGCGAAGCTATGCGTGCAATACCTGGCACCGATAATCAAGAACCGTCAGTACAACTTCCTGCCCTTTGGCCAGAACCTCTTCGTCGGCGCCAGTGCGCGACCCAATGAGCTGACCTACAGCGAAGACTGGCTACGCCCGGATTACATTCCACCGCAAGCCATTCCACCGCAAGCCATTCCGCCGCAGCAAGCACCGCCGGCCGCGGCGCCTCCGGCGCAAGCACCGCCGCCCGCCGTGGGCCCCCCGCTGCCGGCCGAAGCGCCCGCCACACCCGATCCGGCTGCCGGCCTTCGCGGGATCATGGTGCCCCAAGGGGTGGGCTCATGATGTGGGCCAGGTGGACCACGCGGATACGCATCGCGGCGGGAATCGCCGCCCTAGCGGTAGCCGTGTCGGGCTGCAGTGGCTGGCGCGGCCTGAACTCGCTTCCGCTGCCAGGTGTTCAGGGCGGCGGACCCGGCTCGTTCACCATCCAGGCTCAGATGCCCGACGTCGACAACATCGAGCCGAATTCGCGCGTCCGGGTGGGTGACGTCAATGTCGGTACCGTCACCAAGATCGAGCGCCAGGGCTGGCATGCGCTGGTCACGATGAAACTCAACGGCAATGTCGAGCTGCCGGCAAATGCCACCGCCACACTCGGTCAGACCAGCTTGCTGGGGTCGCTGCATATCGAGCTGGCACCGCCCACCGACGTGCCGCCTGAGGGCAACCTACGCGAGGGCTCGTTGATCCCGTTGTCCTCATCGAAGGCATATCCGAGCACCGAACAGGCACTCGCCGCAACGGCGATGCTGCTCAATGGCGGCGGGATCGGGGACATCTACGACATCACCGAAGCCCTGAGCACCGCCTTCACCGGACGCGAGAACGACTTGCGCAGCCTGATCGAGCAGCTCGACGAGGCCATCGGACACCTCGACGACCAAAAAGGCGACATCATCGCCGCTGCCGAGAGCCTGAACAACCTGATGGCTCAGCTCGCCGCACAAAGGCCGGTACTGGACAAGGCGTTGCGGACGATTCCGGATGCACTCGCCGTGCTCAAGAACGAGCGCGAGAACCTGGCCGATGCACTCACCCAGCTGGGCAGGTTCAGCGCGCTGGCCGCCGACTCGGTCAACCAGACCAAGGACGCGCTTGTGCAGGAGCTCAAAGATCTTGGGCCGACGCTGGAGTCACTGGCCAACGCGGGTCCGGCGCTAACGCGCGCGCTGAGCTTCCTACCCACCTACCCATTTCCCAAGGAGACGCTGACCAACTGGATGCGCGGCGACTACGCCAACCTGACCCTCATCATCGATATGACGTTGAGCCGTATCGACGCCGGATTCTTCACCGGAACGCGATGGGAAGGCGACTTGACCGAGCTCGAGCTGCAGTGGGGCCGCACCATCGGGCAGATGCCCAGCCCCTACACCGTGGGTAACCCGTTGATCGTTCCGTACCGATGGGACCAGGGGCCGTGACATGCGTCTGACTCGGCAGATATTCATCCAGATGGCGATCTTCGCCATCGTGGCCACCACCGCGCTGTTGATCATGGTCTTCGGGTACATGCGAGTGCCGGCCATGGTCGGCATCGGGCAGTACCGCGTGACCGTCGAGCTGCCCGAGGCAGGCGGCCTCTACCCGCGCGGCAACGTCACCTATCGCGGCGTCGAGGTCGGCACCGTCAAGAGCGTCCACTTGACCAACACGGGTGTGGCCGCGGTCCTGTCGCTGAACTCCGATGTCAAGATTCCCGCCGATGTGGAGGCCGAGGTGCACAGCGTTTCCTCGGTCGGCGAGCAGTACGTTCAGCTGCTTCCGCGTAGCGGCCAAGGTCCGTCGTTGAAGGACGGCGACGTGATCCCGAGTAGCCGCACCCGCGTTCCAACCGATATCAACACGATCCTGGACGAAACCAACCGCGGCCTGCAGGCGATCCCCCGCGAGAACCTGAAGACGGTTGTCGACGAGGCGGCCGTCGCCGTCGGCGGACTGGGGCCCGAGCTTCGGCGGTTGATCACCGGGGGCAGCAAGCTGGCCATCGACGCCCGCGCGAACCTGGACGAGCTGACCCTGTTGATCGACCAGTCCAAGCCGGTGTTGGACACCCAGACCGACACCGCGGGCGCCATCCGCTCGTGGGCGTCGAATCTGGCCAGCATCACCGACCAGCTGCAGCGCCAGGACTCGTCGTTGGCCGGGTTGCTGGATCAGGGTCCCGGGGCAGCCGATGAGGTGCGCGCGCTGTTCAACCGACTACGCCCCACACTGCCGATCGTGCTGGCCAACCTGGTCAGCGTCGGTGAGGTGGCCGTCGCCTACCACCCGAGTCTCGAGCAACTGCTGGTGCTGTTTCCTCAGGGAACTGCCGTAACGCAGGCCGTCGGCGTTGCCAAGCGCAACACCATCCAGGACTACAAGGGCGACTATCTGGTCTTCAACCTGAACCTGAACCTGCCGCCGCCGTGCACCACCGGCTTCCTGCCGGCCCAGCAGCAGCGGGTACCCACCTTCGAGGACTACCCGAACCGTGCGCCGGGTGACCTGTACTGCCGAGTGCCCCAGGATGCGCCTTTCAACGTCCGCGGCGCACGAAATCTGCCTTGCGTGACCGTGCCAGGAAAGCGCGCGCCGACGGCGAAGCTGTGCGAGAGCAACGAGGTCTACGTGCCGCTCAACGACGGCTACAACTGGAAGGGGGATCCGAACTCCACGCTGTCCGGGCAACCGATTCCGCAACTGCCCCCGGAGCCGCCGCTCGAACAGAGCGCCCCGCCGGGTCCGGCACCGCCAGCCCCGATTGCCGCCGCCGAGTACGACCCGGCAACCGGCACCTATATGGGCCCCGACGGACACCTGTACACGCAAGCTAATCTGGGCCAGACCGTCCCAGAGGAGCAAACATGGCAGACGATGTTGCTGCCCCCGAAGAAGTGAGTGATTCCACGACTCTCGAGGAGCAACCGGAGCCTGCCGAGGTCGTTGAGCCCGAAGGCGAATCCGGCCAAGCAGGCGTGCCCGAGGCCCAGCCGCGCGACGAAGACCAAGACGAGACCGCGGACGAGACTCAGGACGAGACCCAGGAAGACGCCGACGCGGATCCCGAGGCGGGCGAAGACGACGCGCAAGCCAGCGACGGCGAGCAGGAGTCGCCCAAGCCAGCGCCCTCAAAGGTGCGGCTGGCGATCGTGGTGGGGCTGGCCGCGGTGGTGGCCATGGCGGCGTTGGCGAGTTGGTTCGGGTTCCACGCCTACCAATCGCATCAGGCCGACCAACAGCGCAAGCTCTATGTTCAGGTCGCCAGACAGGGCGCGATCAACCTAACCACCATCGACTGGGAGCATGTCGACGCCGATATCGAGCGCATCCTCAACTCCGCCACCGGCACTTTCTACGACGACTTCCAACGCCGATCCAAGCCGTTCATCCAGGTCGTTCAACATTTCCAGTCGAAATCCGTGGGAACGATCACCGCCGCCGCACTGGAGTCGGAGTCCGACGACGCGGCACAGGTCCTGGTGGCGGTGAGCGTCAAGACGACGACGGCCGGAGCGCCCGAACAACGGCCTCGTGCGTGGCGCATGCGCATCACCGTGCAGCAGGTCGGCGACGAGGCCAAGGTGGCCAATGTGGAGTTCGTGCCGTAACCCGCTCAACGGGTGCGGCTCCGTCAGGGTGATGCCGCGAAGCTAGTGCATGCCCGAGGGGCGAACCGGCTGCACCCCGGTTAGCGCTGGCCCGAGGAAGCGCGCCGCCAACGCCATGAACGCCTCCGGATCGCCGGTGGCTTCGAACAATCGAGTGGCCGGCGGCGCATCGTGCGGGCGCAGTATGTCCCGCTCGGTCAGCACCCGCAGGACCTCCTTGGCGGTCTCCTCGGCGCTGGAGACCAGCGTGACGTTGTCCCCCATCACCAGTTGTATCAACCCGGACAGCAACGGATAGTGCGTGCAGCCGAGTACCAGGGTGTCGACCCCGGAGCGCTGTAGCGGCTCCAGATAGCCCTCCGCCAATCCCAGCACCTGACGACCGCTCGTCACGCCCCGCTCGACGAAATCGACGAACCGTGGGCAAGCCACCGCCGTGATCTCGGTGTCGCGCGCGGCGGCAAACGCATCCTGGTAGGCGTGCGAGGTGATGGTCGCGCGGGTGCCGATCACCCCGATGCGACCGTTGCGGGTGGTGGCCACTGCGCGGCGTACCGCCGGCAGGATCACTTCGACGACGGGCACGTCGTATCGCTCCCGGGCATCGCGCAGACACGCTGCCGATGCCGTGTTACAGGCAATCACCAGCGCCTTGACGCCCCGGCCGACCAGGTCGTCACCGATGGCCAGCGCATGTGCGCGAACCTCGGGGATGGTCAGCGGACCGTACGGGCCGTTGCCGGTATCGCCCACGTAGACGATGTCTTCGTCGGGCAGTTGGTCGATGATGGCCCGTGCGACCGTCAGTCCGCCGACGCCGGAATCAAAGATTCCGACGGGCGCCAGCGGCGAGCTCATGTTTTCGGGCTTGACGGCCGTTCACCGGCCTTTTTCAGCTCCCGAGCCTTGCGTTCCGGAGCGGACAAGAAATACGCCGCCACGACGCCGGCGAGCGCACCGCACAGATGGCCCTGCCAGGAGACGCCACCGCACACTCCCAGCCGCGGCAACGCGCCGAGCAGGATGCCGCCGTAGAAGAACAACACCGCCAGACCGATGATGATGTCCCACACCTTGCGGACGAACAATCCGAAGACCAACAGAAAAGCCAGCCAGCCGAAGATCAGACCCGAGGCACCGATGTGATCGGTGGGCCCGCAGCTGCTGCCGACGTTGCCGATCAGCCAAGTGCCAAACCCGCCGAGGATCCACACGATCGCGGTGGCCCAGACGAACCGGGCCAACCCGGCCAGCGTCATCAGAAAACCCAGCACCAGCAGCGGAACCGTGTTGGCCATCAGGTGCGCCCAGTTGGCGTGCAGCAGCGGCGCGAAGATGATCCCCCAGAGGCCATCGGTTTGCAGCGGTCTGATGCCGTTGAGGTCCAGGGAATGCCGAGTCAGCTGGTCGATCAATTCAACGAGATACAGCAGTGCGACAAAAGTCAGAATTGTCGCTCCGCCGGTCACCCAGCGCGGCCGCTCCTCGGGCTGCGTCGCTGGCGTGCGCGGATGTCTAGCCATACGCGCCGCTCCTCCTCGTCGCTTTGTGCCCTTGCAGAGCATTCCGGCCTCATCCAGGCTACCTGCATAGACCCAGGTGGACAGATACTCCCACCCACCGTCGGAGACCACGAAGGCAATGTCAGCGCGCTCGCCGTCGGTGACCGCGGTTACCGCGGCCTCGGCACCGACCGAGTAACGCGCGGTCAGTACATCGGGTTGTACAGTTCCGGCACGAATCCTCGCGGCATTGAGCTGAGGACACCGACCCGCAGCTGACCCGGCTCCATCCTCCGGATGTATAGCGGCAGGTAAGACGGAACAAGCATCGCAGGCTGGTACCGCCGCCCGACGATAAGGCGCAGGGCCGTGGACCCCGAGGTTGAGACAGACCACGAGGGGTTCGCTGAACTCGACGCTTCGGGAGCAGTCGTTTCCTGTGTCAGCCTCATAGGTGCATCGCTTCCTCGGCGGTCGCAGTCGCGGGATCAGCGGATCGGCCTGAATAGCCCCTCCAGGTGGCCTCGTTTTAAACTCCCGCGAGTGGGAACGGATAGAACTACAGGTCGTACTGATCAGCTGGGGGTTACGGCCAGTCAACGGCGAGGTCTTGGCGCTCAACTCACCCGCGGAGCAGCGCCGCCGGCACCAGGCCATCCATTCCAAGCCACGACGGCGGCGGTGAGTGGGATCGACTCAGCGATCGGAGCTACCGCGACGGCTTTAGCAACCCGAACTCAGGCTACGGCTGCTGCGGTTGCCGCAGCGGCCGCACGCTATGCCAACCAAGAGGCCAGCGCCGCAGACGAGATGGCCGCCGTGGCCCAGCTGAAGGTGGTGTAGATGCCGGCCACCCTGTCGCAAATCCGGGCATGGAGCACCGAACACCTCATCGATTCAGCCGGCTACTGGACCAAAACCGCCGACCAATGGGAAGACACATTCTTCCAAATACGAAACCAGTCTTATGCCCTTGACTGGGACGGCGCCGGGGGTGCCGCGCTACGGGAACGTACTAGTGCCGACCTGCCGCTTGTCAGCGCGAAAGCCGACGTGCTGCGTCAGGCAGCCGGGATCGCACGCGATGGCGCCAGCGGCATCAGTGCAGCTCAACGACGAGTACTCTATGCCATCGAGGACGCCCAGAACGTAGGATTCACTGTCGGAGAAGACTTGTCAGTCACCGACACACGTTCGAGTGGGACGGCCGCAGAGCAGGTCGCTCGACATGCTCAGGCACAAGCTTTCGCCGGGGATATCCGCTTGCGCGCAGAACAGCTCGACGCGGCAGAGGTCAAGGTTGCAGGCCAACTTTCCGCCACTAGGGCTGGTCTCAGTGGCATCGGCTTCGCCGAGAATCCGATCTTCAATCCTGTTGCGCACGCTCCGGCCAATCGCATCGGAATCCAGCCAGTCGACTTCAAACAAGACAGCGGCGCCCCGCCGCCGTTCGCGCCGTGGGACACCGCTGATGAAACACCGCCCCCGGGCAAAGGGCCCTTCAACCGAATGCTGCTGCCCAGCAGCACGCCGCCGCTTGAGCCCGATGATCCGCTCAACGACGCCCTGCGCCGGATTACCAACAGTCCGGCCCGACCGGCGGGACCACTCACCCAAGATCAGATCAAAGCCCTAGTCGATGCAGAAGTAAACGACAAGCTCAGCCAGGCCGAAAAGTTCTCGTTGCGCACACTGCTGTCAAAAACATTTGAGGGGTGCGGTGCAGGTGGCATCGCCGCCGGAGTCGGGGGGCTTATCACCGGCCCTCTGGAGCCCCTCGACATCGCGGGTGGGTGTGCGGCCGGCGCGATCGGTGATGGCGGCAAGTACCTGTTCGAGTACGGAGGCAAGTAGTCATATGCCCACAAAACCGCCGGTTCGAGCACGGGTTGCACGCCTGCTGGCTTTGGCGTTAGTCGCGGTCGGGGCAGGGATGTTCGCCAATGCCTTCGATACCCCTGATCTCGCGGCGCTGCTGTTGCCGGGCGGACTCATCGCGGCCGCAATGTTGATACTGATATTCATCCGAATTCGCTACGGCGCTATCCCGCCAAGCCTCGGTCTAAGTTCTAAGCAGGTCGCGCTGTTCATGGGTGTGTGCACCGTTGTGTTCATTGGGCTCGGCTGTGTGGGGATCGCGGCCCTAGTAAGTGAGCCCGCGACACCTCAAACGGTGCTTGTCACACTATTCTTTTTTGGTATCGCCACTGCCAGCCTCATCTACGCACGGCAAGAACTTCATCGGACGACAGCGGCGCCCGATCCCCGCGACGGTTGATTCCGTCATAGACAACTGGCGCCGCCGGTAGCGCGTCCGGGCATCCCACGGTGCGATCTTGGTGCTAGGCCCCTAACCGCACCTGTGGTGGTCCGGCTGGCCGTCCCACAGCTACGACAATCGCGGCAGACCAACCAGCGGCGTGTTGCCCAGGGCACACAGCAACGAGTCGTATCGCACCGTGGTCTGCGACTCATCCGCCCGCCACGGCCGGCAGGATGGTGACCGTGTCACCGTCGGCGATCGCGGTGTCCAAGCCGCCGGAGAACCGCACGTCCTCGTCATTGACGTAGATGTTCACGAACCGGTGCAACTTGCCGTTGTCGATCAGCCGCTCAGCGATACCCGAGTAGTTCGCTTCGAGGTCGTCGATGACCGCCCCCAGGGTGTCACCGCTGGCCGTGACGCGCTTTTGGCCACCGGTCTGCGGTCGCAGGATGGTCGGGATGGACACGGTGACGCTCATGACGGCCTCTCCAGGGACAGTTCAGTACCGCTCGACGACATTGACGGGTTCTTCGGTCACAGCACCAGCGATGATCCGATAGCTGCGCAATTCATCGCGGTCGGGATCGCGCGTGCAGACCAGAACATAATGCGCCTCCGGCTCGGCGGCCAGATCGATATCAGTGCGGCTCGGGTAGGCGTCGGTGGCCGTATGCGAGTGGTAGATCACAACCGGCACCTCGCCGGCGCCTTCCATCTCTTGCCACACCGCAAGCTGTTCGCCCGAGTCGAAACGGTAGAAGGTCGGCGAGCGCTCGGCGTTGGTCATCGGAATGTGCCGGTGGGGACGGTCGGATCCCTGCGGCCCGGCCAGCACTCCGCACGCCTCGTCGGGATGATCGCGGCGCGCATGGGCGAGGATCGCATCGACCAGGTCGGCACGGACCACCAACACCTCAGCGGCTTTCTGTTCCCGATGTTTGCAACGCTCCGGGCAACACATCGCGGTAGCTCGGTATTCCGGCAACGGACTCCGCGGCAATCACACCGACCAGCACCGCCTGGGCCAGGCAATCAGCCGCGGCGGCCCCCACCGCGGTGAGAAGCCCGGTCTCGGGAGACAACGCGGCGGGAATGGCGGGATCATGGGGTACCTGCACCGCACCGGTGGCCAGCGCGAAAACGGTGTCCCCGTCCAACGGTGTGTGCGCGGGACGAATCGTGCGGGCCAACCCGTCCTGGGCGGCGATCGCCACCCGCTGGCAACCCGCCGGACTCAGCGCGGCATCCGTGGCGACCACCGCAATGGTGGTGTTCAGCGGCCGATCTTGGGGCGCGTTTTGCGGATCCAGCGGAGAAGGCAGCCGGGCGAGCTCATCGAGCTGATCGGCCGGTGGCCGGGTGAGACCGAACTCGCCGGAAAGTTCCGCCATCCACGGCAGGCCGGTGGCCGGATCCACGACATTGCCGACGGAGTTCACCACCACCACGGCACCGACTGTCACACCGGAGGGCAGCTTGACCGACGCGGTCCCCACGCCACCTTTGAGGACGCCGGCGCGCGCCCCCACGCCCGCGCCAACTGTCCCGACCGCCAGCGACGCAGTGGCGCCCGGGTCCTGATCGCTGACCGCAGCGGCACAGGCCAAGTAGCCGAATTCGGCGGTGGGACGCTGCCCCCACCCGCCGACGGGCAGATCGAAAATTACTGCGCCCGGAACGATCGGCACCACACCGGTGCCCATCGCCACACCGCGCTGATGTTCCTCCAGCCAGCGCATGACACCGTCAGCGGCCGCCAGACCGTAGGCGCTGCCACCTGCCAATAGCACCGCGTCCACGAAGCGCACGCTGTTGACCGGGTCCAGTAGATCGGTCTCACGGGTTCCGGGCGCGCCACCGCGACAGTCGACCGCACCGACAGTGCCGGGCGGCGCCAGCACCACCGTGACACCCGATGCCCAACCGGCGCCGAGGGACGCGTCCGGATCCAGCCTTTGGTAATGCCCGACGCGGATGCCCCCGATGTCGGTGATGGAGCTCATCCAGCCGACTTCCCCATCAGGACCAGCACCAGATATTCCTGCAAAACGGTCAGCCACTGATAGACGTCGTAGTGGGCGACCAGCGGATGGTCGGCGGGCAAGCGCTCGGGTCCGCGGGGGCCAACTTCAAGCAGGACTCCCAGCGTCAAGCGCAGGTCGTTGACCGCGGCGACCCAGGCATTGGCGCCGTCTTCCGTCAGCTCGAAGCGGCCCCCCTTCTCCGGAACCGTGTCCAACAGCTGCTGCGCGGTAGCGCGTTTGGCGTCGATGATGTCGGGCTCATGCAAGCTGCGCAACGCGGCATTGAGTGTCTCGGAGCTGTCGAGGGTCATTGGGTCGGTCTCGCCGGGTTTGTAGAAATCCGGCAGCAGCCGGCGCAGCGTCGGATCGCCCGGGCGCTGCGCATGGCCGGTCCGGATGCCGGTGATCTCCTCGAGTTCATCCGACGGCGCGGTGGATTCACGCTCATCCAACAAGCCGATCATCGCGCCGACCAAGTTTTTGAGCAGGGTCGCTTCGTGCGGAGCTAAGGACGACCGAAACCGAGGACCGTTGCGGGTTTCAACGCGCTTCCATTTGCGCACAGTGGATCCGGATACCCTCGAATCTCACCGGTCCTGCTGCATCGTCGCCCACAAACCGGCGGCGTGCAGTTTGGACACGTCGACTTCCATGGCCTCTCGGCTACCCGCTGACACCACAGCCCTACCTTCGTTGTGTACCTGCAACATCAATTTGGTGGCATGCGGTTCGCTGTAACCGAACAACTTTTGGAACACATAGGTCACATATGTCATCAGGTTGACCGGATCGTCCCACACGATTGTCACCCACGGGCTAGCCGTGGCGTCTCTCGACGCGGACTCCTGCTGCCCGACCGAGCCGGGCTTAGCAGGAGCTGAGGCTACAACCATAGCCCTAGGATAGCGAGCCCCTCCCGTGGATACCGACTCCCCAACCGAACCGATACGGTGGCGGTGTGAACCACTCGGTCCTGGCTGGGCTGCTGACCGACAAGTACGAGATGACCATGCTGGCGGCCGCGCTGCGCGACGGCACCGCCGAGCGCCGGACGTCATGGGAGGTCTTCGCCCGTCGGCTGCCCGCCGGCCGCAGATATGGGTGGTGGCCGGGACCGGCCGCCTCCTGGAACTCTTGCCCCGGTTCGGCTTCGACGACCAAGCATGCGAGTTGCTGGCCCAATTCCTGGATCCAGACACCGTGGCTTACCTGCGCGACTTCCGGTTCAGCGGCGACATCGACGGCTATGCCGAAGGCGAGCTTTACTTCCCCGGGTCCCCCGTGCTCTCGGTACACGGCAGCTTCGCCGAATGCGTGCTGCTGGAGACTCTGGTGCTGTCGATCTTGAATCACGACTCAGCGATCGCCTCGGCCGCGGCCCGGATGGTCAGTGCCGCCGGCGATCGCCCCTTGATCGAAATGGGTTCGCGGCGCACCCATGAGTGCGCCGCGGTCGCTGCCGCCCGAGCCGCATACATTGCCGGGTGCACCGGCTCCTCCAATCTGGAAGCCCGGCAACTCTACGGCGTCCCCGCCGAGGGCACCGCCGCGCACGCGTTCACCATGGTGCATATCAACCAGGACCGCACACCGGCCTTGGCCGAGCTGGCCGCGTTCCGGGCCCAGATCGACGCGCTCGGGCCGGACACCACGCTGCTCGTCGATACCTATGACGTGACGACCGGGGTGGCCAACGCCGTGGCCGCCGCGGGTACGGCTCTGGGCGCGGTCCGCATCGACTCCGGCGAGCTGGGTGTACTCGCCCGGCAGGCGCGCCAGCAACTCGACGCCCTGGGGGCCACCGAAACCCAAATCATGGTCTCGGGCGATCTGGACGAGTTTTCCATCGCCGCGCTGCGCGCGGAGCCGGTCGATCGCTACGGCGTCGGCACCTCGCTGGTCACCGGCTCGGGCGCACCAACGGCGAGCATGGTTTACAAACTTGTTGAGGTCGAAGGCATTCCGGTGCAGAAGCGCAGCAGCCAGAAGGAATCCCGCGGTGGCCGCAAGGAGGCGCTGCGGCTGGCGCGACCGACGGGAACCGTCACCGAGGAGATCGTGCACCCGGCCGGTCGACCGCCGGCCAACACTGGGCTACACCGGGTGTTGACGACACCGCTGGTTCGCAACGGAAAGCCGATGGTCACCACCGATCCAGATACTCTCGCCGCAGCCCGAAAGCTGGTGGCGTCTGGGCTACGCAGCTTGCCTTGGGAGGGACTGAAATTGGCACCCGGCGAACCCGCCATCCCGACCCAGACCATCTCGGCCTGAGAGCCGGCTTGACCACGAGGGAGCAACCACGTCCCGTGCCCGAGTCTGCGTCCGTTCCCGAGCTGCTGGCGATTGCCGTGGCCGCAGTGGGTGGCAGCGAACGTCCCGGCCAGGTGGAGATGGCCGACGCTGTTGCGCGGTCATTCCAGTCCGGCGAGCACTTGGTTGTTCAGGCCGGCACCGGCACCGGCAAATCGCTGGCGTACCTGATTCCGGCGATTGTGCGCGCGCTCGACGACAACGCACCCGTGGTGGTGTCTACCGCAACAATTGCGCTGCAGCGCCAGCTCGTCGATCGCGACCTACCCCGGCTGGCCGACGCACTCGCCGATGCACTCCCCCGCCAACCGCGGTTCGCGCTGCTCAAGGGGCGACGAAACTATCTATGTCTGAACAAGATCCACAGCGATGGCTCGACCGGCGATCCGGAAGCCGACGATCAGCCGCAAGAGGAACTCTTCAACCCGATGGCCGCCACCGCACTGGGCCGCGACGTGGCACGACTGACCGAATGGGCGTCCACCACCGACACCGGTGACCGCGACGACCTCAAGCCTGGGGTCGCTGAACGGTCCTGGTCCCAGGTCAGCGTCTCGGCGCGGGAATGCATCGGCGTGGCCCGCTGTCCCTACGGATCCGAGTGCTTCTCGGAACGTGCGCGCAGCCGCGCCGGTGGCGCCGACATCGTCGTCACCAACCACGCGTTGCTGGCCATCGATGCTGTCGCGGAATCGACAGTGCTGCCGGAACATTCACTACTGGTCGTCGACGAGGCGCACGAGTTGACCGACCGGGTGACCTCGGTGGCCACCGCGGAACTGACCTCAGCCGCCCTCAGCGCGGCGACGCGGCGCATCGCGCGTCTGGTGAGTCCGGAGCTGACCCAGCGGTTGGATGCGGCATCGACCACCTTCGCCTCGGCCATCCACGACGGGACGCCCGGCCGCATCGACCACCTCGACGATGAGTTGGCGACCTACCTGACCGCGCTGCGCGATGCCGCCGGCGCGGCCCGCTCGGCGATCTCCGGCACCAGCGACGCCGCGGCCGCATCAGCGCGCGCCGAATCAGCCGCGGCGTTGGCCGACATCTCCGATACCGCGTCACGAATCCTGACCTCATTCACGCCGCCCATCCCCGACCGCACCGATGTGGTCTGGCTCGAACACGAGGAAAACCGGGGTTCGCCGCGGGCCGTACTGCGGGTAGCACCGTTGTCGGTGGCCGGGCTGCTGGCCGCCACGGTGTTCTCCCGATCGACGACGGTGTTGACCTCGGCAACGCTGACGGTGGGCGGAAGCTTCGATGCCATGGCCACGGCCTGGGGCCTGACCGGACCTGGGACCGACCCCAAAAGCGAAGCGGCCGAACAACGCACGCCGTGGCGTGGCCTCGACGTCGGATCACCGTTCCACCACGCCAAGTCGGGAATCCTCTATGTGGCCGCCCACCTCCCACCGCCCGGCCGGGAGGGAGCGGCTGCGGCCGAGCAGCTGACCGAAATCGCCGAGCTCATCACCGCGGCCGGTGGGCGCACCCTGGGCCTGTTCTCCTCGATGCGGGCGGCCCGCGCCGCAGCGGAAGCCATGCGGGAGCGGCTCTCGACACCGGTGCTGTGCCAGGGCGACGACAGCACCTCCGCACTAGTCGAGCAGTTCGCCGACGACGCCGCCACCTCGTTGTTCGGCACGTTGTCGCTGTGGCAGGGCGTCGACGTGCCCGGACCATCGTTGTCCCTGGTGCTGATCGACCGCATCCCGTTTCCGCGCCCGGACGACCCGTTGCTCAGTGCCCGGCAACGGGCGGTGGCGGCCCGGGGCGGCAATGGTTTCATGGCCGTGGCGGCCAACCACGCGGCGCTGCTGCTGGCGCAGGGGGCGGGACGGCTGTTACGCCGCGTCACCGACCGGGGCGTGGTCGCAGTTCTGGACTCGCGGATGGCGACCGCCCGGTATGGGAGCTATCTGCGCGACTCGCTACCCCCGTTCTGGCAGACCACCAATGGCACCCAGGTTCGCCAGGCACTGCAGCGATTGGCCGAACTCGACGAGACCTAGCGGGTAGCGAGGGTGACCAGCCCGAGTTCGTTGCTGGCGGCCAGCATCGGATGGCGCGGAAGCACGCGCACCGTGTATCCCAGCGCCCCCGCCATCGGCAGCGGGGTCGTCGTTGAGAAGACCTGATTGCCCGCGTCGGCGTGACCGGCATAAGACATCTCGACGGTGACCGGGTCAACCAGAACATCGCCGGCGTCGACTCTGCCCAGCACCGCTTGCACCGTCACTTCATCGGGCGCCAGCCCGGCCAGTTGCACGATCGCGGTAAGAGTCAGCTTCGATCCCAGCAATGGGGTGTCGGGCAGCCCCGTGCTGTCGACGTCGGTGATCTCGATGCTGGGCCAGGCCGCTTCCACACGTCGGCGGTAGGCGGCCAACTCGCGGGCCGCCTGGTACTCGGTGCCGTCCTCGGCGGTGGCGATGGTCTTGCGCCGCGATTGTGCCGCTGGTGCGTAATACCGCTCCGTGTAGTCGCGCACCATCCGCGACGCCAGCACCTTCGGGCCAAGTGTCTGCAAGGTGTGGCGCACCATCTCGATCCAGCGCGGCGGCACCCCCCGTTCGTCGCGCTCGTAGAACTTTGGCGCCACCGAATGCTCCAGCAGGTCGTAGAGTGCGCTGGCCTCCAGGTCGTCGCGTCGTTCCGGATCGGCCACCCCATCCGCAGACGGTATTTCCCAACCGTTTTCGCCGTCGTACCATTCGTCCCACCAGCCGTCGCGAATGGACAGATTCAGCCCACCGTTGAGCGCACTCTTCATTCCTGAAGTGCCACAGGCTTCCAGCGGTCGCAGCGGATTGTTCAGCCAAATGTCGCAACCCCAGTACAGGAATCGGGCCATCGACATGTCGTAGTTGGGCAGGAAAGCGATGCGGTGCCGCACCTCGGGCCGGTCGGCAAAACGCACCACTTGCTGGATCAGCGCCTTGCCGCCGTCATCGGCCGGATGCGATTTTCCGGCAACAATCAGCTGTATCGGCCGTTGCGGATCCAGCAAGAGCTTTTCCAACCGATCCGAATCACGCAACATCAACGTCAGACGCTTATACGTCGGGACTCGGCGGGCAAAACCTACGGTCAACACATCAGGATCGAATGCCGTTGGTATCCAACCCAGTTCGGCCTCGGATGCACCTCGCTCCAGCCAGGACTGCCGCAGCCGCGCCCGCACTTCCTGCACCAGCAACGATCGCAGTTGGGAACGGATCCACCACAGATGGCCGGGGTCCACCTGATTCAGTCGTAGCCACACGGCGGGCATGCTGAACGAGTCTGAGCCGGCCAGTTCGCGACCGAGTTCCAGCCACTGGGGGGCCGCCCAGGTGCGCGCGTGCACACCGTTGGTGATCGATCCGATCGGCACGTCGTCATGATCGAATCCCGGCCACAACTCGTTGAACATGGCCCGGCTCACCCTGCCGTGCAACAGCGAGACGCCATTGGCGCGCTGCGCTAGGCGCAGGCCCATGTGGGCCATGTTGAACTTGGTGGGATCGTCTTCTGCGCCCAGGGCAAGGATGCGCTCGGTGGGCACCCCGGGCAGCAACGTGGGCTCGTCATCGGCGAAATAGCGATGCACCATCTCCACCGGGAACCGGTCGATACCGGCGGGTACGGGCGTGTGCGTGGTGAACACCGTGCTGGAGCGCACCACCGTCAACGCGGTGTCGAAGTCCAGTCCCGCGTCGGTGATCAGCTCACGGATCCGCTCGGCGCCGAGGAATCCGGCGTGCCCCTCGTTCATGTGGAACACCTCGGGGGCGGGCAGGCCCTGGATTGCGGTGAATGCCCGAATGGCCCGAATCCCGCCGATGCCGGCCAGGATCTCCTGCTTGATGCGGTGTTCCTGATCGCCACCGTAGAGCCGGTCGGTGACGCTGCGTAGGTCGTGTTCGTTTTCTGGAACATCGGAGTCGAGCAGCAGCAGCGGAACCCGACCGACCTGCGCCACCCAGATCCGGGCCCGCAGCCGAGCCGAATCCGGCAACGTCAGCTCGACCAGCACTGGGTCGCCGTTGGCGTTGGTGAGCAGGCGCAACGGCAGGCCTTGCGGGTCCAGCGATGGATAGGTTTCCTGCTGCCAGCCGTCTGCGGTCAGCGACTGCCGAAAGTAGCCGGAACGGTAATACAGACCGACCGCGATCAG
Source organism: Mycobacterium marinum (assembly GCF_003391395.1). Taxonomy (NCBI): domain Bacteria; kingdom Bacillati; phylum Actinomycetota; class Actinomycetes; order Mycobacteriales; family Mycobacteriaceae; genus Mycobacterium; species Mycobacterium marinum. Next base: position 4,823,632 of record NZ_CP024190.1, read on the forward strand.
CGGCAACCCCAGATCGGAGGCGGCCTTGAGGTGGTCACCAGCCAGAATCCCCAGTCCGCCGGAGTAGTTGGGCAACACCTCGGCGACGCCGAATTCCATCGAGAAGTAGGCGATGCCGGTGGGCATCGCAACGCCGTCGGCCTCCTGCTGCTGGTACCACAGCGGACGGTTGAGATAGTCGTTGAGATCGGCGGCAAGCGCGTCGAGTCGCCCCAGGAACTCTTCGTCGAGCGCCAGTTCATCGAGCCGCGCGGGCTTGACCGCGCCCAGCACCGCCACCGGGTCGTGGCCACAGCTGGTCCACAGCGCCGGATCGATGCTCGCGAACAGGTCTTGCGTTGGCTTTTCCCACGACCACCGCAGGTTCTTCGAAAGCTGGTAGAGCGCGGCCAGACGGTCGGGCAGATGCGTGCGGACGGTAAAGCGGCGAAGGGCTTTCACGCGAATAAACATTACTGAGGATTTCTAGGTGCGCACGGCTAGAGATCGACTGCTTGGGCCCCTCCGGTGTGGTCTGACACTAGGGTGGGTATGGGGCGCTAGGAGACGAGCAGACAGCGACACACGAAGAAACCCCGGCGACATCTGCTGGTAATCGTCCGGGGTGGTGATCCAGGAACGGAGTGATCGGTGCCCGGTCGTGTCGAGATCGATAACGTCCAGCCCGTCGTCTCATGTGGCACATACCCCGCCAAAGCGGTGATCGGTGAGGTGATTCCGGTCAGCGCGTCGGTATGGCGGGAAGGTCACGAGGCGGTGGCCGCGACGCTGGTGGTGCGCTATTTGGGAGCGCGCTATCCGCAAGTCGCGGATGTACGAAGGATCCAGGCGGCTGCGGCCGCGGAAGCGGAGCTGAGCACCAGGCCAGCCGAACAGCAGCGGGTCAAGCCGTTGCTGTTTCCGATGACCATGGGCGAAGAGCCCTTCGTCTTCCACGGTCAGTTCACCCCCGACAGCGTCGGGCTGTGGACGTTTCGCGTCGACGGCTGGGGTGACCCGATTCACAGCTGGCGGCACGGGCTGGTGGCCAAACTCGACGCCGGGCAGGGCGAGAGCGAGCTGTCCAACGACCTGCTGGCCGGCGCGGCGCTGCTGGAGCGCGCCGCGACCGGGGTGCCGCGCGCACAACGCTGGCCGCTGATGGAGGCCGCGGCAGCATTGCGGGCCCCGGGCGATCCGGTGACTCGCTCGGCCCTGGCGCTGACGCCCGAGATCGACGAAGTGCTCGAGCTGTATCCGCTGCGGGATCTGGTCACCCGCGGCGAGCAGCTCGGAGTCTGGGTCGATCGGCCCGTGGCGCGCTTCGGGGCCTGGTATGAGATGTTCCCCCGCTCGACCGGTGGTTGGGACGACGAGGGCAAGCCGGTGCACGGGACCTTCGCCACCGCGACGGCACAACTCCCCCGCATCGCGGGCATGGGATTCGACGTGGTCTACCTTCCGCCGATTCACCCGATCGGCAAGGTGCACCGCAAGGGCCCCAACAACAACCCCACCGCCGTACCCGGGGATGTCGGATCTCCGTGGGCGATCGGCAGCGACGAGGGTGGTCACGACGCGGTCCATCCGGACCTGGGCACCATCGACGACTTTGATGAGTTCGTGGCAACGGCGCGCGATCTGGGCATGGAGGTCGCCCTGGATCTCGCGCTGCAGTGCGCTCCGGATCACCCATGGGCGCGTGAACACCGCAACTGGTTCACGGAGTTGCCGGACGGCACCATCGCCTACGCGGAGAATCCGCCGAAGAAGTACCAGGACATCTATCCGCTCAACTTCGACAACGACCCTGCCGGGCTCTACGCCGAAGTCTTGCGGGTGGTGCAATATTGGATCGACCATGGGGTCAAGTTCTTTCGAGTTGACAACCCGCACACCAAGCCGCCCAATTTCTGGGCTTGGCTGATCGGCCAGATCAAGGCCGTCGACCCCGACGTCCTGTTCCTGTCCGAGGCGTTCACGCCGCCGGCCCGTCAGTACGGACTGGCCAAGCTCGGCTTCACCCAGTCCTACAGCTATTTCACCTGGCGGACCGCCAAGTGGGAGCTCACCGAATTCGGCAACGACATAGCCAAGCTCGCCGACTTCCGACGGCCCAACCTCTTCGTCAACACCCCCGACATCCTGCACGCCGTGCTGCAGCACCATGGCCCAGGCATGTTCGCCATCCGCGCGGTGCTGGCCGCCACCATGGGTCCCGCTTGGGGCGTGTACTCGGGCTATGAGTTGTTCGAGCACCGCGCCGTGCGCGAGGGCAGCGAGGAGTACCTGGACTCGGAGAAGTATGAACTGCGTCCTCGTGACTTCGCGGGTGCTCTCGCCGAGGGCAGATCGCTGGAACCGTTCATCACACAGCTCAACGCGATTCGGCGACTGCATCCGGCACTGCAGCAGTTGCGCACGATCTACTTCCACCATGTCGACAATGACGCGTTGCTGGCCTACAGCAAGTTCGACCCGGCCACCGGCGACTGCGTTCTGGTGGTCGTGACGCTGAATGCCTTCACGCCCGAGGTGGCCACACTGTCGTTGGACATGCACGCATTGGGCATGGAGCCCTACGACCGGTTCTGGGTACGTGACGAAGTAACCGGCGAGGAATATCAGTGGGGGCAAACGAATTACATTCGCATCGATCCGGGCCGAGCGGTTGCCCACATCATCAACATGCCACTTATACCGGAACAATCTCGAATCACATTGCTACGCAGGAGGTGAGGGGCAGTGAGCAGAACCGACCAACTCGCCGGGACGCACCTGGCGCCCGAACCCAACGACTTGGCGCGCCTAGTCGCCGGTTCACACCACAATCCGCATGGCGTCCTGGGCGCCCACGAGTACGGCGACCACACAGTCATCCGTGCGTTTCGGCCGCACGCGGCAGAAGTGATCGCCATAGTCGGTGACCACCGGTTTCCGATGCAGCACATCGAGTCTGGCTTGTTCGCAGTCGCGCTGCCCTTTGTCGACCTCATCGACTACCGACTGCAAGTCAGCTATGAGAACTCGGAGCCGTTCACGGTTGCCGACGCGTACCGCTTCCTGCCCACCCTGGGCGAGGTGGACCTGCACCTGTTCGCCGAGGGCCGCCATGAGCGACTCTGGGAGGCGCTCGGCGCCCACCCCCGCTTGTTCACCACGGCCGACGGCGTGGTCCACGGGGTGTCCTTCGCGGTGTGGGCTCCCAACGCCGAGGGTGTCAGCCTGATCGGCGACTTCAACGGATGGAGCGGCAGTGAAGCTCCCATGCGGGTGTTGGGTTCCTCGGGGGTGTGGGAATTATTCTGGCCCGACTTCCCCGCCGACGGGCTCTACAAGTTCCGGGTACACGGAGCCGACGGTGTGGTCTCGGAGCGGGCCGACCCGTTCGCCTTCGGCACCGAAGTACCGCCCCAGACGGCATCGCGGGTAACCGTAAGCGACTACAGCTGGGGTGACGGCGTCTGGATGAACGAGCGTGCACAACGCAATCCGGTATTCGAGCCGATGAGCACCTACGAGGTCCACCTAGGTTCGTGGCGACCCGGCCTCAGCTATCGCCAGCTCGCCACGGAGCTGACGGATTACGTTGTGGCACATAAGTTCACTCACGTAGAGCTACTCCCCGTTGCAGAACATCCGTTCGCCGGGTCGTGGGGATACCAGGTCACGTCCTACTACGCGCCGACATCCCGGTTCGGCACCCCCGACGACTTCCGGGCCCTGGTCGATGCACTGCACCAAGCGGGCATCGGGGTCATCGTGGACTGGGTGCCCGCGCACTTCCCCAAGGATGCATGGGCCCTAGGGCGGTTCGACGGGACACCGCTCTACGAACACTCGGACCCCAAAAGGGGTGAGCAACTAGACTGGGGAACTTACGTTTTCGACTTCGGCCGGCCTGAGGTGCGCAACTTCCTGGTGGCCAACGCGTTGTACTGGATCGAGCAGTTCCACATCGATGGCCTGCGAGTGGACGCGGTGGCGTCGATGCTGTATCTGGACTACTCCCGCCCGCAGGACGGCTGGACACCGAACATCTACGGCGGGCGAGAGAACCTGGAGGCGGTGCAGTTCCTGCAGGAAATGAATGCCACAGCGCACAAGGCAGCGCCGGGCATCGTCACCATTGCCGAGGAGTCCACCTCGTGGCCCGGGGTGACTCGACCAACCAGCATTGGCGGCCTGGGCTTCTCGATGAAATGGAACATGGGCTGGATGCACGACACGCTCGACTACGTCAGCCGCGATCCCATCTATCGCAGCTACCACCATCACGAGATGACGTTCTCGATGCTGTACGCGTTCAGCGAGAACTACGTGCTGCCGCTGAGTCACGATGAGGTGGTCCACGGCAAAGGCACGTTATGGGGCCGGATGCCGGGTAGCAATCACACCAAGGCCGCCGGCTTGCGGAGCCTGCTCGCCTACCAATGGGCCCACCCCGGCAAGCAACTGCTGTTCATGGGACAGGAGTTCGGTCAGCGCGCCGAGTGGTCCGAACAGCGCGGCCTGGACTGGTTCCAACTCGACGAGAACGGCTTCTCGAATGGCGTCTTGCGCCTGGTCCGCGACATCAACGAGATCTACTGCGACCATTGCGCATTGTGGAGTCAGGACACCACCCCCGAGGGCTATTCCTGGATCGACGCCAACGACTCGGCGAACAATGTCTTGAGCTTCCTGCGGCATGGCAGCGACGGCTCGGTGATGGCCTGCATATTCAACTTCGCGGGTTCAGAACACAGCGACTATCGCCTCGGCCTGCCGATCGCCGGTCGTTGGCGTGAGGTGCTCAATACCGACGCAACGATCTACAACGGCTCTGGAGTCGGTAATTTCGGCGGCGTTGATGCCACCGCGGAGCCATGGCACGGCCGTCCGGCATCCGCGGTGCTGGTGCTGCCGCCCTCGTCGGCGCTGTGGCTGGAACCCGCCTAGCCGCGATCGACGCCGGCGCCACCGCGACCCACCCGGCATCAGCGGGGGCGGTTGATGCTGCTGGCCGTCAGTAGAGCGCGCTGGCCAGGCTGCGCCGGCCCGCGATCACCTCGGGGTCGGCAGGGTCAAAGAGCTCGAACAGCTCGATCAGCCGAGTGCGCACCCTGGTGCGTTCGTCACCGGAGGTGCGTCGTACCAACGCAACCAGACGTTCGAATGCCCCGGTGACGTCCTGACTGAGGACTTGCACGTCGGCGGCCGCAAACGCCGCATCGACATCATCCGGAGCGGCGTCGGCAACAAGGACGGCATCGGGCCGCTGGGCGGTTGCCCGCGAAAGGAAGTCGATCTGACGAATGGCCGCCTTCGCTTCGACGCTGTTTGGATTGGCGTCCAGCACCGCCTGATACGACCCCCTTGCGGCGTCGAAGTCGCCTTCCTCGAGTTCCGCGCGGGCCTGGGCCACAGTTGGATCGACTTCCTCTGCATCCTCCGAACCGACTACACCGCTTAGCTTTCCGTCGGTCGCCGACAGGAGAGAATCCACCCAGAGGCGCAGTTGCTCGGCAGGCTGGGGCCCCTGAAAGCTCGAAATCGGCTGCGCCGCAGCCAAAGCCACCACCGTTGGCACCGCTTGCACACCGAATATCTGAGCGACTCGGGGCACCACGTCGACGTTGACCGTGGCAAGCCGCCACTTGCCCATATCGGCGGCGGCAAGGCCGGACAGCGTGTCGACCAGTTCGACGCACACATCGCTGCGCGGCGACCACAGCACCACCACAACGGGCACTTCGTCGGACCGGCCAATCACCTCGTCTTCGAAGTTGGCCTCGGTGACCTCAACCACACCCGGCTGAGCCTCGGGCGCCTTGCCGGAAGCGCCGCCTGCCGCGGTGTCTTGTTGGGCTCGTTGCTTGAGACCGGAAAGATCGACCGCACCTGCCAAGGCCGGCCCGATCGGAGGTCGGGGACGCGTCACGTGATCAAGTCTGTCACGCCGCGTCGGCACCGATCCACCCGGTCGCGGCGGTCTCACGACTGGCCAATTGAGTGCCCTGAATACGCCCACGACGCCTGGGTCACGGAATTATGACCAATCTCACACCACCCCTTGCCGGCTCGCATCCAGCAACCTCGGCGAGCCCTCGGGAGGGCCTATCCGGCGCGCAGAATCAGGGCGTCGCCCTGCCCTCCGCCGCCACACAGCGCGGCAACCCCGTAGCCCGAACCGCGCCGCGCCAGCTCCAGCGCAACGTGCAGCGTGATGCGGGCTCCCGACATACCGATCGGGTGCCCGAAGGCGATCGCACCACCGTTGACGTTGACGATCTCCGGATCGAGTCCAAGTTCCTTGGTCGAGGCCAAGGCAACGGCGGCGAATGCCTCGTTGATCTCCACCACATCGAGCCGGTCGGCCGTGATGCCCTCTTTGTCCAGGGCCTTCTTGATCGCGTTGGCCGGCTGCGACTGCAGCGTCGAGTCCGGGCCCGCCGCCACACCGTGCGCACCGATCTCGACCAGCCAAGTCAGCCCCAGTTCCTGAGCCTTTTCCTTGCTCATCACCACGACCGCGGCCGCACCGTCGGAAATCTGCGACGATGAGCCTGCGGTGACGGTGCCGTCCTTGCGAAACGCCGGCTTGAGGCCTGCCAAGGAATCGGCGGTGGTGTTGGCCCGGATTCCTTCGTCTTCGCTGAACTGCAGCGGATCGCCCTTGCGCTGAGGCACACTCACCGGCACCACTTCATCGGCGAAGACGCCATCTTTCCAGGCAGCGGCCGCTTTTTGATGCGACGCGGCCGAGTATTCGTCTTGCTGGCGCCGGGTGAAACCGTCCACGTCGTTGCGTTGCTCGGTGAGAGCGCCCATGGGCTGATCGGTGAAGGCGTCGTGCAGTCCGTCGTAGGCCATGTGGTCCAGCACGGTGACATCGCCGTATTTGTAGCCGGACCTGCTATCCATCAGCAGATGAGGCGCCTTGGTCATGGATTCCTGACCACCGGCGACCACCACTTCGAACTCCCCGGCCCGAATGAGCTGGTCAGCCAGCGCGACGGCGTCGATGCCGGACAGACACATCTTGTTGATCGTCAGCGCGGGTACGTCCCAGCCGATGCCCGCCGCGACCGCGGCCTGCCGCGCGGGCATCTGTCCCGCGCCCGCCGTGAGCACCTGGCCCATGATCACGTACTCGACCAGTGAGGCCGGCACATTCCCCTTCTCCAAGGCTGCCTTGATGGCGATCGCGCCCAGGTCGCTCGCGCTGAAATCCTTCAGCGAACCCATCAACCGACCGATCGGTGTCCGGGCTCCAGCAACGATCACCGACGTCGTCATGACTACCTCCTAAACGCAACGGAACGGCCGATCCGGCCAACCCGAAGAAGCAGATTCTCCGCTATGAGGTTACCGTTGTGTTATGACGACCGATCAAGTTGACGCCCGTCAGATTCTGGAAACCTCACTGGTGACCGGGCTCGATCACGTCGGCATCGCCGTCGCCGATCTAGATGCGGCCATCGAGTGGTACCACGACCACTTGGGGCTGATTCTAGTCCACGAGGAAGTCAACGACGACCAGGGAATCCGTGAGGCGATGCTGGCGGTGCCCAGCGCCCCCGAGACGGCCCAAATCCAGTTGATGGCGCCGATCGACGAGTCGTCAGTGATCGCGAAGTTCCTGCAGAAGCGGGGTCCGGGCATCCAGCAGTTCGCCTGCCGGGTACGCAATCTCGAGAAACTGAGCGAGCAGCTGCGGGCTCAGGGCATCCGTTTGGTCTACGAAACCCCTCGACGGGGCACCGCGGATTCGCGGATCAACTTCATCCACCCGAAGGACGCTGGTGGCGTCCTCATCGAATTGGTGGAGCCGGCCCGCAGGGTCTAAGACCACTTACGCGTCGGACTGCGAGTTGCGCGGCTTGCCCAGCACGACGTGTGCCAGTGCCGCCGGTCGTCCGCCGCTCCCGGTAGCTCAATCGGCCATACCACCACATGTGCAGTGCCCGAACGGATTTCGTGGTCGCACCCCGGACACCGATAGGTCTTGACGGCGCGGGCCGCCGCAATTGGGCGCACTTCGTAGTCGTAGCCGTCCGACCCTGCCTCCACCCTGCGCAACATCGGTGCGAAGGACATCGGCCGCTGCCGGCGTGGGGATCCGCGGCGCCGAGCCATCCGGCCAGTCTAATCGCGGCGCTCAGAACAGCCGGTACTCGTCACTGTCCATCCCACGCATCTTGTCGTAATCCAATGTCACACAACGGATACCCCGGTCGGTGGCCAGAGTGCGGGCCTGCGGCTTGATCTGTTGAGCCGCGAACACACCTTTCACCGGTGCCAGCACGCTGTCACGGTTGAGCAACTCGAGATAGCGGGTGAGCTGCTCCACACCGTCGATTTCACCGCGGCGCTTGATCTCCACCGCAACCGCTCCTCCGCTTTCATCGCGGCACAACAGGTCCACCGGCCCGATCGCGGTCATGTACTCCCGCCGGACCAGCGTGTACCCCTCCCCCAGCAGCTGAACATGCTCGGCGAGCAGCACCTGCAGGTGGGCCTCCACACCGTCCTTCACCAATCCGGGATCGACCCCCAGCTCGTGGCTGGAGTCGTGCTCGATTTCTTCGACGGAGATGCGCAGCTGTTCGCCACCCTTGTTGGTCACCACCCACACCGGTGAGTCGCCGCCGGGCTCTTCGGTCAACCAGCAGGGCGGACTCATCCAGTTCAACGGCTTATAGGCACGGTCGTCGGCATGCACGCTGACCGAACCATCGGCCTTGAACAACAGCAACCTGCGCGCGGACGGCAGATGTGCGGTGAGGCGGCCAACGTAGTCGACGGTGCATTGAGCAATGACTAGACGCACCCGAATCACCTTAGAGCGTGCCCGACAAATTAGGCTGACGCCACCATGCCGTCGACGAAGGCCGCCGAGACGGGCAGCAAGAAAGGCGCCAAGAAGGGCGTTGCGCAGCGCCTGGGGCGGGTGCTCGAAAGGGTGACCCGTCAAAGCGGGCGGCTGCCGGAGACACCGGCGTACGGCTCATGGCTGCTCGGTCGGGTCTCGGAAAGCCAACAACGCCGACGGATACGCATCCAAACGATCCTGACGGTCATGGTCGTGGTCGCGAATCTGCTCGGGATCGCGGTGTCCATCCTGCTGGTGACCGTCGCAATCCCATCACCGAGCGTTTTCACCGAAGCACCGTGGTGGATCACGTTCGTGGTGGTGCCGTCCTACATCGTGGTTGCGCTGGCGCTGGGAACGTATTGGATCACCCGACGGACGGTGCTTGCCCTGCGATGGGCGATCGAGGAACGCCAGCCGACGCCGGAGGACGAGCGCAACACATTCCTGGCCGCGTGGCGAGTGGCCGTCGTCGACCTGATTCTGTGGGGATCCGGAGCGGTCCTGCTGACGACTCTGTATGGCATGGCCAACACCATGTTCATCCCACGGTTTCTGTTCGCCGTGACATTCTGCGGGGTGCTGGTCGCCACCGGCAGCTATCTGCTCACCGAGTTTGCCTTGCGTCCGGTCGCGGCTCAGGCGTTGGCGGCGGGACCGCCGCCACGGCGATTGTCCTCGGGCATCATGGGCCGAACCATGATGGTGTGGCTGCTTGGTTCGGGAGTTCCGGTGGTCGGCATCGCCCTGGTCGCCGTCTTCCAGATTGCGTTGCGCAACCTGTCGGAGACCCAGTTCGCGGTCGGGGTACTCATCGTGTCGATGGCAACGCTGATCTTCGGTTTCATCCTGATGTGGATCATGTCGTGGCTGACCGCGACACCGGTGCGCGTGGTCCGCGCGGCCCTGCATCGGGTGGCCAACGGCGACCTGCGGGGAGACCTGGTGGTCTTCGACGGGACAGAGCTCGGCGAGCTACAACGCGGTTTCAACACGATGGTCGACGGACTGCGCGAGCGTGAACGAGTGCGCGACCTGTTTGGCCGCCACGTCGGGCGCGAGGTGGCGATCGCGGCCGAACGGGAACGGCCCAAACTCGGCGGCGAAGAACGCCACGTCGCCGTGGTTTTTATCGACATCGTCGGCTCCACCAAATTGGTCACCAGCCAGCCGCCGGCCGATGTCGTCGCGCTGCTCAACCGGTTTTTCGCGGTGGTCGTCGACGAGGTGGATCGCCATCGCGGGCTGGTCAACAAATTTGAGGGCGACGCATCGCTGGCGATCTTCGGAGCACCCAACCACCTCGAGCGACCCGAGGATCAGGCCCTGGCCGCGGCGCGAACCATCGCCGCACGGCTGGCCAGCGAAGTACCCGAATGCCAGGCGGGCATCGGCGTGGCGGCAGGACAGGTGGTGGCCGGCAACGTCGGTTCCAAGGAGCGCTTCGAGTACACGGTGATCGGCGAACCCGTCAACGAGGCCGCCCGCCTGTGTGAACTCGCCAAAGACCACCCGGGCCGGTTGCTGGCGTCAGGGGCCGCACTCGACGGCGCCAGCCACGACGAACGTGCGCGCTGGTCTGTCGGCAAGACCGTGACACTACGCGGCCACGACCAACCCACCCGCCTGGCCGCACCCATCTGAAACCTGGCCGCGCTGGGAGTCCAGTTCCATACGGCCACCCCAACTCACCTGTCCACACCGAGACGGACCCGGCGATGTGGCGAATAAATTCCGGCCTCAAACAGCCGTCAAGGAACTAGGCTTGCGCCACCATGGTCGCCACAAACACGGTAGTCCAGCGCTTGCGTCGAGCGTTGGAGAAGATTACCCAGCAGAGCGACCAGCTAACAGAAAACTATGCGTACGGCTCCCGGCTGCTCGGACAGTTGACGGAGACTCCACAACGCCGGCGAGTCCGCATCCAGCTCATGCTGACCTCATCCATCATGGCCGCGAACCTGGTCGCGATAGGTGTCGCGTTGCTGCTGGTGTTCGTGGCCATCCCGGAGCCCAACGTCATTACCGAGGCGCCGAGATGGCTCACCTTCGGCGTCGGAGCCGGATATGACGTGACGGCATTTGTGGTCGGAAGCTTCTGGATTACCTCCAACACCGTTCGGGCCCTGCGTTGGTATATCGAGGGCCGCCCGCCCAACCGCGCCGAGAGTCGTGAAACCTTCCTGGTTCCGTCCCGAATCGCGGCTGTCCACCTGTTCTTGTGGGGACTGGGGACGTTGTTGTTCACCACCCTCTACGGCCTGATCGACATCCGCTTTATCCCGAAATATCTCTTCTCGGTCAGCTTTTGCGGAATCTTGGTGGCCACCGGCAGCTACCTACTCACCGAGTTCGCCTTGCGGCCGCTGACCGCTCAAGCTCTTGAAACAGGCCCCCCACCCCGACGGATCGTCTCGGGCATCATGGGGCGAACCATCCTGATCTGGCTGCTCGGTTCGGGCGTGCCGGTCGTGGGCATCGCTTTACTGGCGGTCTTCGAAATAGCGCTGTTGCACCTCACCGAGGTGGAATTCGCCGTGGGCGTATTGATTGCGTCCAGTGCAACCCTGGTCTTCGGGTTGTTGCTGATCGCTATCTCGGCGTGGCTGACGGCTACCCCGGTACGGGTCGTGCGGGCCGCACTCAAGCGCGTCGAACGAGGGGACCTACGGGGAGATGTTGTGGTCTTCGACGGCAGCGAACTCGGCGAGCTGCAGAGCGGCTTCAACTCCATGGTCGAGGGGCTGCGTGAGCGCGAACGCGTCCGCGACCTTTTCGGCCGCCACGTCGGACGCGAAGTTGCCGCGGCCGCGGAACGAAAGCCGCCGCAGCTGGGCGGCGAAGAGCGTTATGTCGCGGTTGTTTTCGTCGATATCATCGGCTCGACACAACTGGTGAGCAACCGGCCGGCCACAGACGTGGTGCAGTTGCTCAACCGATTTTTCGCGGTGATCGTCGATGAGGTGGAGCGTCACCGCGGCCTGGTCAACAAATTCGAAGGTGACGCCTCCCTGGCCATCTTCGGTGCGCCAAATCCACTCGAGTGCCCCGAAGTCGCGGCATTGAGCGCCGCACGGGCCATCGCCGGGCGACTCTGCACCGAGGTGCCGGAGTGCCGGGCGGGCATCGGCGTGGCCGCAGGACAAGTGGTCGCCGGCAATGTCGGCGCCAATGAGAGGTTCGAATACACCGTGATCGGTGGACCGGTGAACGAGGCGGCCCGGCTGTGTGAACTGGCCAAATCGTATTCCGCCCGCCTAGTGGCATCCTCGGAAACGGTAGCCGGCGCAACCGAAACCGAACGTGCCCATTGGAATTTGGCGGAGACGGTGACACTTCGCGGCCGCGACCGGCCGACCCGCCTGGCCATCCCCGCCAGCAGCCCACGCCCGTAGCCGTCGCCGGAGACCGCTGTCAGCTCACTTTGATGTCGTTTTTCCGCCAGTCATGACGCTGCGCAGGTGTAATCCTCTAAGGGTGCACGAAGACTTCGAACGCTGCTATCGGGCGGTCCAATCCAAGGACGCTCGGTTTGACGGCTGGTTCGTGACCGCGGTGCTGACCACCCGGATCTACTGCCGGCCGAGTTGCCCCGTTCGCCCACCGTTCGCCCGCAACGTGCGGTTTCTTCCAACAGCTGCGGCAGCTCAACGTGAGGGCTTCCGGGCCTGCAAACGTTGCTGCCCTGACGCGTCACCGGGTTCGCCGGAATGGAACGTGCGCGGCGACATCGTCGCGAGGGCGATGCGGTTGGTTGCCGACGGCACCGTGGACCGCGAAGGTGTCACCGGGCTTGCCGCGCGTCTGGGCTACACCACACGCCAGCTGGAACGCCTGCTGCAGGCTGAGGTCGGCGCCGGTCCCCTCGCGCTGGCCCGCGCCCAACGGATGCAGACCGCACGGGTGCTGATCGAGACCACCGATCTGCCCTTCGGCGACGTGGCGTTTGCGGCCGGGTTCTCCAGTATCCGGCAGTTCAATGACACCATCCGCCTGGTTTGCGACAGCACACCAACGGCGTTGCGTCGACACGCTGCCGCGCGGTTCGGCGCACCCGCCGCCTCGCCGGGAACGGTATCCCTGCGCCTGCCGGTGCGAACCCCCTTTGCCTACCAGGGTGTCTTCGGCCACCTCGCCGCCGGCGCCGTGCCGGGTTGTGAGGAGGTCCGTGATGGTGCCTATCGACGCACGCTGCGACTGTCGTCCGGCAATGGCATCGTCACGCTGACACCCGCGCCCGACCACGTCCGGTGTCTACTGGTGCTCGACGATTTCCGCGACCTCGCGGCCGCCACGGCCAGATGCCGGCGCCTGCTCGATCTTGATGCCGACCCGGAGGCTGTTGTGGAGGCCCTCAGTGGCGACCCCGCTCTGGGCCCGGTAGTAGCCACGGCACCTGGGCAGCGCATACCCCGCACCGTGGACGAGGCAGAACTCGCCGTGCGCGCCGTGCTCGCACAACAGGTGTCGACCAAGGCTGCGCGTACCCACGCGGCCCGCCTGGTCACCGCCTACGGCCGACCGATCCACGATCAAGGCGGAACCTTGACTCATACCTTCCCGTCGGTGCAGGACCTGGCCGAAATCGACCCGATCCATCTGGCCGTCCCCAAGACCCGACAGCGCACCTTGAGCATGATGGTCGACGCCATCGCCGACCGAAGGGTGAACCTGGACGCCGGATGCGACTGGACTCGGGCGCGAGAGCAGCTGCTCGATATCCCCGGAGTCGGCCCGTGGACCGCGGAAGTCATTGCCATGCGCGGGCTGGGCGACCCGGACGCGTTTCCGGTCGCAGACCTTGGCGTCCGGCTCGCCGCGAAACAGTTGGGCCTGCCCCAGCGTCAACCGGGTCTACTGGAGCGCAGTGCGCGCTGGCGTCCCTGGCGTTCGTATGCAACCCAACACCTTTGGACCACACTCGAGCATTCGGTAAACGATTGGCCACCACGGGAGGTTGCATGACTCACTACCGCATCATTGATAGCCCAATAGGGCCGCTGACCCTGGCCGGGTATGACGGCGTGTTGACCAATCTGCGGATGGTCGACCAGACCTACGAACCCAGCCGCGTCGGCTGGGAAGTTGATGATGAGGCGTTCGCCGATGCGGTGAGCCAACTCGACGCCTATTTCGCTGGTGAGCGTTTCGACTTCGATCTGGCGTTAGACCTGCGTGGGACCGAGTTCCAGCGACGTGTCTGGCGGGCACTGCTGACGATTCCCTACGGCGAAACCCGTTCCTATGGCGAAATTGCGGAGCGGATTGGTGCGCGGGGTGCGGCTCGTGCGGTTGGGCTGGCCAATGGCCGTAATCCGGTAGCGGTGATTGTTCCGTGTCATCGTGTGATTGGTGCCAGTGGGGGGCTTACTGGCTATGGGGGTGGCCTTGATCGGAAGCAGGCGTTGTTGGAGTTGGAGAGGGCGTGTGTGCCGGCGGATCTGACTGTGCGGGCGGATCTGACGTTATTCGATTGTTGACATGCAAAAACACCCCCAGAGTATGGGGGTGTTTTTGTGTATGTTCGGCGGTGTCCTACTTTTCCACCCGAGCTGGGCAGTATCATCGGCGCTGACAGGCTTAGCTTCCGGGTTCGGAATGGGACCGGGCGTTTCCCTGTCGCTGTGGCCGCCGTAACTCTATTTAAATTTGTGCTGATGGGGGGTGTGGTGTTCTTCGACAGTAATTGTCTAAGAACATGGATATGTGGTTGCGAGGCGTTTTTGTGTTGGTAAGTTTTCGGCCGGTTAGTGCCAGTTCCCTTCACACATTACTGTGCTTCCAGGTCTGACCTATCGAACCCGTGGTCTGCGGGGGGCCTTATCCCACCAAGTGGGTGAGAAACCTGATCTTGGAGAAGGTTTCCCGCTTAGATGCTTTCAGCGGTTATCCTTTCCGAACGTGGCTATCCAGCGGTGCCCCTGGTGGGACAACTGGTGTACCAGAGGTTCGTCCGTCCCGGTCCTCTCGTACTAGGGACAGGTTTCCTCAAGTTTCTGACGCGCGCGGCGGATAGAGACCGAACTGTCTCACGACGTTCTAAACCCAGCTCGCGTGCCGCTTTAATGGGCGAACAGCCCAACCCTTGGGACCTGCTCCAGCCCCAGGATGCGACGAGCCGACATCGAGGTGCCAAACCATCCCGTCGATATGGACTCTTGGGGAAGATCAGCCTGTTATCCCCGGGGTACCTTTTATCCGTTGAGCGACACCCCTTCCACTCAGAGGTGCCGGATCACTAGTCCCGACTTTCGTCCCTGCTTGACTTGTAGGTCTCGCAGTCAAGCTCCCTTGTGCACTTACACTCGTCACCTGATTGCCGTCCAGGTTGAGGGAACCTTTGGGCGCCTCCGTTACATTTTAGGAGGCAACCGCCCCAGTTAAACTACCCGCCAGGCACTGTCCGTGAACCCGATTCAGGGTTCGACGTTAGGTGTCCAATACGATCAGAGTGGTATTTCAACAATGACTCCGCCCCAACTGGCGTTGGAGTTTCACAGTCTCCCACCTATCCTACACAAACCGAACCGAACACCAATACCAAGTTGTAGTGAAGGTCCCGGGGTCTTTTCGTCCTGCCGCGCGTAACGAGCATCTTTACTCGTAGTGCAATTTCGCCGAGTCTATGGTTGAGACAGTTGGGAAGTCGTTACGCCATTCGTGCAGGTCGGAACTTACCCGACAAGGAATTTCGCTACCTTAGGATGGTTATAGTTACCACCGCCGTTTACTGGGGCTTAAATTCTCCGCTTCACCCTTACGAGTTAACGGGTCCTCTTAACCTTCCAGCACCGGGCAGGCGTCAGTCCGTATACATCGTCTTGCGACTTCGCACGGACCTGTGTTTTTAGTAAACAGTCGCTCCCCACTGGTTTCTGCGACCGAATCCCGCTCCCACCGCAAGGGTGTTCACGGTATTCCGGTCCCCCTTCTCCCGAAGTTACGGGGGCATTTTGCCGAGTTCCTTAACCATAGTTATCTCGTACGCCTTGGTATTCTCTACCTGACCACCTGTGTTGGTTTGGGGTACGGGCCGTGTGTGTGCTCGCTAGAGGCTTTTCTTGGCAGCAGAGGATGACCGAATTCGCCTCAATCGGCTATGCATCACCTCTCAGGATTAATGAGCGACGGATTTGCCTATCGCTCTCCCTACGGGCTTGCCCCAGTATTACCACTGACTGGTACGGCTGCCTTCCTGCGTCACCCCGTCGCTTGACTACTACCAACGAAGGTTCCACGCAGCCCCGGAACTCCACGCCCCCGAAGGGGAATGATCGATCCGGTTTTGGGTGGTTAGTACCGCTGATTCATCACGGGCGCGCACACACGGGTACGGGAATATCAACCCGTTGTCCATCGACTACGCCTGTCGGCCTCGCCTTAGGTCCCGACTCACCCTGGGCGGACTGGCCTGGCCCAGGAACCCTTGGTCTTTCGGCGGGCAAGGTTCTCACTTGCCTTATCGCTACTCATGCCTGCATTCTCACTCCCCCATCCTCCACCACCGGTTACCCGGCAGCTTCGCTGAATGAGGGACGCTCCCCTACCCAACCTTGCGGTTGTCGCGGCTTCGGCGGTGTGCTTGAGCCCCGCTACATTATCGGCGCACAATCACTTGACCAGTGAGCTATTACGCACTCTTTCAAGGGTGGCTGCTTCTAAGCCAACCTCCTGGTTGTCTCTGCGACTGCACATCCTTTTCCACTTAGCACACGCTTTGGGGCCTTAGCCGGCGATCTGGGCTGTTTCCCTCTCGACGTACGGAGCTTATCCCCCGCCGTCTCACTGCCACGCTTCACACCACGGCATTCGGAGTTTGGCTGACGTCAGTAACCTAGTAGGGCCCATCGGCCATCCAGTAGCTCTACCTCCGTGGTGAAACACGCAACGCTGCACCTAAATGCATTTCGGGGAGAACCAGCTATCACGGAGTTTGATTGGCCTTTCACCCCTACCCACAGCTCATCCCCTCAGTCTTCAACCTAAGTGGGTTCGGGCCTCCACGCGGTCTTACCCGCGCTTCACCCTGGCCATGGGTAGATCACTCCGCTTCGGGTCCAGAACATGCCACTACACCCCTTACGGGGATACGCCCTATTCAGACTCGCTTTCGCTGCGGCTACCCCACTCGGGTTAACCTCGCGACATGTCCCTGACTCGCAGGCTCATTCTTCAAAAGGCACGCCATCACCCCACGAGGAGGCTCTGACGGATTGTAGGCGCACGGTTTCAGGTACTCTTTCACTCCCCTCCCGGGGTACTTTTCACCATTCCCTCACGGTACTAATCCGCTATCGGTCATCGAGTAGTATTTAGGCTTACCGGGTGGTCCCGGCAGATTCACAGCAGATTCCACGGGCCCGCTGCTACTCGGGAGTTGATACTAGGCAGGTGCCGGGTTTTCACGTACCGGGCTCTCACCGTCTACGGCAGACCATCCCAGGCCATTTCCGTTAACTGCGACACTTTCTGACTGCCTCTCAGCCAGGTAGAGCTGAGACATATCATTCCCACAACCCCGCACACACAACCCCTACCCGGTTAAACATGCGTGCGGTTTAGCCATTTTCCGCGTTCGCTCGCCACTACTTACGGAATCACAATTGTTTTCTTTTCCTACGGGTACTGAGATGTTTCACTTCCCCGCGTTCCCCCCCGCACCCTATATATTCAGGTGCGGGTAACACGACATCACTCGTGCTGGGTTTCCCCATTCGGAAATCCTCGGATCCACGCTAGGTTGACAGCTCCCCGAGGCATATCGCAGCCTCCCACGTCCTTCATCGGCTCTCGATGCCAAGGCATCCACCATGCGCCCTTAGACACTTATAAACACAAAAACCAAAGAATAAAATTGCACAACAGAACACGCCACCAAAAGGCAGCGCATCCAATTGATGCTCGCAACCACTATCCAATTCTCAAACACCACACCCCACCACCAAGATGGTGGGACAACATCCCGAAACCAACAGAGATGTTGCCTCAGGACCCAATAGTGTGTCTGGCTTGCTTGTTGTTGTGCACCCGGCTTCCGTCCACTACAGACGAGAACCCCTCACGGCTTACACCCCACCAATTGGAGTGTTTCTCGTGGTGCTCCTTAGAAAGGAGGTGATCCAGCCGCACCTTCCGGTACGGCTACCTTGTTACGACTTCGTCCCAATCGCCGATCCCACCTTCGACAGCTCCCTCCCAAAGGGTTAGGCCACTGGCTTCGGGTGTTACCGACTTTCATGACGTGACGGGCGGTGTGTACAAGGCCCGGGAACGTATTCACCGCAGCGTTGCTGATCTGCGATTACTAGCGACTCCGACTTCACGGGGTCGAGTTGCAGACCCCGATCCGAACTGAGACCGGCTTTAAAGGATTCGCTTAACCTCGCGGCATCGCAGCCCTTTGTACCGGCCATTGTAGCATGTGTGAAGCCCTGGACATAAGGGGCATGATGACTTGACGTCATCCCCACCTTCCTCCGAGTTGACCCCGGCAGTCTCTCACGAGTCCCCACCATTACGTGCTGGCAACATGAGACAAGGGTTGCGCTCGTTGCGGGACTTAACCCAACATCTCACGACACGAGCTGACGACAGCCATGCACCACCTGCACACAGGCCACAAGGGAACGCCTATCTCTAGACGCGTCCTGTGCATGTCAAACCCAGGTAAGGTTCTTCGCGTTGCATCGAATTAATCCACATGCTCCGCCGCTTGTGCGGGCCCCCGTCAATTCCTTTGAGTTTTAGCCTTGCGGCCGTACTCCCCAGGCGGGGTACTTAATGCGTTAGCTACGGCACGGATCCCAAGGAAGGAAACCCACACCTAGTACCCACCGTTTACGGCGTGGACTACCAGGGTATCTAATCCTGTTCGCTCCCCACGCTTTCGCTCCTCAGCGTCAGTTACTGCCCAGAGACCCGCCTTCGCCACCGGTGTTCCTCCTGATATCTGCGCATTCCACCGCTACACCAGGAATTCCAGTCTCCCCTGCAGTACTCTAGTCTGCCCGTATCGCCCGCACGCTCACAGTTAAGCCGTGAGATTTCACGAACAACGCGACAAACCACCTACGAGCTCTTTACGCCCAGTAATTCCGGACAACGCTCGCACCCTACGTATTACCGCGGCTGCTGGCACGTAGTTGGCCGGTGCTTCTTCTCCACCTACCGTCAATCCGAGAAAACCCGAACCTTCGTCGATGGTGAAAGAGGTTTACAACCCGAAGGCCGTCATCCCCCACGCGGCGTCGCTGCATCAGGCTTGCGCCCATTGTGCAATATTCCCCACTGCTGCCTCCCGTAGGAGTCTGGGCCGTATCTCAGTCCCAGTGTGGCCGGACACCCTCTCAGGCCGGCTACCCGTCGTCGCCTTGGTAGGCCGTTACCCCACCAACAAGCTGATAGGCCGCGGGCCCATCCCACACCGCAAAAGCTTTCCACCACAGGACATGAATCCCGTGGTCCTATCCGGTATTAGACCCAGTTTCCCAGGCTTATCCCGAAGTGCAGGGCAGATCGCCCACGTGTTACTCACCCGTTCGCCACTCGAGTATCTCCGAAGAGACCTTTCCGTTCGACTTGCATGTGTTAAGCACGCCGCCAGCGTTCGTCCTGAGCCAGGATCAAACTCTCCAAACAAAAACCCCTCGATAACGAGGTGAATTCACAATCAGAGATACCTGACAAGACGCCAATCAACTGGCATCTAAAAAAACGACTACTCCCTCACACGGGGGTGATAAGGTGTAGTCAAAAAACAACAACAAAACATAACACCAAACACACTATTGAGTTCTCAAACAACATTTCTTACTTGCACTCGCCCCTCTTCGGGGCAACCCTGCCAGCTTAATACAGATCCGGCAGGAAAGTCAAACCCGGATTTTCGATCTTCTCAGTGAAGTCCGCGCCTTCGAGCTTGGCCTTGGCTACTGTACCCGCTCAATCTCCGCTCCCAAAATCCCCAGGTACTCGACGAAAAGTGGGTAGCCACGGTCGAATTCCGGAGGGGACTGGTAAGGCCCCCACCATGGCCCGTAGGCCTCCCCGCTCGCACCTCACCGCTATTGGTTGCGCGGGGTGCGGCTTGTGCGGTTGGAACGATTGGCCACCACGGGAGGTTGCATGACTCACTACCGCATCATTGATAGCCCAATAGGGCCGCTGACCCTGGCCGGGTATGACGGCGTGTTGACCAATCTGCGGATGGTCGACCAGACCTACGAACCCAGCCGCGTCGGCTGGGAAGTTGATGATGAGGCGTTCGCCGATGCGGTGAGCCAACTCGACGCCTATTTCGCTGGTGAGCGTTTCGACTTCGATCTGGCGTTAGACCTGCGTGGGACCGAGTTCCAGCGACGTGTCTGGCGGGCACTGCTGACGATTCCCTACGGCGAAACCCGTTCCTATGGCGAAATTGCGGAGCGGATTGGTGCGCGGGGTGCGGCTCGTGCGGTTGGGCTGGCCAATGGCCGTAATCCGGTAGCGGTGATTGTTCCGTGTCATCGTGTGATTGGTGCCAGTGGGGGGCTTACTGGCTATGGGGGTGGCCTTGATCGGAAGCAGGCGTTGTTGGAGTTGGAGAGGGCGTGTGTGCCGGCGGATCTGACTGTGCGGGCGGATCTGACGTTATTCGATTGTTGACATGCAAAAACACCCCCAGAGTATGGGGGTGTTTTTGTGTATGTTCGGCGGTGTCCTACTTTTCCACCCGAGCTGGGCAGTATCATCGGCGCTGACAGGCTTAGCTTCCGGGTTCGGAATGGGACCGGGCGTTTCCCTGTCGCTGTGGCCGCCGTAACTCTATTTAAATTTGTGCTGATGGGGGGTGTGGTGTTCTTCGACAGTAATTGTCTAAGAACATGGATATGTGGTTGCGAGGCGTTTTTGTGTTGGTAAGTTTTCGGCCGGTTAGTGCCAGTTCCCTTCACACATTACTGTGCTTCCAGGTCTGACCTATCGAACCCGTGGTCTGCGGGGGGCCTTATCCCACCAAGTGGGTGAGAAACCTGATCTTGGAGAAGGTTTCCCGCTTAGATGCTTTCAGCGGTTATCCTTTCCGAACGTGGCTATCCAGCGGTGCCCCTGGTGGGACAACTGGTGTACCAGAGGTTCGTCCGTCCCGGTCCTCTCGTACTAGGGACAGGTTTCCTCAAGTTTCTGACGCGCGCGGCGGATAGAGACCGAACTGTCTCACGACGTTCTAAACCCAGCTCGCGTGCCGCTTTAATGGGCGAACAGCCCAACCCTTGGGACCTGCTCCAGCCCCAGGATGCGACGAGCCGACATCGAGGTGCCAAACCATCCCGTCGATATGGACTCTTGGGGAAGATCAGCCTGTTATCCCCGGGGTACCTTTTATCCGTTGAGCGACACCCCTTCCACTCAGAGGTGCCGGATCACTAGTCCCGACTTTCGTCCCTGCTTGACTTGTAGGTCTCGCAGTCAAGCTCCCTTGTGCACTTACACTCGTCACCTGATTGCCGTCCAGGTTGAGGGAACCTTTGGGCGCCTCCGTTACATTTTAGGAGGCAACCGCCCCAGTTAAACTACCCGCCAGGCACTGTCCGTGAACCCGATTCAGGGTTCGACGTTAGGTGTCCAATACGATCAGAGTGGTATTTCAACAATGACTCCGCCCCAACTGGCGTTGGAGTTTCACAGTCTCCCACCTATCCTACACAAACCGAACCGAACACCAATACCAAGTTGTAGTGAAGGTCCCGGGGTCTTTTCGTCCTGCCGCGCGTAACGAGCATCTTTACTCGTAGTGCAATTTCGCCGAGTCTATGGTTGAGACAGTTGGGAAGTCGTTACGCCATTCGTGCAGGTCGGAACTTACCCGACAAGGAATTTCGCTACCTTAGGATGGTTATAGTTACCACCGCCGTTTACTGGGGCTTAAATTCTCCGCTTCACCCTTACGAGTTAACGGGTCCTCTTAACCTTCCAGCACCGGGCAGGCGTCAGTCCGTATACATCGTCTTGCGACTTCGCACGGACCTGTGTTTTTAGTAAACAGTCGCTCCCCACTGGTTTCTGCGACCGAATCCCGCTCCCACCGCAAGGGTGTTCACGGTATTCCGGTCCCCCTTCTCCCGAAGTTACGGGGGCATTTTGCCGAGTTCCTTAACCATAGTTATCTCGTACGCCTTGGTATTCTCTACCTGACCACCTGTGTTGGTTTGGGGTACGGGCCGTGTGTGTGCTCGCTAGAGGCTTTTCTTGGCAGCAGAGGATGACCGAATTCGCCTCAATCGGCTATGCATCACCTCTCAGGATTAATGAGCGACGGATTTGCCTATCGCTCTCCCTACGGGCTTGCCCCAGTATTACCACTGACTGGTACGGCTGCCTTCCTGCGTCACCCCGTCGCTTGACTACTACCAACGAAGGTTCCACGCAGCCCCGGAACTCCACGCCCCCGAAGGGGAATGATCGATCCGGTTTTGGGTGGTTAGTACCGCTGATTCATCACGGGCGCGCACACACGGGTACGGGAATATCAACCCGTTGTCCATCGACTACGCCTGTCGGCCTCGCCTTAGGTCCCGACTCACCCTGGGCGGACTGGCCTGGCCCAGGAACCCTTGGTCTTTCGGCGGGCAAGGTTCTCACTTGCCTTATCGCTACTCATGCCTGCATTCTCACTCCCCCATCCTCCACCACCGGTTACCCGGCAGCTTCGCTGAATGAGGGACGCTCCCCTACCCAACCTTGCGGTTGTCGCGGCTTCGGCGGTGTGCTTGAGCCCCGCTACATTATCGGCGCACAATCACTTGACCAGTGAGCTATTACGCACTCTTTCAAGGGTGGCTGCTTCTAAGCCAACCTCCTGGTTGTCTCTGCGACTGCACATCCTTTTCCACTTAGCACACGCTTTGGGGCCTTAGCCGGCGATCTGGGCTGTTTCCCTCTCGACGTACGGAGCTTATCCCCCGCCGTCTCACTGCCACGCTTCACACCACGGCATTCGGAGTTTGGCTGACGTCAGTAACCTAGTAGGGCCCATCGGCCATCCAGTAGCTCTACCTCCGTGGTGAAACACGCAACGCTGCACCTAAATGCATTTCGGGGAGAACCAGCTATCACGGAGTTTGATTGGCCTTTCACCCCTACCCACAGCTCATCCCCTCAGTCTTCAACCTAAGTGGGTTCGGGCCTCCACGCGGTCTTACCCGCGCTTCACCCTGGCCATGGGTAGATCACTCCGCTTCGGGTCCAGAACATGCCACTACACCCCTTACGGGGATACGCCCTATTCAGACTCGCTTTCGCTGCGGCTACCCCACTCGGGTTAACCTCGCGACATGTCCCTGACTCGCAGGCTCATTCTTCAAAAGGCACGCCATCACCCCACGAGGAGGCTCTGACGGATTGTAGGCGCACGGTTTCAGGTACTCTTTCACTCCCCTCCCGGGGTACTTTTCACCATTCCCTCACGGTACTAATCCGCTATCGGTCATCGAGTAGTATTTAGGCTTACCGGGTGGTCCCGGCAGATTCACAGCAGATTCCACGGGCCCGCTGCTACTCGGGAGTTGATACTAGGCAGGTGCCGGGTTTTCACGTACCGGGCTCTCACCGTCTACGGCAGACCATCCCAGGCCATTTCCGTTAACTGCGACACTTTCTGACTGCCTCTCAGCCAGGTAGAGCTGAGACATATCATTCCCACAACCCCGCACACACAACCCCTACCCGGTTAAACATGCGTGCGGTTTAGCCATTTTCCGCGTTCGCTCGCCACTACTTACGGAATCACAATTGTTTTCTTTTCCTACGGGTACTGAGATGTTTCACTTCCCCGCGTTCCCCCCCGCACCCTATATATTCAGGTGCGGGTAACACGACATCACTCGTGCTGGGTTTCCCCATTCGGAAATCCTCGGATCCACGCTAGGTTGACAGCTCCCCGAGGCATATCGCAGCCTCCCACGTCCTTCATCGGCTCTCGATGCCAAGGCATCCACCATGCGCCCTTAGACACTTATAAACACAAAAACCAAAGAATAAAATTGCACAACAGAACACGCCACCAAAAGGCAGCGCATCCAATTGATGCTCGCAACCACTATCCAATTCTCAAACACCACACCCCACCACCAAGATGGTGGGACAACATCCCGAAACCAACAGAGATGTTGCCTCAGGACCCAATAGTGTGTCTGGCTTGCTTGTTGTTGTGCACCCGGCTTCCGTCCACTACAGACGAGAACCCCTCACGGCTTACACCCCACCAATTGGAGTGTTTCTCGTGGTGCTCCTTAGAAAGGAGGTGATCCAGCCGCACCTTCCGGTACGGCTACCTTGTTACGACTTCGTCCCAATCGCCGATCCCACCTTCGACAGCTCCCTCCCAAAGGGTTAGGCCACTGGCTTCGGGTGTTACCGACTTTCATGACGTGACGGGCGGTGTGTACAAGGCCCGGGAACGTATTCACCGCAGCGTTGCTGATCTGCGATTACTAGCGACTCCGACTTCACGGGGTCGAGTTGCAGACCCCGATCCGAACTGAGACCGGCTTTAAAGGATTCGCTTAACCTCGCGGCATCGCAGCCCTTTGTACCGGCCATTGTAGCATGTGTGAAGCCCTGGACATAAGGGGCATGATGACTTGACGTCATCCCCACCTTCCTCCGAGTTGACCCCGGCAGTCTCTCACGAGTCCCCACCATTACGTGCTGGCAACATGAGACAAGGGTTGCGCTCGTTGCGGGACTTAACCCAACATCTCACGACACGAGCTGACGACAGCCATGCACCACCTGCACACAGGCCACAAGGGAACGCCTATCTCTAGACGCGTCCTGTGCATGTCAAACCCAGGTAAGGTTCTTCGCGTTGCATCGAATTAATCCACATGCTCCGCCGCTTGTGCGGGCCCCCGTCAATTCCTTTGAGTTTTAGCCTTGCGGCCGTACTCCCCAGGCGGGGTACTTAATGCGTTAGCTACGGCACGGATCCCAAGGAAGGAAACCCACACCTAGTACCCACCGTTTACGGCGTGGACTACCAGGGTATCTAATCCTGTTCGCTCCCCACGCTTTCGCTCCTCAGCGTCAGTTACTGCCCAGAGACCCGCCTTCGCCACCGGTGTTCCTCCTGATATCTGCGCATTCCACCGCTACACCAGGAATTCCAGTCTCCCCTGCAGTACTCTAGTCTGCCCGTATCGCCCGCACGCTCACAGTTAAGCCGTGAGATTTCACGAACAACGCGACAAACCACCTACGAGCTCTTTACGCCCAGTAATTCCGGACAACGCTCGCACCCTACGTATTACCGCGGCTGCTGGCACGTAGTTGGCCGGTGCTTCTTCTCCACCTACCGTCAATCCGAGAAAACCCGAACCTTCGTCGATGGTGAAAGAGGTTTACAACCCGAAGGCCGTCATCCCCCACGCGGCGTCGCTGCATCAGGCTTGCGCCCATTGTGCAATATTCCCCACTGCTGCCTCCCGTAGGAGTCTGGGCCGTATCTCAGTCCCAGTGTGGCCGGACACCCTCTCAGGCCGGCTACCCGTCGTCGCCTTGGTAGGCCGTTACCCCACCAACAAGCTGATAGGCCGCGGGCCCATCCCACACCGCAAAAGCTTTCCACCACAGGACATGAATCCCGTGGTCCTATCCGGTATTAGACCCAGTTTCCCAGGCTTATCCCGAAGTGCAGGGCAGATCGCCCACGTGTTACTCACCCGTTCGCCACTCGAGTATCTCCGAAGAGACCTTTCCGTTCGACTTGCATGTGTTAAGCACGCCGCCAGCGTTCGTCCTGAGCCAGGATCAAACTCTCCAAACAAAAACCCCTCGATAACGAGGTGAATTCACAATCAGAGATACCTGACAAGACGCCAATCAACTGGCATCTAAAAAAACGACTACTCCCTCACACGGGGGTGATAAGGTGTAGTCAAAAAACAACAACAAAACATAACACCAAACACACTATTGAGTTCTCAAACAACATTTCTTACTTGCACTCGCCCCTCTTCGGGGCAACCCTGCCAGCTTAATACAGATCCGGCAGGAAAGTCAAACCCGGATTTTCGATCTTCTCAGTGAAGTCCGCGCCTTCGAGCTTGGCCTTGGCTACTGTACCCGCTCAATCTCCGCTCCCAAAATCCCCAGGTACTCGACGAAAAGTGGGTAGCCACGGTCGATGTGGAACACGTCGTGAACCTCGGTATCTCCGTCAGCGACCAAGCCCGCCAACACCAAACCGGCGCCGGCGCGGATGTCGGAACACCAGACTGGAGCGCTCGACAACTGAGGCAGACCACGCACCACGGCATGGTGTCCGTCGGTGCGGGCGTCCGCTCCCAGCCTGATCATCTCTTCAACGAATCGGAACCTGGCCTCGAACACGTTCTCGGTGATCATCGACGTGCCGTCGGCGATCGACGCCAGCGCGATCGCCATTGGCTGCAGATCGGTCGGAAACCCCGGAAACGGCAAGGTCGCGACATTGACAGCCTTGGGCCGCTCGTACTGCACGATGCGAAAACTGTCGTCGGTCTGCGTAACGGTGGCACCGGCGTCGTACAACTTGTGCAAAACCAGCTGCAGATGCGATGGATCAATACCCGTCACGGTGATGTCGCCACGGGTCATCGCCGCAGCGATACCCCAGGTAGCGGCGACGATGCGGTCGCCAATCACACGGTGCTCGGTCGGGTGCAATCGGGGAACGCCGGTAATCGTCATCGTCGGCGAGCCGGCACCCTCGATCTGCGCCCCCATCTGATTGAGCATCGTGCACAGGTCAACCACATCGGGCTCGCGCGCCGCATTGTGGATGGTCGTCACGCCCTCGGCGACCACCGCGGCCATCAAGATGTTCTCGGTAGCCCCGACCGAGGGGAATTCCAGCTGAATCTCCGCGCCGCGCAGGGTGTCTGCCTGGGCCACCACACACCCATGCTCGATATTGCACTGCGCGCCCAGTTGACGCAGGCCAGCCTGGTGCATGTCCAACGGCCGGGACCCGATCGCATCTCCGCCCGGCAGCGCAACCTTGGCCCGTTTACATCGTCCGACCAGGGGGCCGAGCACACATACGGAAGCCCGAAACTGCCGCACTGCGGCGAAGTCTGCGTCGTATTTCGGCTCGTCGGGCGAGGTAATGCGGGCCACATCTCCGTCGAGTTCGACGGTGGCGCCGAGCCCGCGCAACACCTCTGCCATCAGCGGCACATCGAGGATGTCGGGGCAGTTGGTGATTGTGCTGGTTCCCTCGGCCAGCAGCGTCGCCGCCATGAGCTTGAGCACACTGTTTTTAGCGCCCCCAACAGCGACTTCGCCTGACAACCGGTTCCCACCGGTGACCACGAATCGCTCCGCCACCCGCGTCAGTCTAGTGAAGCGCTATCAGCTTGTCAGTCAACCAGGTAAGTCATCCGGGTACCGTTTGATCATGGCGATCCATCTGACCCGTATCTACACCCGGACCGGCGACGACGGAACTACAGGATTGAGTGACTTCTCCAGGGTTTCCAAGAACGATCCGCGCCTGGTGGCCTACGCAGACTGTGACGAAGCCAACTCCGCGATCGGCGTTGCAGTCGCGATGGGCAGCCCCGATCCACAACTCGCCGACGTGTTGCGGCAGCTCCAAAACGACTTGTTCGACGCCGGCGCGGACCTATCGACACCGCTGAAACGCTCCCAAGACCAGCCAGAGCACGCTGCGCTGCGCATCACCGAGGCCTACATCCAACGGCTCGAGGGCTGGTGTGACAAATATAACGAGACCCTGCCCGCCTTGAATTCCTTTGTGCTGCCGGGTGGTTCGCCTTTGTCCGCACTGCTGCACGTCGCCCGGACAGTCGCACGGCGGGCCGAGAGGTCAGCCTGGGCCGCTGTCGAAGCGGACCCCGAAGGCGTCAGTGCGCTGCCCGCGAAATATCTGAACCGGCTCTCGGATCTACTGTTTATTCTGGCGCGAGCCGCCAACCCGGACGGCGACGTGCTGTGGCGACCGGGCGGCAACAGGCCCGGCGCCGGATAGATCAGAAGCTAAGCGCTCCAACAGGAACTGCCGACCGGCGCGTCGAGCAGCCACTGTTCGGGCCGCTACTTACCGCGCGAACGAGAGCCGTCAGCGGCTTCGCTTTTGGGCACGAGGCGAAGGACGAGACTCGAGCCAAGACAGAAATGCGGTCAACGCACCCTGATCGAGCGCGAGTTCGGAGCCGGGTCTGCGGTCCTGGCTGCTGTCGCGCAGTTCGAGAACCACGATCTTGTCGGTCATGATGTCATACTCGTCGCCGCGGGGTCCCCGCCGAGCGATGATCTCGACACCTCGTCGGCTGAGCCGCCGATCTGGCCATAAGCGCAAACTCGACAAGCGGTAGAACCGCGCTTCGCCGCCGCGGTAGCGGATGACGCCGTGACGCCACCCGTGCCCTCCGATAGCCGGGATATCACGCATGATCCCGGCGGTGCCGCCCTGGCGCAGCTTCCATAACCGGTAGCTCAGCGCAAGCACCGCCATACCCAACAGGACAACCAGCACGACCATGCCGACCATGGGCGCGCTCACCGGGCTGTTAGTCGATCGCGCCGACGGCGCGCAATCTAGCGCGACCCCTGGCGGCGGTACGGGGATCGTCGGATTCGGAGTCCTGCCTCGCCACAGCCTCATCGATCTCGGACTCGAACTCCGCGGATTCAGCCAGAATGCTGACCCCGGCGTCCGTCACCGACATGAAGCCACCGTCCACTGCGATCCGCAGATCCTTGTCGCCGTCGCGTTCAACGCGCACCATCGCGTCGTCGACCAACTGGGCCACCAACGGGATATGGTTCGGGAGAATTCCGATCTCACCGACGGTAGTGCGGGTGAAAAGAAACGTTCCCGCGCCCGACCAGATCTTCCGATCAACAGCAACGATCTCGACGTTCAATTCGGCCATGTCACACCACCTTTCGACTTAGCAGGAGACCAGCCACTACAGTTTGGCGCCGAGGCTCTCGGCCTTCTTAGCCAAGTCGTCGAGCCCACCGATGAGGAAGAACGCCTGCTCAGGCACGTGGTCGAACTCGCCCTTGCACAACCGGTCAAACGCCTCGATGGTCTCCTTGACCGGCACCGTCGAACCCGGCTGACCAGTGAACTGCTCGGCCGCCATCATGTTCTGGGACAGGAACCGCTCGATCCGGCGGGCCCGGTTGACCAGCTGCTTGTCCTCTTCGGACAGCTCGTCGATACCCAGAATCGCAATGATGTCCTGAAGGTCCTTGTAGCGCTGCAGGATTCGGATGACTTCCTGCGCCACCCGATAGTGCTCGTCACCAACCACACCGGGGTCCAGGATGGTCGAGCTGGATGCCAGCGGGTCCACCGCGGGGAAGATGCCCTTGGAGAACACCGCACGCGAGAGCTCGGTGGTGGCGTCCAGGTGCGCGAACGTGGTGGCCGGCGCCGGGTCGGTGTAGTCGTCGGCGGGCACATAGACGGCCTGCATCGACGTAATCGAGCGTCCCCGCGTCGAAGTGATTCGCTCCTGCAGCTCGCCCATCTCGTCAGCCAGCGTGGGCTGGTAACCCACGGCTGACGGCATGCGGCCCAGCAGTGTGGACACCTCCGAGCCGGCCTGGGTGAACCGGAAGATGTTGTCGATGAACAGCAGCACGTCCTGGCCGGCCTCATCGCGGAACCACTCCGCCATGGTCAGCGCGGACAGCGCAACGCGCATACGGGTGCCGGGCGGCTCGTCCATCTGGCCGAACACCAGCGCGGTGTCCTTTAGCACGTTGGCTTCCTGGAGCTCGACCCACAGGTCGTTGCCCTCACGGGTGCGCTCCCCCACGCCGGCGAACACCGACGTACCACCGAAGTTACGAGCGATACGGTTGATCATCTCCTGGATCAGCACCGTCTTGCCCACGCCGGCACCGCCGAACAGCGCGATCTTGCCACCACGCACATATGGAGTCAGCAGGTCGACGACCTTCAGGCCGGTCTCGAGCATCTCGGTGCGAGGCTCGAGGTCCTCGAAGGCCGGCGGCTTGCGGTGAATCGACCAGTGCTCGAAGTCTTCTCCGTAGCCGGGTTCATCCAAGCAGTCCCCGAGCGCGTTGAAAACGTGACCCTTGACACTCTCACCGACTGGAACCGAGATCGGTCGGCCCGTGTCAGTGACCTCCGTACCACGGACCAGGCCGTCGGTGGGTTGCAGCGAGATCGTGCGCACCAAGCTGTCGCCGAGGTGCTGCGCCACCTCCAACGTGAGGGTTTTTGCGAGCGACCCGAAGTCGATCTTCGCATGCAGAGCGTTAAACAGCTCGGGAACAGAACCGCGGGGGAACTCGACGTCGACGACCGGCCCGGTGACCCGCACCACGCGGCCGCTGGTCTCTGAACTTGCAGACTTGTCAGTCTTTTCGGCTGTAACAGTCATATCTTTCTTCGCTTCCTCGTGGGCCTGTCTAGCGAGCGTCCGCCAGCGCGTTTGCGCCACCGACGATTTCGCTAATCTCCTGGGTGATCTGGGCCTGGCGCTCCCGGTTTGCCATCAGTGTCAGCGCCTTGATCAGGTCGTCGGCGTTATCGGTCGCCGACTTCATCGCCCGCTGACGCGACGCTAGCTCCGATGCCGCAGATTCGAGCATTGCCGCATACACGCGGGTAGTCAGATACCTCGGCAAAAGAGACTCGAACAGCGTGGTCGCATCCGGTTCAAATGAGTAGAGCGTCCTCGGGCCGGTTTCCTCGACGTACTCCACGACCATGGGTGCCATCCGGCGTGCCTCGGTCGACTGCGACAGCATCGATTTGAACTCGGTGAACACGATGTGCAGTTCGTCAACGCTCTGCTCGTTGTCGGACTGCAAGTCCTCGCCTTCGCCAGCGCCCAGCATGAACGCATCTACCAGCGTGGAAGCGATCTCCGCGGCATTCTCGTACTTCGGCTGCTCGGAGAAACCCGTCCACGATTGGGCGATGTCCCAATTGCGGAATGTGTAGTAAGCCAACGCCTTGCGGCCCACAACGTAGAGAACCGGTTGCTTGCCCTCCTCACGCAGAAGTGAGAAGAGTTCCTCGGAACGCCGGAAGACATTGGCGTTGTACGCACCGCATAGACCGCGGTCAGAGGACACCACCAAAACCCCCGCCCGCTTCGGCTCCGGGTGCTCAACCAACAAGGGATGGTCGAGAGCAGCGTCCGCAGCCAGGGTGGTGAGCATCTGAGTGATCTGGTCGGCGTAGGGCCGGGCGGACTCGAGTCGAGCCTGCGCCCTGGCGATGCGCGACGTCGCGATCAGCTCCTGAGCCTTGGTGATCTTCTTGATCGATCCGGCCGAGCGGATCCGTCCGCGCAGTTCGCGAAGTGTGGCAGCCATCTCATATACCTATGTGTGCTATTTCTTCTTCTGCGGCGCGGGCTTCTTGACCTTCACCGATTCTTTGCCCAGCTCTCCCTCATCCATGGCCTCGACATGCTCGTCGGGGACCACGGATTCACCACTGGACGACGCGAAGCCCTTCTTGAAGTGGTTGATCACTTTCGTCAGTGCTTCCTCAGTTTCCTCGGTGAGCTTCTGCGTGTCACGGATGGTGCTCAGCAGTGTCTCTTCGGAGGCCCGAATGTGGTCCAGCAGTTCGGTTTCGAAACGCCGGACGTCCTCGACGGGCACCGAGTCCAGGTGACCGCCGGTGCCCAGGAAGATGGAAACGACCTGCTCTTCGACGGGCATCGGCTGGTACTGCGGCTGCTTGAGCAGCTCTACCAGCCGGGCACCGCGGTCCAGCTGTGCCTTCGACGTGGCGTCAAGGTCGGAGGCGAAAGCGGCAAAGGCTTCCAGCTCGCGGTACTGCGACAGGTCCAGACGGAGGCTTCCCGCCACCTCTTTCATTGCCTTGATCTGTGCCGCACCACCGACTCGGGACACCGAGACGCCGACGTTGATGGCCGGGCGAACGCCCTGGTTGAACAGATCGGTCTCGAGGAAGCACTGCCCGTCCGTAATCGAAATGACGTTGGTCGGGATGTAGGCCGAGATGTCGTTGGCCTTGGTCTCGATGATCGGAAGACCGGTCAACGAGCCGCCACCGAGTTCGTCGGACAGCTTTGCGCAGCGCTCCAGGAGCCGCGAGTGCAGATAGAACACGTCGCCCGGATATGCCTCACGGCCAGGCGGACGGCGCAGCAGCAGCGAGATCGCCCGGTATGCCTCGGCCTGCTTAGTCAGATCGTCGAAGACGATCAGGACGTGCTTACCGGCGTACATCCAGTGCTGAGCGACGGCCGAACCAGTGTAAGGGGCAAGCCATTTGAAGCCGGCGGAGTCCGACGCGGGGGCCGCGACGATGGTCGTGTAGTCCATCGCGCCGCCCTCTTCCAGGGCGCGCCGCACCGAAGCGATCGTGGTGCCCTTCTGCCCGATGGCCACGTATACGCAGCGCACCTGCTTCTTGGGATCACCGGTCTCCCAGTTCTGGCGCTGGTTGAGGATGGTGTCGACGCAGACCGCGGTCTTGCCGGTCTTGCGGTCGCCGATGATCAGCTGACGCTGACCGCGGCCGATCGGGGTCATGGCGTCGATCGCCTTGATGCCGGTCTGCAGCGGTTCCTTGACGCTTTGACGCTGAACCACCGACGGTGCTTGCAACTCGAGGGCCCGCCGCGTCTCGGCCTCGATGTCTCCCCGGCCATCGATCGGCTGTCCGAGCGGGTTGACCACCCGCCCCAAGAAGGCGTCGCCGACGGGAACCGACAACACCTCGCCGGTGCGCTTGACCTGCTGGCCTTCTTCGATCTTCTCGAAGTTACCCAGGATCACCGCGCCAACACTGTGTTCGTCGAGGTTGAGGGCCACGCCGAGCACACCGCCGGGGAACTCGAGCAGCTCCTGCGTCATCACGGACGGTAAACCTTCGACGTGCGCGATACCGTCCCCGGCGTCGACAACGGTGCCGACTTCCTCGCGGGAGGTATCCGCGGTGAAGGAGCCTACGTACTCTTCGACCGCGCTCTGAATGTCATTAGCGGAGATTGTCAACTCGGCCATGGCTGCTGTCTTCCTACTTTTGGGTTGTGCTGGCTGGTTCGTGTTCAGTCGGGCTTCGTCATCAATCAGGCAACTGAGCCTCGGCAGCGGTCAAACGCGACGAGAGCGTTCCGTCGATCACTTCGTCACCCACGGCAATCGACAGACCCCCCAACAACGTGGGATCCGTTTGGAGCTGCACGGTCACGGGGTGACCGTAGATGCGACTCAGCACCTCAGTAACGCGGGTGCGCTGCGAATCGCTGAGCTCGGCGGCCGCGCTGACTTGTGCGACAACTTCCCCGCGGCGGGCCACGGCCACCTCGGCCAACAGCAGCACGGCGTCCTCGGCCGGCTGACCTCGCAGGAGTTCGACCGTCTGGGACAGCAATGCGACTGCAATCGGACTGATGTCGCCCGCGCTGTCGAGGACTTTGCGCAGCAATCCAACTCGGCCCTCGGCCGGAACCACATAGTCGCCGAGCAAGATGGAGAGGCGCGGTTGCGCGTCCAAGATGCGGGAGAACCGGAACAGCTGGTCCTCGACCTCGTCGACCTGTCCGTCACGCTCGGCGACTTCCAGAAGGGCCTGCCGAGACACGTGCTCGATGGCGTCGATCAGATCGGAGCTTGCCGACCACCGCTCCGTGACGGCGGCTCGCAGTACATCCAGCGCGGGATTGCCGACCTGGCCGGATATCAGCCGCTCCAACAGCCGAATCCTGGGTGCTGCGTCTTCGGCGGGCACCGTGAGGTAGCGGGTGACGGTGACTTCGCGTTGTAGCAGTTGGGCTACCGACACGAGGTCGCTGGCCAGAGCGGAAAGTGCCGCATTGTCCAGGCCCTTGGCCAAACCGGCGCCCTTGTCGACCAAGCTGCCCAGCGCCCGCCGGCTGGCCGACCGCATCTTG
This sequence comes from Mycobacterium marinum, assembly GCF_003391395.1. NCBI lineage: Bacteria > Bacillati > Actinomycetota > Actinomycetes > Mycobacteriales > Mycobacteriaceae > Mycobacterium > Mycobacterium marinum. Next base: position 4,857,373 of record NZ_CP024190.1, read on the forward strand.
GCCGCCACCGGACGCTCGACTTCTGCCGCTGCCGGCGCCATCGCGTCGAGCTCGTCGAGGAAGCGGTCGACCGTGGCCGCCTGCTGCGCCGGGTCGGCAACGTAATTGCGCACCAATTCGCTTGCCTGGCGGACTGATTCGTGGCCCAGCTCCAAGCGCAGCTGACGGGTCAGCTGAGTTCGGAGCAGCTCGACCTGACGAGAACCTTGGACCTTGATCCGTTCGGCTTCGACACCCGCCTGGGTCTGCATCTGCGCCGTGATGCGCTTGGCATCTTCCTTGGCCTCTTCGACGACCTGCTCAGCCTCCGCCTTGGCGGCCTCCACCGCTTTACTGTGCGCGGTGGTCGACTCCGTGAGCCGCTCGGCGGCGGTAGCCGCGTCTGCCAGTTGCTGCCGAACCGTGTCCTGGCGGGCTGCCATCATGCGCCGCACGGGCGGCACGACGTAACGCCACACCAGAAAAACGATGGCCGCGAAACCAACTAGCTGTCCGATGAATGTCGACATGGTTTGCTACCCCGTCGCAGCTGGAGTAGTCACGTCGACACCGACGATCCGGCTGGCCAGCGTCGCCGACATTGTTCCCACGTTGGCACGCAAATCCAGTTCCACAGCGTCCCTCTCGCGCTTCAGTTGCTCGTTGGCCTGCTGCAATGTCGATGCCACTTCCTGTTCAGCGTGGGCACGCGCATCCTCGACGACCTTACGACCCTCGGCCCGGGCGTTGTCCCGATAGGACGACGCCTGTACCCGGGCTTCGGCCATGGCTGCCTCGTAGTCCGCCTGGGCGGCCGTGAACTGCTCGGCCGATTTCTTGTTGTCGGCCAGCGTCTTGGCAACCATGGCGTCGCGTTCACGCAACACCTTCAGGATCGGCGGTACGACAAATGTGCCGATGACCGCAAGCACCACCAAGAAGATGGCCAGCACGAAGAAAAACGTCCCGTTGGGAACGAGGAAGTTGTTTGTGCCGCCTTCCTCTGCTGCCTGGCCCGCAGCCAGGACAATAGAGTTCACGTCATCCATTACTACCCATCACAACCATTTCAACGGTTACAGCTGCCGAATTACTTAACGGGCGTGGCGAAGACGAACAGCGCCATGAACGCCAGGTTGATAAAGTAGGCGGCCTCAACCAGACCGACGGTGATGAAGAACGGCGTGAACAGCCGTCCCTGCGCCTCGGGTTGGCGGGCAACGCCGGAGATCAGAGCGTTACCGGCGATACCGTCACCGATACCGGCGCCGATCGCGCCACCAGCCATGATGAGTCCACCGCCGATGAGGGCGCCGGCAGCGATAGTGGGGTCCATTACTTTATCCTCCTTGATAACTCTGGTAGCGGTTTACCAGGTTCCGGTACTGGTATGGGGTCGGGATTTTCTAGGCAGTTTCTCGCAGTATTAGTGGTGGTCCTCTTCTAGCTCCATTGCTTGGCTGAAGTACAAGATCGTCAACAGCGCGAAAATGAAGGCCTGGATCGCGCCGACGAACAAGTCAAAGGACTTCCAGATTGCATTCGGTGCCCACATGATGTAGGGCGGGAAGAGCGCGATGAGCGCGACCAAAATTCCGCCGGCAAAGATATTGCCGAAAAGACGCAGCGACAGCGAGATCGGCTTGGCGATTTCTTCGACGAGGTTGATCGGCGCCAGGATTGCCACGTGCCCCTTGAGCAGCTTGATGGGGTGGCCGACGATGCCGCGACGCCAGAAGCCGGCCGCGTGGTAGCAGACGAAGACGAACAGCGCCAGCGCCAGCACGTAGTTGATGTCTGCGGCCGCGGGCTTGAGCAACTCGGTGGTCTGCCCGTGTTCGTCGGTGTACTGCACCGGGAGGACTGACAGCCAGTTCGAGATCAAGATGAAGACGAAGATGGTTACCGCGAGCGGCAGCACAAAGGGCGCGATCCGCATCCCGATTGCGCTTTCGACCTGGCCGCGCATCTGGATGGTGATCGCTTCGAAGAACAGCTGCACCCCACCGGGCACCGCGGTCGAGGTGACCTTGGAGCGCAGGTAGAACGCCAACGCGAGCACAATGAGCGCGGCGATCGCCGTCGACAGCACCGTGTCGGTGTTGACGGTCATGCCCAGCCAGGTCGCGGTGTGGTGCTCGCCGACCTCAATCTGGGCAGCCAGGATCGACTCAGTCATCGCTGGCGGTACTCCCTTCCGATCCCTTGAAAACGCCACTGTCCGAGCCGACGGGCTGGTTCTCCGCATCGTCGGCCGCAAAGTCCCCGGTACGTAGCTTCTTCCAGACCGGCAGTGCCGTGGATGCCACCAGCAGCAGCTGGAAGAGCGCCAACCCGAACACCACGCCAAGTCCGGCCGGCCGGAAAATATACGCGATGATCAGCGCCATGATGGTAATGACCGCGACCCGAGCGGCCGAGTTGAGTGCCATCGACCTTTTCAGCGGGTGGTCCCGGCCGGTGATCGACTCCACCGATCGCCGGACCAACAGGGCGTTGAGCAAACCGAGCAGCAGCCCAATGCCGAGAAACACTCCGACCATCAGGTGACCGACGAGTCCGGCGACCACAGTGGCAACCGCGGTGAGTCCAAGGCTGATCACCAATAGACGAACCGGACGGAAAGCAACAGAGGGAAACACCAACGGCGCGTCCTGCGCTGGTGTTGTCACTGCAGCACCTCAATCCCCGGTTAGTGGAGCGGAAACCGCCCGATCGACTGATCGGTGGCCCGCCGAGCGTATCGCAACGGTTGGGCTGGTTTCACCCAAGGGGTAGCTCCCTGTGTCGGTCGTTAACTGGCGCGGTCAGATAGGCATCCGCCGGGCCGGGGGGCCGGCAACCCACGAGGTTTATTTCGGGGCTCTACCAGGACCGTACCACAAGGTAGATGCCACTACTACCGCCTGTCGTAGACGTGCCCTAGTCCGGGTCGTAGTAGTCGTCGCGACGACGCAGCAACGGGATCGCTGTCACAACCCCGGCGACTACCAGTGCGCCGAGCATCACCGCCGCGGTGTGGCGAGGGTCCACGAAGATCGTGCTGGCCGCCCCGAAGGCGACGATGCCCACCCATAGGTAGATGAGCAGCACGACCCGGCGATGCGAATGGCCGATCTGCAGCAAGCGGTGGTGAAGATGCATCTTGTCGGGGCTGAATGCGCTTCGTCCGGCGCGGGTGCGGCGCACGATTGCCAGTAACAGGTCCAGCATCGGCACGAACATCACCGCCACCACCAGCAAGAACGGCGATAGCAGGGCAAACACGTCCCGGGCCCCGTAGGCGTTCTGGGAGATGGGCCCCGCGGCGGTGGTGGAGGCCGCGGCCAGCATCAACCCGACCAGCATCGAACCGGAATCGCCCATGAAGATCTTGGCTCGGTGGAAATTGTGCGGCAAGAACCCGAGACAGGCCCCTGCGAGCACCACCGAGATCACCGCTGGCGGATAGAACAGTACGTCGCCGCCATGGTCACGAAGCAACCCCACCGAGAAGGTGCAGATCGCCAAGGCCGTGATGAGGCCCAGCCCAGCCGCCAGCCCATCGAGTCCGTCGACGAAGTTCATGGCGTTGACGATGGACACGGTCAACGCGAGGGTGAGCAAAATGGACGAGGCTTGGTCCAAGACGATGGTCCCGACACCACCCAGCGGGATGTAGAGCACGCTCCAGGCGACGCCCATGGTGACCAGCACGCTAGCTGCGGTGATCTGACCGGCAAACTTCGTCAGGGCATCCAGACCCCACCTGTCATCGATCAGACCGATACCCATGATCACCGCACCCGCGACGAGCACCGCGGGCATGCCGGTCGAATAGACGAACCCGCGGGTGAGGGCGGGAAGTTGGGAGGCGAGAAAGACCGCGGCGAGCACCCCGAGGAACATCGCCAGCCCACCCATGCGAGGGGTGGGTGTCACGTGGACGTCGCGTTCGCGCGGGTAGGCGACCGCGCCCAGGCGAGTCGCCAAGACGCGAACCGGCCCGGTCGCGAAATACGTGATGATCGCTGCGGTTAACCCGACGAGCGCAAGCTCACGCAGCGGGACACCGGCGCTGCGAACCGAAAGGGCGAGCAAGCCGTCGGCAACGCTGGACACCACGAGACCCTACTTCACCAACCTGAGAACCCGAATAGCCGCGCCCGGCCGCAGCGCCCAGCGGCAGCCACCACGACGGTGCTATGCGGTCAGCGTTGTCGCGTCCACTCCGAGCACGTCAGCGATCCGCTCGGCGCTGACCGGTCCCGGACGCAGGATGCGCGGGGCCCCGGTGAGGTCGACGATCGTCGAGGCGGCCTGCTGCGCCGCGGGACCACCATCCAGGTAGACGTCGACCAGATCGCCGAACTGATTACGTGCATCCGCGACGTCGACCGCCGGCGGCTGCCCCGAGACGTTGGCGCTGGAAACCGCCATGGGGCCCACCTGGCGCAACAACTCGATGGCCACCGGGTGCAACGGCATGCGCAGCATCACGGTGCCGTGCGCGTTGCCGAGGTCCCACTGCAGGGACGGCGCTTGCACCACAACCAGGCTCAAGGCGCCCGGCCAGAATGCACGGATCAGTTCACGCGCTCCAGCGGGCATCGAGAAAACCAGCCCCTCGATGGTGTGCCAGGAGCCCACCAGCACGCCCACCGGCATATCGCGCCCGCGCCCCTTGGCTGACAGCAGCGCGTTCACCGCGGCACTGTCGAATGCGTCGGCACCGATCCCATAGACGGTGTCCGTCGGCATTACGACCAGCCGACCGGCTTTGAGCGCCCCTGCCGCAGAAGCGATCCCGTTGGAACGCTGGTCGGGGTCGGCGCAGTCGAACACCTCACTCATGGGCGCTGGCCCTCCTTCGCATTCGCTTCGCCCCGCATCCTCACCGCAGCTGTCACCGAACCAGCCTCTTGACGGCGGTCACGAACCTTGGCCGTCCGGCCAGATCTTGCCGAGCCACGATGTCCTCGAAAACGCCTGCGCTTTCGATACATTCAACGGTCTGCCGCGCGGTGGTGTCGTCGTGTTCGACGGCGAACCGCCCGCCGGGACGCAACCAACGGCCGGCCAGCCGTACGACGTGGGGTATCACCGCCATCCCGTTCGGCCCTCCAAACAGCGCACGATGCGGATCATGCTGTGCTACTTCAGGTTCCAGAACAGCGCCGTCGGGAATGTATGGCGGGTTGGCCACCACGAGGTCGACCTGTCCATCGAGTTCGGGCATCAGCCCCGGAGTGGTGACATCGGCTCGCACCAGTTCCACCTTGGTGCCCACGGAATTGCGGTGTGCGTACTCGAGCGCAGCGGCCGAATCGTCGACGCCAAGAATCCGCGCCGCGGGCCAACGGTTGGCCAACGCGACTGCCAACGCGCCGGATCCGGTACACAGGTCAACAATGACGGGGTCTTCGGAAAGCTGTTGTGCACCAGCCCATTCCAACACTGCCTCGGTCTCTGGGCGCGGCACGAAGACACCCGGACCGACCTGCAACTCCACCGGCCCAAACTGCACCGTGCCGATGAGATGCTGCAACGGCACCCTGCGTGATCGGGCGGTCACCATGTCTTGGTACTGACCGAGAGCATCGGTATCAAGCGGATCGCCAGGCAGGTACAGCAGACCGCGGTCGGTGCCGGTCAGGTGAGCGGCCAACCATTCGGCATCACCACGTGCAGAGTCGATCCCGGCTTCGGCAAGAAGCGCCGCAGCGGAGTCGATCGCGTGGCGCAGCGAGGTCATGACTGCTGCAGCCGGGCCTGTTTGTCAGCGGCAGCCAGTGCGTCGAATAGAGCGTCCAGATCGCCATCGAGGACCTGGTCGAGGTTGTGGGACTTGTAGCCGATTCGGTGATCGGTGATCCGGTTCTCGGGGAAGTTGTAGGTGCGGATGCGTTCGCTACGGTCCACGGTTCGTATCTGGCTGGCCCGATCCGCCGAGGCGTCAGCCATCGCCTGCTCTTCGGCGATCGCCTGCAGACGAGCCCCGAGCACCTGCATGGCACGGATCTTGTTCTGCAGCTGCGAGCGTTCGTTTTGGCAGGTGACCACGATCCCGGTGGGCAGGTGGGTAATCCGCACCGCGGAGTCGGTGGTGTTGACCCCCTGGCCGCCCTTGCCCGACGACCGGTAGACGTCGATGCGCAGGTCCGACTCGTCGATCTGCACCTCGCCGACTTCCTCGGGCTCGGGGTAGACAAGTACGCCGGCCGCCGAGGTATGCACGCGACCTTGAGATTCGGTTACCGGGACCCGCTGCACCCGGTGCACCCCGCCCTCGAACTTCATCCGCGACCACACGCCGTCGGCCGTGTCGCCCTTGCTTGCGATGGCCAGCGTCGCGTCCTTGTAGCCGCCCAGATCCGAGGTGGTCTCCCCGAGCACCGTCACGGTCCAGCCGTGGCGTTCGGCATAGCGGATATACATTCTGGCCAGGTCGGCAGCGAATAGCGCCGATTCTTCGCCACCCTCGCCAGACTTGACTTCGAGCACGATGTCGTCGGCGTCATGCGGGTCGCGCGGCGCCAACATGTCGGTGAGCTGCGAGTCCAGTTCGGCGACCCGGGCCTCCAGTTCGGCGGCTTCGGCGGCAAACGACTCGTCGGTGGCCGCCAATTCGTGCGCGGTCTCCAGATCTTCGCGCGCGGCTACCAGCTTGCGGTAGGTGGCCACGATCGGTGCCAAGCGGGCAAACCGACGTCCGGCTTTGCGCGCCTCGTCGGGCCTGCTGTGCAGTTCTGGATCCGCCAACGCGCGCTCAAGGTCTGCGTGTTCGGCGAGCAGGACGTCAATCGTCTGCACCGGCGCTGCCATCTCACACCTCCTGCCAGCTCTTACCGCAAACACGAACCGACGCCCGGCCTGTGCTGCTCATGCACAGTTCGGGCGTCGGTAATCCAGCTACTTGTCGGCCGCCGCCTGGTCCTTGTCGGCTCCGGCCTTGCGCTTGCCGTAGCGACGCTCGAAGCGGGCAACCCGACCACCGCTGTCGAGGATCTTCTGCTTGCCGGTGTAGAACGGATGGCACTGCGAGCAAACCTCGGCCACGATACGGCCGCCCTGCTTGGTGCTCCGCGTCTGGAACGTGTTTCCGCACCCGCAGACCACAGTGGTCTCCTCGTAGGTGGGATGAATGTCAGATTTCATGCTGTCCTCTTCGATCGTCAGCCGCTCGTGGCCTCCGGTGCTCCCCGATGTTCAAGCGGCGGTCAGGCTTGACTCAAGAACCTGAGGCGGTTCTGGGTGGTCGAGCCTCGATTATGCCAGGTCAACCACCATCACCCCAAACACCGAGATCTGCGCGCGCATTCCCTGGCACCCGCAGCCGGTGTATTGCTCTAGTCGTTGTCCATATTTCCTGGTGTGGTCTTGGAGACCTGCACGAGGAACTCGTAGTTGTTCTTGGTCTTCCGCAGCTGCGACATCAGCAGGTCGATGGCCTGGTGGGAATCCAGGCCGGACAGCACGCGACGCAGCTTGTGGACGATGGCGAACTCGTCAGGTGAGAGCAGCAGCTCATCTTTACGGGTACCCGACGGGTTTACGTCGACCGCGGGGAAGACGCGCCGTTCGGCGATCTTGCGGTCCAGCTTGAGCTCGGCGTTGCCGGTGCCCTTGAACTCTTCGAAGATGACGGTGTCACCGGTGGAGCCAGTCTCGACCATCGCGGTCGCGATGATGGTCAGCGAGCCGCCTTCTTCGATGTTGCGTGCCGCGCCCAGGAATCGCTTGGGCGGGTACAGCGCGGTGGAGTCGACACCACCGGACAGGATCCGGCCCGATGCCGGTGACGCGTTGTTGTAGGCACGCCCCAACCGGGTGATGGAGTCCAGCAGCACCACGACGTCTTTGCCCTGCTCCACGAGGCGCTTGGCACGCTCGATGGCCAGCTCCGCGACCGACGTGTGGTCGGATGGCGGTCGGTCGAACGTTGAGGCGATGACCTCACCCTTGACCGAACGCGTCATGTCGGTGACCTCCTCGGGCCGCTCGTCGACGAGCACGACCATGAGGTGGCATTCCGGATTGTTCTTGGTAATGGCGTTGGCGATGTCCTGCAGGATCGTCGTCTTACCGGCCTTGGGGGGCGAGACGATCAGCGCGCGCTGGCCCTTGCCAATCGGCATGATCAGATCGATGACCCGTGTGGTCAGCCGCTCTGGGGTGGTTTCCAAGCGAAGACGCTGGTTGGGGTAGAGCGGCGTCAGCTTGCCGAATTCGGGCCGCTTCTTGGCGTCTTCGACCGATCCCCCGTTGACGCTGTCCAACCGCACCAGCGGGTTGAATTTCTGCCGCTGGTTGGGCTGCTCGCCTTCGCGCGGAACCCGAACGGCGCCGGTGACCGCGTCGCCGCGGCGCAGGCCGTTCTTGCGCACCATGTTCATCGACACGTAGACGTCGTGCGGGCCGGCAAGGTAGCCGGAGGTACGCACAAAGGCGTAGTTGTCGAGCACGTCAAGAATGCCGGCGACCGGCTGGACGACGTCATCCTCACGCAACTCGGAGTCGGAACCGTCACCCGAGCGCTCCCCACGACGCCGGCGGTCGCGGAATCGGCGTCCTCGCCGGCCCTGCCGCCCTTCGCCATCGTCTTCGCCGCGCGATTGCTGGCCACCCGAGCCCTGCTGGCCGGTGCCTTGGTCACCGCCCGACTCCGCTGCTCCCCCGTCAGTCTTGGCGTCTTCTGGATTCTTTTCCGGCGCCTTCTGATTGTTGTCGGCATCGCCGCCGGCGGCCCGTTTCCCTCGTCTATCTGTGCTTTCGCCAGCCGAGTCGGCGCCGTCACGTGACGACGTTCCCGAGTCACGCGAGGATCTGCGCCGCTCGCGGCGCACCGTGGCGTCAGATGAGGCGTTTTGCTCCTGTTGAGGAGCGTCTTTGGTGGCCTCGTCGACCGCCGGGGCCTCGGGACTCGCCGAGGACTTCTGTTCGCCGGAATCCGAGGTCGGCTCGGCGGCCGCGGGCGTGCCGTTGGCGCGGTCCCGAAATTCTTGGATCGCGGCGATCAGCTCGTTCTTACGCATGCCCGACGTCCCCTTGACACCAACTTGGTTGGCCAGCGCACGCAGTTCGGGCAGCACCATGGTGGCCAGCGCGCCGGTCGGCGCAGCAGTATTGAGGTCGGAACTGTCTTTTGTCACGGAATCCGACTTCTTATCAGCGTCGGTGCTTTCGCCAGCCGTGATGAGGTCCGTATCAGTCACGGAATTCCTTTCTTTCCCCCGCTTGATTACGTCATACGAGGGTTCGTTGCATTCAGCCAAATTGCCGAGTGCGCCCAATCATCGACTCCCCAACGGTGGTCGCCAGGATCTGCGGCGAATACGGCGAACCTCGTCCCCGAGAAGAATTGGTGGTGCCCTAGCTGCAAGGCAGTATGTGTGCAGAAGCAGATGCTGCGATTGCTGGACGGCTCCGAGGATAGCCCGCTTCCTGGCCGGAAGCAAGCAAACCCCCCGCAAGTTGTCAATCAGTCGCCGAATGCCACTCCGGGCTTCCACCGGACCCTGTCACCCGCGGTCATCGCGGTAATTGTGAATCCATTTGCGGCACCGTACTCGACCGCTTCCGGGGGCAAGTCCGGGTCGGTGCTCAACGCAATCAGCGCCGGTCCAGCCCCGGAAAGAGTCGCTGCCACTTTATGACGCCGCAACAGCTGCAAATATTCCGCCGAGGCCGGCATTGCCGAGGCACGCTGGGGCTGATGGAGGACGTCTTCGGTGGCCGCCATCAACAAATCGGGCCGTTGGGTGAGGGCAACCACGAGCAATGCGGCGCGGCTGATGTTGAATCGCGCATCGTCATGGCTGACCAGGTCAGGCAGCAGCACCCGAGTCTCCGCGGTCGAGGAGCGCACCTCGGGAATCGCCGAGAACAAGTGAATATCGGGGTGAAGATCTAGCTGCACGGCCGAGTAGTCGGCACGGTCACCGCAACGCTCAATCCAAGAAACCACCGCACCGCCGAGCACAGCGGCCGCGGCGTTGTCGGGGTGGCCTTCAAATTCCGAAGACAGCTGGATCAGCTGCTGGTCGCTCAATGGCACCCAACCAGCTTGTGAGACAAGGCCGTTGACGGCGGCGAGGCCACCAACTACCGCCGACGCGGACGATCCGAGACCACGGGAATGCGGAATATCATTGCGGCAGCGCACAATTAGGCCAGCCGCGGTAACACCCACGGCTCGCAGCCCGTGCTGGATGGCGCGCACAACCAAGTGTTCAGAGTTGAGCGGAACCTGGCCGGCCCCCTCGCCTTCGACCACCACTTCCAACCCGGAATCGGTTGTCTCAAGCACGATTTCGTCGTAGAGACTCAATGCGAGGCCGAGACTGTCGAACCCCGGGCCGAGGTTGGCACTTGATGCCGCTACGACGGCACTCGCCACCAGACCCGAGGGCAATACCTGTGTCACCGACAGGCCTCAGCAAACTGCGCTGCGCCCGGCTGCGCCGCGCTGGCGATCACCACTACGCCAACCCCAGCTTCTCAACCACCGCGACTGGGTCAACGGGTACCGGAGACACCTTCGGCATGTCTTTGAGCGCGGTGTCGGGGTCCTTCAGGCCGTTGCCGGTGACCGTGCACACCACGGTTGACCCGCGGGCCACCCACCCGTCGTCGATGGCCTTGAGCAGACCGGCGATGCTGGCCGCCGAGGCGGGCTCGACGAACACCCCCTCGGCGCGCGCGACCAGGTGATAGGCGGCAAGGATTTCCTCATCAGTCGCCGCCAGGAAGCGCCCCTTGGACTGCTGCTGCGCCTCCACGGCCGACGTCCACGACGCCGGCGAGCCAATGCGAATCGCGGTGGCGATGGTCTCCGGGTGGTTCACCGGTTCGCCGAGAACCAACGGCGCCGCACCCGCGGCTTGGGTGCCCAGCATGCGAGGCAACTTCTCGATAATGCCGTCTCGGTGATACTCGGTGTATCCCTTCCAGTACGCGGTGATGTTGCCCGCGTTACCGACTGGAAGTGCGTGCACATCCGGTGCGACGCCCAGCGCGTCGACGATCTCGAACGCCGCGGTCTTCTGGCCCTCGATACGCACCGGGTTCACGGAGTTGACCAATGAGATGGTCGGGAAGTCGGCAGCCATCTTGCGCGCCAGTTCCAGACAGTCGTCGAAGTTGCCGTCAATCTGGATGATCTTGGCCCCGTGCATGACCGCCTGAGCCAGCTTGCCCATCGCAATCTTGCCCTGCGGGATCAGCACCGCACAGGTGATCCCAGCGCGGGCGGCGTAGGCCGCCGCCGACGCCGACGTGTTCCCGGTCGATGCGCACAACACGGCCTGTTGCCCACGCGCCAGCGCGTCGGTCACCGCCATGGTCATGCCCCGGTCCTTGAAGGATCCGGTGGGGTTGAGGCCCTCGACCTTGAGGTGGATCGTGCACCCGGTCTGCTTGGAGAGCCTCGGAGCCGCGATCAGCGGAGTACCGCCCTCGAGCAGGGTGACAGGAGCCCAGTCATCGGCCACCGGGAGGCGGTCCCGGTACGCCGCGATCAAACCGGGCCAGGGCTTGTGGACCGCGGTCGGCGAGGCGCTCACAGGTCGTTGCCTTCCAGTCGCAGCACGCTGGCCACATTTTCGACGACGTCCAAGTCCGCAAGCGCTTCAACGGTTTCCGAAAGTGCGGCATCGGTAGCCAGGTGGGTGACCACCACGATCCGGGCCCCGATGCGTTGGCCGTCTTGGTCCACGACCCCTTCTTGACGCACCTCGGCGATGCTTACGTCGCGCTTGGCGAACTCGGCCGCTACCGCCGACAACACACCCGCCTTATCGGCGACATTCATGCTGACGTAATAGCGCGTAGAGATGAAACCCATTGGTGCCACCGGTAGTTGAGCATATTTGGATTCGCGTGGGCCACGGCTACCGAGGACCCGGTTGCGCGCGGCCATCACCAGGTCGCCGGTCACCGCCGAGGCGGTTGGCGCCCCACCGGCGCCCTGACCGTAGAACATCAATCGCCCAGCGGCCTCGGCCTCGACCACCACGGCATTGAACGCACCGTTGACCGTGGCCAACGGGTGCGACAGCGGCACCAACGCCGGATACACCCGGGCCGAGACCCGTTGCTGACCTTCGTCAGTGGTGAGGCGCTCACAAATCGACAGCAGCTTGATGGTGCAGCCCAGAGCGCGGGCCGAGGCGAAGTCCGCGGGCGTGATCTTGGTGATGCCCTCGCGGTAGACGTCATCCGCGGTCACCCGGGTATGGAACGCGATCGAGGCCAGGATCGCGGCTTTGGCCGCGGCATCAAAGCCCTCGACATCTGCGGTGGGATCGGCTTCGGCATAGCCGAGCGCGCCCGCATCGGCCAGCGCTTTCGCGTACTCGGCCCCGGTGCTGTCCATTTCGGACAGGATGTAGTTGGTGGTGCCGTTGACGATGCCGGCCACCCGCAACACCGTGTCGCCGGCCAGCGACTGGGTCAACGGACGGATGACGGGAATGGCGCCGGCCACCGCGGCTTCGAAATAGAGATCGACATGTGCGCTTTCGGCCGCCTGCGCCAGTTCACCAGTAGAGGTGGACAGCAACGCCTTGTTGGCGGTCACGACGGATTTGCCGTGCTCGAGCGCGGTCAGGATCGCCTTGCGTGACGGCTCCACCGGACCCATCACTTCGACGACGATGTCGACGTCCTCACGCGAAACGAGCTTCTCAATGTCGTCGGTCAGTAGGTCGATGGGTACACCGCGGTCGTCCGCAACTCGACGCACTCCGACGCCGCGCAGCACCAGTGGGGCGCCGACACGGGCCGCGAGATCATCAGCGCTTTCCTCGATGATGCGGACAACTTCGCTACCAACGTTGCCCAATCCGAGCACCGCTACACCGACCGGCTTTACGTCACCGGACACGGGTTACCTCACCTCCAGACTCAAAAGATCATCAACCGTCTCACGGCGCAGGACCAGACGCGCCTTACCCGCGCGCACCGCCACCACCGCGGGACGGCCAATCATGTTGTAACGACTTGACAGCGAATAGCAGTAGGCACCGGTCGCAGCCACGGCCACCAAATCGCCCGGCTGCAGGTCGTCGGGCACCCACGTGTCACGCACGATGATATCGCCACTTTCACAGTGTTTTCCGACCACGCGAGCCAGCGTCGCCGGCGCATCACTGACACGCGAGACCAACCGGACGTCGTACTGAGCGTCATAGAGCGCGGTGCGGATGTTGTCACTCATGCCGCCATCCACGCTGACGTAGCGCCGGTTCGCCGTGGCGCTCACGTCAACGTCCTTGACCGTGCCGACTTCGTACAGCGTGATGGTGCCCGGTCCGGCGATAGCGCGTCCGGGCTCGACCACCAGCCTGGGCGCGGGCAGGCCCACGGCCGCCGACTCATTGCTCACGATCGCGCCCAGCTTGTCGGCCAACTCCCCTACCGGCGGCGGGTCGTCGGATGACAGATACGAGATACCCAGGCCGCCGCCAAGATCGACCGTCGCAAGCTGCGCGGTCTTTTCCGAACCGAATTCAGCGACCACCTCGCGCAGCAGGCCGATGACACGGTGGGCGGCCAGTTCAAAACCATCCACATCGAAGATCTGGGAACCGATGTGGCTGTGCAGTCCGACCAGCCGCAAGTGGTCGGTCGCAAAGACCCGGCGCACCGCTGCCATCGCCGCGCCGCTGGAGATCGAGAGCCCGAACTTCTGGTCTTCGTGCGCGGTGGAGATGAACTCGTGGGTGTGCGCCTCGACCCCGACGGTGAGACGAACAAAGACGTCCTGGACGATGCCCGCCTCACCCGCGATGGCGTCGAGACGCTCGATCTCGATCATCGAGTCCAGCACGATGTGACCGACGCCGGCCTTGACCGCGGTCGTCAACTCTGCGACCGACTTGTTGTTGCCGTGCAGGGTAATCCGCTCCGGCGGAAAATTGGCGTGCAGTGCGACTGCCAGCTCTCCACCGGTGGATACGTCGATCGAGAGTCCCTCTTCGTTCACCCAGCGCGCGATCTCGCTGCACAGGAAGGCCTTGGCCGCGTAGTTGACGTTGTGGCCACCGCCGAATGCCGCCGCGATCTCTTGGCACCGCGAGCGAAAGTCGTCTTCATCGATGACAAACAGCGGCGTCCCGTATTCCCGGGCCAGCTCGGTAAGCGGTACCCCGGCAATCCGGGCACAACCCTGTTCATCACGGGTTGTGTTACGCGGCCAGACATTCGGCGCCAGGTACAACAGCTCTTCGGCAGACTGCGGCCGCTGCGGGCTTTCCGGGTGGCGGCTCTCTTCGGCGTGCCGGGGGCCGGCTGGGTGGACGTTCACATTCTCTCCGGGGCAGTCACTCCGAGAATTCCCAGACCGTTGGCGATGACTTGCCGCGTGGCCTGGCACAGGGCCAAGCGCGCGGTATGCAGCTGCGTGGGCTCCTCGTCGCCCTGCGGCAAGACCCGGCAGGAATCGTAGAACCGGTGGTAGTCACCGGCCAGGTCCTCCAGGTAGCGGCACACCCGGTGCGGCTCCCGCAGTGCGGCAGCGGTCTTGAGCATCCGCGGGAAATCACCGAGGGTGCGCAGCAGCACGCCCTCCTTCTCGTGGCTGAGCAGCTCGAGATGGTCGGTGTCCGGGATCAACCCGAGTTCGGCCGCGTTGCGGGCCAGCGCCGAGAGCCGGGCATGCGCGTATTGCACGTAGTAGACCGGGTTCTCATTCGACGCCGAGGACCACAGCGCCAGGTCGATGTCGATGGGAGTGTCCACCGAGGAGCGGATCAGGCTGTAGCGCGCCGCGTCCACGCCGATCGCCTCGACCAGATCGTCGAGGGTGATCACGGTGCCGGCGCGCTTGCTCATCCGGACCGGCTGACCGTCACGGACCAGGTTGACCATCTGTCCGATCAGCACTTCGACGGTGGCCGGGTCCTCGCCGAAGGCAGCTGCGGCGGCCTTGAGCCGGGCGATGTAGCCGTGGTGATCGGCGCCGAGCATGTAGATGCACAGATCGAAGCCACGTTCCCGCTTGTCCAGGTAATACGCGAGGTCACCGGCGATATAGGCCGGCTTGCCGTCACTCTTGATCACGACACGGTCCTTGTCGTCACCAAAAGAACTGCTGCGCAACCACGTTGCGCCATCTTTTTCGTAGATGTTGCCGGTCTCGCGCAGCCGCGCGACGGCCTGATCAACCCGCCCCGTGCTGTGCATCGAGTCTTCGTGGGTATAGACGTCGAAATCCGTGCCGAACTCGTGCAGGGACTCTTTGATGTGACTGAACATCAGGTCGACGCCGATCTCGCGGAACGTCTCGTGCATCTGGGCGTCGGGCAGGCTCAGCGCGTCGGGTGCCTTTTGCAGCACCCGTGCGGCGATGTCGTTGATGTAGGTACCCGCGTAGCCATCGTCGGGAGTCGACTCACCCTTGGCGGCGGCAATCAGGGAGTTGGCGAATCGGTCGATCTGGGCGCCGTGGTCGTTGAAGTAGTATTCGCGCACCACGTCGGCGCCCTGCGTGGACAGCAGCCGGCCCAGGGCGTCGCCAACTGCGGCCCAGCGGGTCCCCCCGATGTGGATGGGTCCGGTCGGGTTGGCCGAGACGAATTCCAGGTTGACCTTGTGCGCGGCCATCAGCTCGGAGTGCCCGAAGCCCGAACCGGCGTCGATGATCGCGTTGACGATCTTGGCCTGCGCCGAGGTCTCGAGGCGCAGGTTGATGAAGCCCGGTCCGGCCACCTCGGCAGACGCGATGCCGTCGGCCTTCGTCAGCGCCTCGGCGATCCATCCGGCCAGCTCACGGGGGTTGGCACCGACCTTCTTGGCGAGTTGCAGGGCCACATTGCTGGCGTAGTCGCCGTGCTCGGGATTGCGCGGCCGCTCCACCACGACGGTCTGAGGCAGAGCAGACGTGTCGAGGGCATGTTCGCTCAACACCGCGGTAGCGGTGGTTTTGAGCAGCTCAGCCAGGTCGGCGGGGGTCACGATCGTCCATCCTATGGTCTGAGGTGCTCGCACCCCGAATCCATAGCGGTGGCAACGCAGTCACCGCGATGCGCTAGTCTGGCGGAGCTTGTTCATGCCCTATGGCGCAGCGCGAAGCAATATGCAGTCGATGCGCCCCCGTAGCTCAGGGGATAGAGCGTCTGCCTCCGGAGCAGAAGGCCGCAGGTTCGAATCCTGCCGGGGGCACCACGGGCTTAGGCAGCTAGAAGCCGTTTTCGGCCACCCGCCTAAACATCGAATGCCCCGGCGTGCACTTCGGAATCCAATCCGTCTGGTATCAGCAAGTGCAGCACTGGCGGAAGGCTCCAATGACGCACAACACCACCACCCCGACCGAGGCGCACACCGCGCTCAACAACGCTCCGCAGCACCTACGGCACGCGAGCCGTTGCGCCGCCCTGGTGTGCTCGGTGTCCGGCGGCTACGACTTGGCCTAGCGGACGAGTACGGCGGCATCCTCGCGGCCGCTGGGACAACCGCGAACCTGATTGACCGCCTCAACGGCTACGTGCCCACACCATCGGTTGACGGTCGTCACGAAGCGATCGACGCCGCGAAAGACCGCCACCCCGCGGGAAGTGCGCCGTGCCCCGCCGCGGATGGGCGGCGTTCGCCGTAGCCGCCAATCACGGGCGCGGCGTGGGTGCTGCTGCACGCTGACCCGGCCGCGTTCGACCCGGCCATCGTCGGCTGGCCCCACGCCCTGTTCGGGCAGCTCGCGGAGCTAGCCCGGTGACCGACAAAACACTCCGGACACAACAGTCGGGGCGGCTATTAACCCCACTGACGTGCTGCCCACCAGGCGCATGACGGGCCCGCGTTGGCCTGGGCGAACGACGACCCCTGCGACAACGACGCAACTGTCCCAGTGTCGTGGGGCACAAGCCTGCTTGCAGCGTGTGCGAAGCGCAGTTCACCGACAACAACGCAGATCACGGCAACGCTGCGGCACGGGACAACGCATTGGCTGAATGATCACAACCAACGCCACTCACTAAACAGACTGGGGCCAAGGCACGCCACCGCACCGCGCGGTGAATATCGACCCACGGGGTAAACGCCTAGACTTCGGTGGCTATGGGACAGGGATTGCAGGTAGTTCCCGCCGAGCTGGCAGCTACGGCCGCCCAATGGTCGGCGCTCAGCTCCCAACTCGTCGGGACGCCGCCGACATCGGGGCAACCATTCCAGGCCACCACAGCGGCGGTGAACGCCGTCAACGCCGCGATCGACGTTGCCGCAGCGGCCTTTACCGCGCGGACGCAGACAACGGCCAGCGGGGTAACCGCGGCTAGCGGCGGATATACCGCCCAAGAAGCCGCTTCAGCCGCCGAGATGGGCGCCATCACAGGGGTGACGGTGGTCTAGATGCCAGCAACGTTGTCACAAATCCAGACATGGTCCACTGAGCACCTCATCGACGCGGCCACCTACTGGACACAAACCGCCGACCGTTGGGAAGACGCCTTTTTTACGATGCGCAACCAGGCGCAATCCGTCACCTGGCACGGCGCCGGCGGCGATGCACTACGACGACGCACCGGCGCCGACCTATCCGTCGTCAGCGGCAAGGCCGACCAGCTACGCCATGCAGCCAAGGTCGCGCGTACCGGTGCCAGTGACATCAGCGCAGCCCAACGAAGCGCCCTCTACGCCGTTCAAGATGCACAGAACGCGGGATTCGATGTCGGCGAAGACCTCTCTGTCTCCTACACTGACCATGGCGGCACAGCCGCAGAACAGGCCGCCCGCCAAGCACGAGCCGAACAGATGGCCAGCGAAATATGTTCCCGCGCTGCGCAATTAGAGGGTGCCGACCAAAAAGTTGCGGGCCAACTCACCGCCACCGCAGGCAACGTCGGCAACGCCACCTTTAAACCGGCGCACAACGGCAACGGAATCCAGTTGGTCGACAACACCGAGCAACACGACGGCCCACAGCCCCCGCCCCCGGCTAAGCCCGGATCACCACCCGACCCGATCAGCTCCATGCTGCTGCCGCCCACTGACACGGCACCGATGTCAGACGCCACGAAACAATGGGTCGACAACATGGTCAAAGCGTTGGCCTCCCGGCCCCCGGACGACCCGATCGCCGTCGAAGCACGCAGGCTCGCATACGAAGCCATGCACCAGCCGTGCAACTCCGCCGAATGGACAGCGGCCGTGACCGGCTTCGCAGGATCATCGGCTGGTGCGCTCGGTACCGCCATAGCGATTCCGGCTGGCCCCGCAGACTGGGCGCTACTCGGCGCGGCGCTACTCGGCGTTGCCGGATCAGGAGCAGGATTGGTCAACTGTGCCACCAAATAGCACCACATACCTCGTCATCGCAGTCGCGGTCGTCGCCGCATGCCTAGCCAGCGCCATCGCAGGGTTCGCCCGACTTCGGCCAGGCGTGCTGCACGCGCGTCGCTACGTCGCAATCATGGGTGTCGCCTGGCTTCTACTGGCCGTCAGTGCAATCGCCAACGCAATACGGGGATCGCTGTGGGGGACTGTTTGCAGCCTTGTACTTCTGGTCCTAATACCCACAGCGGTGTACTCGAAGCTACGTAACAGTTCCCCAAGCTAGAGCAGGTCACCACCCGGGGAGGGCGGCATCCTCGAATCCTGCCCGGGGCACCACCCAAACGCCGCAGTTCACATCCGCTATTCATCCCCCGCCGCGGACCTCACCATCACTCCTGTATCCCAACGAGAGCCCCACTGTCGGCCCAGCGCCAGAAGGCTATCCCGACCGGCGACCGCACCCGAGAACACTTTGTTGCCGCGGCCGGTGCGGACCGGGCGCCACCCTGACATTCGACGACACAGAAGCCGTCTCGAGACATCAGCACGCGCCGGGCTAGATAAACACGTACGGACGCCCATTCACCAGCGAATAGAGTCCGACAAACGCAATCAGCAAGAGAAATAGGGCACTGGACGCCACCTGAGCCAACGCGGTTGCCACATACTGGCCGCCGTACCGCCACAACAGATCCCAAGCCGATTTAACGCCCGCCGACAGGCCGGACAAAGCGTTGGAGACGGCGGTTCCCGCGGCGACCACGACAAGATGCGGGTTATCGAACAAAGCCTGCAACGAGACGGCGTTGGCGGCCTCCGCGCTGGCATACCCACCGGCGCTGGCGTTCACCTGCGCGGCAAACCGATCGTGAAAAGCCGCCACTTGGCTGGCCACCTTCTGATAGTCCTCGGCATGCTCGGAGAACAGGTGCGCGATGCCGGCCGACACTTCGTCGGCGGCCGCGGGCAGCAACTCGACCGTCGAGGCAGCCGCAGCCGCATGCGCCTCGCCCAGCAACACGCCAATCTTCGCGTAATCGTTGGCCGCGGCCGCCACCAGTTCCTGGGCCACCATTACATCTGACATATCGGCCCTCCCACCCAATCGTGGTTTGATCCATCGCCCAGGGGCCAATATCACACCAAGCCGGCAGCCCAGCAGGCCCTTGTAGCAAACTTTTCTGCCCGATGACAGGCCGGCACCTCGGACTGGGTGTGGCCCTCGACGATCACGGCAGTGAAAACCAGGCGAGCCTTCGACACCCACCGGCAGTCACGCAATGACCCGATTCGGAAGTCTTGAGACACGCCATTCGCACGATGCCTCACGTGACCGCCATCACCCCTGATATTGAAATCCGTAGGGCCTGATGCAGCGAGCGGGCGACGTGCGTGATTCGATCAGGGCGCTGTGCCAGCGGCGCGCAGGCATTCGGCTCCCACAGTGCGTTCCCCACCCGCCCCGTCCGATCAGCCCATTAGTACCCGCAACGTAGGGCCTTCGGACCCTCGTTAGGCCTGACCACGGATGCGTAGCATCGGCTCATCCGCGAGGCACACCGCGCCTCTTCCCGGCTTGAGGACCCGATCATGACAACGACACCAACCGAGTCCGCCTCCCCCGTCGAAGCACCCGCGATCGACAACCTACGCACCGCCGAAATCGACGCCATTGTTGATACCGCCGCTGAGGCGGCCCGCGCCTTCCGCAAGCTTGACCAGCAGCAGGTCGACGCGATCGTCGAGGCGATGGTGCGGGCCGGGGTGCGCGCGGCCGGCGAACTGGCCGGTGTGGCGATCGAGGAGACGGGCTTCGGCGTCTTCGAGGACAAGGTCGTCAAGAACTACGTGGCCACCGAATTCCTGCACGACTATCTGCGCGACAAGAAATCGGTGGGCGTCATCGACGAGGACGTCGAGCACAACATCGTCTACGTGGCCGAACCGATCGGGGTGGTGCTGGGCATTACCCCGGTGACCAACCCGACCTCGACGGTGTTGTTCAAGGCGATCGTGGCCGCAAAGACCCGCAACGCCATTCTTTTCCGACCGTCACCGTATGCGGTGCGCTGCTGCGAACGAAGCATCGAGATCCTGCGCACCGCGGCCGAAGCGGCCGGGATGCCTCCCGGGGCGCTGCAGGTCATCCCCGATGCCGCTCACGAGGTGACGCACTACTTGTTCACACACCCGAAGGTCGACTTCATCTGGGTGACCGGCGGGCCAAAGATCGTCGCGTTGGCGAACTCGGCGGGAAAGCCGGGGCTCAGTGTCGGTCCTGGGAATGCGCCGATCTACATTCACAAGACCGCCGACCTCAAGGGCGCGGTGGTCGACATACTCATCTCGAAAACGTTTGACTCCTCGGTCATCTGCCCGGCCGAGCAGACCTGCATCATCGACGACGAGATCTACGACGAGATGATCGCCGAGTTCGAGCGGATGGGGGCCCAGTTGCTCACCGCCGACCAGGCGAAGGCGGTGGCCGACTTCGCGTTTGGTTGTGGCGACAAGGTCTCCCTCGATGCGGTCGGGCAGAAGGCGCCAGAACTGGCCGCCCGGGCCGGATTCAGCGTGCCTCCCACGGTGAAAGTACTGCTGGCGCAGTTGCCGTCGGACTTGGACGAACTCGCCGCCCACCCACTGGTGCAGGAGAAGCTGATGCCGGTGCTCGGGGTGGTGCGCGCGCACAGTGTGCAGCACGGCATCGACGCCGCCGTCTTGGTCACCGAGCACGGCGGGTTGGGCCATACCTCGGCGATCTACGCCAACGACGACGACGTCATCGAGGCATACGGGTTGGCGGTTCGCACCGGCCGCATCCTGGTCAACGCGCCAACCGCGGTCGGAGCGCTCGGCGGGGTCTACAACAATCTGACACCCACGTTCTCGCTGGGCTGTGGCACCTGGGGCGGATCGAGCACCACCGAGAACGTCAACTATCGCCAGTTGCTCAACATCAAGACGGTGTCGCGGCGGCGCACGCCGCCGCAATGGTTCCGCGTGCCGTCCAACACCTACTTCAACGAAGGCGCATTGGACAATCTGCGCGAGCTCGACTGCGAGACCGTCGTGGTGGTCACCGACGCACTGACCGAGGAGCGCGGCGTGGTCGAGGCGCTGCGTGGCAAGTTGCGCGCCCAGCACGTGCAGGTGTTCAGCGAAGTGACACCCGAGCCCGACGAGACGACCATCCGCCGCGGTGTCGCGCTCATGCAGCGGGTGCAGCCCGATCTGCTGATCGCCATCGGCGGCGGTTCGGTGCTCGACGCCGGCAAGGCGATGCGGCTGTTCTACGAGCACCCGGAGAAAAGCCTCGACGCTTTGACGATGCCCTTCCTCGACCCGCGCAAGCGGGTGGCCGACTATCCGACCGACCGTCATCGCATCCAACTGGTTGCTGTCCCAACGACATCGGGCACCGGGTCGGAAGTTTCGCCGGCGGCGGTGTTGACCGTTGGCGGAAAGAAGGAAACGCTCGTCGACTACAGCTTGGTCCCCGACCTGGCGATCGTGGACCCGGTGCTGACCTCGTCAATGCCGCAGAAGCTGACCGCGGACACCGGCATCGACGCGCTGACCCACGCGCTGGAGGCGATCGTGTCGATCTTCGCCTCGCCCTACACGGATGCGTTGTGCGCCCAGGCGGTACGGCTGATCTTCGACGCTCTGCCCAGGGCGTACGACGATCCCGACGATCTGTCCGCGCGAACGAGCATGTCCAATGCGGCGACGCTTGCCGGCCTGGCCTTCTCGAATGCCTTCGTCGGGACCAATCATGCCCTCGCCCACGCCGTTGGTGCGAAATTCTCGGTCCCGCATGGCCGGGCGAACGGCATCTTCCTGCCGCACGTGCTGCGTTACAACGCAAGTCTGCCTACCAAGTTCATGCCCGCGCCTGGATATTCGGCGTACATCGCACCGGACAAATACGCGCAACTCGGTCAGCTGGTGTTTGGTGGCCATCTTCCCGACGACAGCCGCCAGCGATTGTTCGCAGGGGTCGACGATCTGCTGGACCGACTGGACATGCCGAGATCGCTGCGGGAATTCGGGGTTGACGAGCAGGAGTTCCTGGCCGCGCTGCCGACGCTGGCGATGACTGCGTTCGAGGATCTCAGCAACCGCACCAACCCGCGGATGCCCCTGGTCAGCGAGATCACCGATTTGCTTCGGCTGGGCTACTACGGTGACACGGGCGTTGGGGAGCCGGCCCCGGCGCCAATCAAGCCCGGGGATGTTGATGGACGGTCCGTTTAGGCGGCGCCAATGATTCGTCATTGGCCACCGGTTCGCCGCGCAGGTTCAAACTCCACGAGATCTTCGGAGTCACCCGCAGATACGGCTGATCACCGGCTACCACCTCGGCCATACCGTACACACGCAGAAACCGGGGACTCCAGGGCTGCGTGGACACCAAATCGTCAATGACCAATGCGATCTTGTCGTTGCCGGCCAAGACGTTGTGGTGGCGCCGCGTCTTCGACGGCTGATAGCCGCCGATGTTGATGTAGGTCCCATCGAACTCGAAACCGACCGGGACGACATCGGGTTGACCGTCACCGTCGACCGTCGCGACCCTGGCCAGCGGCTGGCTCTTCATGAATGCGACCTCATCACTACTGAAACTCATCGAAATGCCTTTCTGGATGGTGCAGAAATTACTTGGCCCGGAAAAGATCAACGTTCATGGCGCCACTAGGAGAGGCGGTTCGCGATGGTGCCGTCATGGACAAACCACGGCCTGATCCGATAGGTCCTGGCTCCGCTGGCGTGCATGGGATCGGCGTCGGCGATCGCCTGGGCCTCGACCACCGAGCCGGCGCGGTAGATCAGCAATCCGTCGCCTTCGAAGTAATCGCCGTCGTCGGTCCACAACGGGCCGGCGGCAAAGAGCACGCCACGGTCTTCCAACTCCCGCAGGTAGCCGAGGTGATCCTCGATATGCGCTTGCACGGCGTCCAATCCCTGCGCCACCGAGGTGACCACGTAGAGCGTCAACCCAACCGGGCCGCCGAAATCCTGGATGACTTTGCGTGATTCGAGTCGGTCAGGCACGATCGGCTCCATTTTGGCGTTCGCGCACGTCGAGGACGAAGGCGCGCACGGCCGCGCCAATCGCGTCCGGGGAGTCCTCTTGCAGGAAGTGACGGCCGGCGACCTTCACTTCGCGCTGGTTGGGCCACGAGCGCGCGAAGTCGAGCTCGCTGCCCCCTTCATGCAGGATTGCGCCCGGCTCCGCGACTATGAGAAGTTTCGGAATGTCGCTGCGCGATAAGAAGTCTGCATACTCCTGTACCATCGCCTGCACGTCAGCCGGCTCACCCTCGACCGGGATCTCACGGGCCCAGAGCAGCGTGGGGATGCGGCTCTGGGGCGTGGGGTAGGGCTTGCGATAGACGGCCATCTCCTCCTCGGTCAGCTGGCGTTGCACACCTCCAGGCACCACCTTCTCCACAAAGACGTTCTCCGCCAAAGCCATCCGCTCGCCCTGTTCGGTGCGCAGCGCCCGCATCAGGGGCTCATAGTCGGTGAAGCCCGCCCAGGTCCTGGGCTGCACGAGCGCATCCATGTAAGCGATACCGGCAATCTGTTCCGGATAGCGCAGCGCGCGGTAGAAACCCAGCGCCGAACCCCAGTCGTGCACCACCAACACCACGTTCTCGGTAATCCCGACGGCCTCGAACCACGCGTCGAGGTACCGGACATGGTCGGCGAACCGGTAGGAGAAGGTCGGCGAGGTGCCGGAGGCCCCCATGCCGATCAGGTCCGGCGCCAGGCACCGACCCACGTCGCTGAGATGCGGGATCACGTTGCGCCACAGGTAGGACGAAGTCGGGTTGCCGTGTATGAAGACAATGGGATCGCCCTGCCCCACGTCGATATAGCTCATCGCGCTGTCGAGCACGTCGACCCGTTTCATCGGCCCGGTGACCGCTTCCCGAGGGGCTCCCGCGCTGCCCTGGCCGACACTCACGACTGCAGCTCCGACGACTGGGCGGGCAACACTGGAAGGTGCAACCGCGACGAGGAACGGATGGTGTTGCGGCTACTGGTGCCGACGCTGGCGTGCCGGAAGCTCATGATGGCCGGAGTCGCCGGGTCCTGGTCGTCGCTGGTGAGGATCAGCCGAATGCGGCAACCGGCCTTGAACCGTCGTGCGTTGGCCACCAACGGTATCCGGTAGACGACATCCTCACCGATGGGAACGGCCTCCATATCTCGGCAAGGCAGAACCGGCGCGCCGCGCTGGCTGGCCTTCTCATCGACGCGGCGCATGCTGGCCCGAAGCCACCCGGCGGTGACGTCGGAGACGGTGCCGTCTTGGGCAACTTCGTGCAGCGTCGCGATCCACGCGGTGTCCATTGCGGTGGCTGCGGCGACGAGACGCAGTTCGATATCGCCGACTACATCGAGGTCTTGGGTCAGCGACGCACTGGTCCAGGTGAGCATCGAGGGCGGATCAATCGCGCTGGGGGCGGCCCGATTCAAACCACCGCCGAGGACCAGGTACTCACGAGCACCCGGCTCACCCTCGTCGGCGCCGAGTTCCCCGTCAGCGCGCAGCGCAAACTCCCGGTAGACGACGCCGGGCGGCGGCCACGTCGCGGTGGTCCGCCATCCCTGGGCGCCGGGCAATACGTAGCGGATGGCCGGCCCGTCCAGGATCCCGGTGTCGCGGCTCTTGAGCCAATGGTCAAACCACGCCAAGGCCTCGAGATGAAGGCTCTCCCACGGCCAGGTCAAACCGAACTCCCCGAGTATCCCCATCCGGGTAGAGGGCCTGTCCGCCAGCGCCTTCCATGCCGCGAAGGTAGACGGAAGGTGCAACGGGACGTTCTGCCAATCGCAACCCAGATATACCGGCACATCGATCCGTTCCAGCAGAGGGTTGAGATCGCGTTCGTCCCACCACTCATCGCGGGTGGGATGCTCGACCGCCGCCGAGAGCCACAACTGGTCCCACGGGCGCGGATTGTGCCGAATCTTGGTCAGTTGGCGCAGCATGGCCAGGGCGGCTTCCCCGTTCGCCGTCGCGAACTTCCGGTGCAGCCGTGGGGTATTGAGCACCTGTCGGGCCAGGCCGACCAGCTTGCCCCGCCACAGTGCGTCACTTCGCTCCGACGCAATGCCCACCATGGCCAGAAACGGGCTGACAAACGACGAGCTGAACAGGCCATGGTGCATGGCCGCCTCGTAGAGGTCTGTGGTCACCGCCACCGGGAAGATGGCTTTCAGATGCGGTGGCCGCTCCACGGCCGCCTGTAGCTGGGTCATGGCGAAGTAGCTGATGCCGATCATCCCCACGTTGCCGTCGCACCAGGGCTGCGCGGCCGCCCACTCCACCAGATCGTGCATGTCGCGGCGTTCGGTGGCGTCGAAGAACCCGAAGGTACCCCCCGAACCCCCGGTACCACGCACGTTCGCGATCACGTGGACATAGCCCCGAGGCACCCAGAAATCGGTGACGCCGGCTTCGATGAACCCCATCGGGGCACCGAGATCTTGGATTTGCCGCGGATACGGCGAGGCGGCGATCAAGGCGGGAAAACGGCCCTGAGCATCGGGCCGGTGCACATCGGCCAGCAACACGGTGCCATCCCGAACCGGGATGGCAACATTGTTCTCCTGCATCGTGTTGTATTGCAGCTCACTAAGATTGGTGTATTCGCGGCCGGTTGTCTGCGGCCCGTTGAGTAGCCGCTCACCCTCGACCAAGCCGGATGCCTTTTCCAACCGACGAGCACTGCCCTGCACGGCCATGAGGCCTCCCGCCTTGCGGCTTTAGTTTCATCACTCGTTGAGACTATGGCTACAGTACTTCCGGGATAATTTCAACGCAAGTGGTAACTTTGTTTGTCATCGGCCGGCACTGGCGCGCCGTGGGCAGGGGGCAGATTCACGATGGGCAGCAGACGGGTGAAGCCGGGTCCGCGCGACGAGAAGGGCGTACTCGCCGCCCAGATCCTTTCCGTAGCTCGGGATTCCTTCGCTGAAAACGGTTCGGCCGGAACCACTGTCCGCTCGGTTGCGCGGGCCGCCGACGTCGACCCTTCGCTGATTTATCACTATTTCGGTTCAAAGGAAGGGCTGCTCGACGCAGCGACCACTCCACCGCAACGGTGGCTCGACACGGTCGCCGAGACATGGACCACCCCGAAGGCCGACCTGGGCCGCCGGCTCTTGCAGACCCTCCTGGGCAGCTGGGCAGACGACGAGATCGGCCCGTCACTGCGGGCCATTTTGTTGACGGCTGCGCATGAGGACGCCACCCGCCTGAAGTTGCGACGCATTGTTGAGAGTTCTTTGATCGGAGTGTCGCAGCTCGACACCGACGAAGATGACCGCCTCACGCGAAGCGGGCTGATCGCCAGTCAATTGATCGGCCTAGCCATGACCCGGTACGTCTGGCAGATCGAGCCAATCGCGTCAATGAGCGATTCCGAAGTCCTCGCGGCGATAACGCCGAACCTGCAGCGCTATATCGACGGCGACCTGCATCCCGCGAAGAAGTCGCCCGCCCAACGTCCTCGACACACACGCAGACCGTGAGTCGCGCGACTAGATCAAAGCCACTTGCCCGGTAAGCACCTCGGTCGCCGCCTCGATCATGGCCACAAGAAGCGTGGCGACGACAGCGCTCAGCAAAATGAAGCCCAGCAGGGCGGGATACAGACTCTCGGGAGCCGAAGTGAGCAGTCCCATCAGCACCGTACCGGTGACTCGGACTATCTGAGCCTCCACAGCGGTCCCGAACGAACGCACCATCGTCTTCAACCCGTCCAACAGCGAGGCCAGCGCCGCATCAATGCCGACATACGAGCTCGCGCTCGCCGTCAGATTCTGGACAAACCGCTCATGAAATGCGGCCGCCTGCCCGGCCAGCGTCTGATAGTCCTGGGCGTGGGCGGAGAACAGTTGCGCGATCCCCACCGACACCTCGTCGCCGGCGGCGGCCAGCACCGCAGCGGTTGGGGCCGCCGCCAGGTGCGCCGCACTCAGTGTCGAACCGATAGTCGCCAAATCCGTTGCCGCCGCGGCCATCAACTCCGGCTCTGCTATCACAAACGACATTGCGACCTCCAGGCAAACCAGACAGCCCAGCCATGGGCCGCCGATCCGTCACCGAAATCGTAGGCCGGATTTCGACCACAACGTGGGAAAACCGAATTTCACCTGACCCGCACGAACGGAAGATTGAATTTCAATCGTATTGATGTTGCGCGTCGAAGCCCTCGGCCAACGCGGTGCGAAACGCCACCACCGCCGGGTGGGCGGTGCGTGATGTACGGGTCAACGTAAACAACTGGCGTTTCGGCGAAGCGGGCAACGGGGCAAGCCGCACCCCGCGCATCCGGTCTTGGCCGAGCAGGGCGGGCAAGATGGCAACCGCGAGCCCTGCCTGCACCATCTGCAGATGCACCAGCAGATCCACTCCGTCGAAGCGCACATCCGGTTCGAAACCGGCGGCGCGACACACGCTGCGCGCCCACCGGCCGGGCACAGTGGGTTCTGGGTCCAGGGCCCACGACGCGTATTCCAGGTCGGACAGCGTCGTCGCGTCGCTCCAGGGCCCGATCCTTGGCATCGCGAGAAACAGCTCGTCAGTTCGCAGGTCCACGCGATCCAGACTCGGGCTCGGCGGCAGCGGCCCGCCCGGATACTCCTCCCCCAGCACCACATCGAAGGTGCCGGCCAGCAGACCCGAAGTCGCCTCATCAGCCTCGCGCTGCGCGACTTCGACGCGCAGGTCGGGGTAATCGCGAGCCAGCGCATCAAGCACCCTGGGCAGGAGTGAGAGCAGCAACGTCTGAAATGCCGCGACCCGCAACCGACCGGCTACCCGCCCTTGGCTGGCTGCCAGCAGGGCCTCGGCCCGCTCCAAGGTAGCGATCGCCAACCTGGTGTGCTCGACGAGTGCCTCACCCGCATCGGTCAGCCGCACGCCCCGGCCCACGGGTTCGATCAGGGCCATCCCGCATTCGCGCTCGAGCTGCGCCAGCTGCTGTGAGACCGCCGATGGACTGTATGAAAGCGCCTTCGCCACCGCGGCCAGCGTGCCCCGTCGCTGCAGTTCGTGCAGCACGACCACCCGCTGCAAATTCAACATTCGCCGACCCCATATTCATCACATTTGCTTACTAGATTAGATCAGAATCATTCGCTGGACTATTCAATCAACGCCTGACAGGCTCATTGCATGGCGTCACGCACACCGTTGCCCGTTCTCATGATCCTGGGATCGTGCATTTCACTACAGCTGGGCGCGGCGATCGCGACGCCGCTGCTGGCGCACTTCGGCGCCGGGCTAACCACCGGCGTGCGACTGTTGTTTGCCGCCACCTTGCTGATGGCAATCCACCGGCCCCGCGCGTTCGGCTGGGACCGACAACAGTGGAGATCAGCAGCGCTGTTTGCGGTGGCATTGGCGGGCATGAACGGCTTCTTCTTTGCCGCGATCGCCCGCATCCCGCTCGGTGTCGCAGTCACCATCGAGTTCGCTGGACCGCTGATGCTCGCGGCGGCATTCTCCCGCCGCCCACGCGACCTCGGCTGCGTGATGGCGGCCGCGGCCGCCATCGTGGTCCTCAGTTGGGACGGCTCGAAATCCGCAGCGCTGAGTCCCGATCTGGCGGGCGTAGCCTTCGCCCTCGTCGCGGCATGCTTCTGGGCGCTCTACATCTTGGCCGGCAAACGCATCACCGGTCAGCAAACGGGTCACGGAGCCCTTTCCGTCAGCATGTTCATCGCAGCCATTGTGGTGCTGCCCTTCGGGATACCCGCCGTACCCACATTGACCGGGCAACCAGAGAAGCTGATCCCCCTGCTGGGGGTCGCGGTGCTGTCGTCGATGCTTCCGTACTCGTTGGAATTCGCGGCGATGCGCCGCTTCAGCGCACACACATTCGGCGTGCTGCTCAGTCTCGAACCCGTGGTCGCCGGGCTCGCAGGCTGGATACTGCTGGGCCAGACGCTCAGCTGGGTCCGGGGGCTGGCGATGGTTGTCGTTGTCGCCGCATCCATCATCTGCACCCTCAGCCAGCCATCGCCCGCCTCGGAGCCATCTCCCGCGAAGGAAAGGACCCCAACACGCGATCGAGCGCAAGGCAGCGCTGTGGGCCGCCCGCTCGCCCGGGTTCGCAACGGGCTTCAAAAGTCACAGCGCCGCGAGCCCGTGGCCGGGCGAGACGGTGTTCCGTCGCCTGCCGCCGAATGGCTGGACGCCGATGTATCCCTAGGAGATTCGGGGCGCTTTGGTGACAAGATCGCCCGAATAAGCCACCGCGCCAACCCAGTCGGCGGCGGCCGCGGCGAGAAGGCACCCATTCGGTCGGCGGCCCAGGTTGGACCCCACTTCGGTGCAACCGGCTCAGCCACTAATCATTCGGCCACAGATGTGCCACGTTGGGCAGATGAGCACCATTCGCCTGCTACCCACGTCACGTCTCAAAGCATTCTCCGACGGCGTGTACGCCATCGTCATCACCCTGCTCGTCCTGGACCTGAAGGTGCCGGAATCCAGCAATGACCTTGGCGGGGCGCTGCTGCGGTCCTGGCCGGCCTTTCTCGCCTATCTGGTCAGCTTCGTGTTCATCGGCAGCTCGTGGCTCGCGCATACCAGATTGACCGTTGCGCTGGTGACCGCGGACGAGGTGTTCAACACCATGAACTTGTTGTTGCTGCTCCTGGTCACCTTCCTGCCATTCAGCTCCGCCCTGATGTCCCACTATCTCGTCGGACCGGGGCAGCGGCTGGCGGTCGGTTTGTTCGGCGTGAACGTGATGCTGGCGACAGCGGCAAGCGCCGTCCTGGCCAGCTACGGTCGCTACAAGAGCGAGCTGTCCAGCGCGAAGGATCGCGCGACGCTGGCCGAAATTGCCCAGTCGCGTTGGATGTTCAGGGCGCTGATGGGCCTATCGGTAGTGGCGGTGCTGCCGCTGCCGAGCGTGGCCGTGGCGTTTTACCTCTTTCTCTCGGCGCTGATGCTGATGCGCCCGCTGCGCATCTTGACGCTCGGCGGCCGACGGCAGCACGATTCCCGCGAAAACGGTGCCTAGGCCGCGGCGTCCGGGTCACTGCCATCGCCGCCGTGAGCGGTCCTGGCTGGGCAGGTCGATGGACGCGTCATCATATCGACGCGGTAGGGACCATCCTCTCGCCGCAACGGCCAAAATGCCACGTTCAGACGCTCCTGAATAAACTAAGCTGACGCCACCATGTTGGCCAATGAGACAGTGTGGACTAGGCGGACTCGGTGGTGAAGACGGTTTCGCGTCACGACAGCCCGTTATTGGAAAGCCCGGCCTACGGTTCCTGGCTGCTCGGGGATCTGAACGAAAACCAGCGCGACCGTCGGATCCGCATCCAAGGCATGTTGACCGCTGTCATTGCGGCCACGAACGTCATTGGAATCTGCGTCGGATTGGTACTGGCGACCGTGGCCGCGCCGCCACCACACGTGTTGTCAGACGCCCCGTTGTGGATCACCTTTGCGGTCATACCGGCCTACGTCGTGATTGCATTTGCCCTTGGCAGCTATTGGCTTACCCGGCGAACCACGCAAATGTTGCGCTGGGCAATCGAGAGACGAGCACCCAGCCCCACCGACCAGCGCAATACACTACTGGCCCCATTTCGGTTTGCCATCTTTCATCTCCTGGTTTGGGGGGCCTTCACCATCCTGCTGACCGCCCTCTACGGCATGGCCAACAGCATGTTCATCCCGAGATTCCTTTTTGCGCTGAGCTTTTGCGGTCTTGGCGTCACCACCGCCAGCTATATGTTCACCGAGTTCGCGCTACGCCCGGTGGCAGCCATGGCGTTAGCGGCAGGACCACCACGGCTACGCTGGGCCCCGGGGATCAGGGGCCGAACGATAGTCGTCTGGTTCACCGGTTCCGCCGTACCGCTGATTGGCATGAGCTTGGTGGCGATCTTCGATGAATCACTATGGCAAATTAGCCAAGCCGAGTTCGTGTTACCGGTCACGGTCGTAACGTCGGCAATGCTGGCGCTTGGCTTGCTACTGATGTGGGTCCTGTCTTGGCTCACCGCGACACCGGTCAGGGTGGTGTGCGCGGCACTCAAACGCGTCGAGATGGGCGATCTGCCGGGCGATTTGGTGGTATTCGACGGAACCGAACTTGGCCAGCTGCAGCGCGGTTTCAACGCCATGGTCGCCGGGCTGCGCGAGCGTGAACGGGTACGGGATCTGTTCGGCAGGCACGTCGGGCGGGAAGTCGCTGCCGCTGCCGAACGCGAACGCCCCAAGCTGGGCGGGGAGGATCGCCACATCGCGGTCGTCTTCATCGATATCGTCGGCTCCACGCAGCTGGTGACCACCCAGCCTCCCGCCGAGGTGGTCAAACTGCTCAACCGGTTCTTCACCATCGTGGTCGATGAAGTGGACCGCCACCACGGCCTGGTGAACAAATTCCTGGGTGACGCCGCACTTGCGATCTTCGGCGCCCCGAACCGTCTCGAGCAGCCGGAAGACCAGGCGCTGGCCGCCGCGCGTGCCATCGCCCGACGGTTGGCCGCCGAAGTTCCCGAATGCCAGGCCGGGATCGGGGTGGCGGCAGGTCAAGCCGTCGCCGGCAATGTCGGCGCCAACGAGCGGTTCGAGTACACAGCGATCGGCGAGCCGGTGAACGAGGCGGCCCGACTCTGTGAACTGGCCAAATCGTTCCCCGGCCGGCTACTGGCATCGTCGGAGACACTTGCCGGTGCCAGCGAAAGCGTCAGGGCCCAATGGTGTTTGGGCGACTCGACGCTGCTGCGTGGGCTGGGCCAGCCCACGCGGTTAGCGACGCCGATCGAAACCGCCGAGCTAGACGGGTAGTCGCGCTCAGCGACCACGCCCCGGTTCTGGCATTACGGGCTCATCCTGCCTGTCCACCCGATGTCTCGATCTCGACAAGAAGTTATTGAGGATTCGTAAAGACGCCGCGCTGATTCTGAGGTCAAGCCAAAGAGCTAACCAATCAAATCAGCAAAGGAGTCCAAAATGTTCACTCGCCGCTTCGCCGCCTCCCTGGCCGGAACCACCCTGACCGCGGCCAGCCTGGGCCTGGCCGCACTCGGCTTCGCCGCCACCGCCACCGCCAGCGCAGGCTCAACCGACGACGCCTTCCTGGCCCAGATCCAAGCCGACGGGATCACACCGCCCAGCGCGGCACGCGCCATCAGCGACGCACACGCCGTCTGCACCGCGCTCGACGAAGGCAACTCACCCACCACGGTCATCAACGCGGTCGCCGAGTCGACCGGTCTGAGCTCCAAGGGCGCCAAGACGTTCGCGATTGACGCCGCTTCGGCCTACTGCCCCGAATACGTCACCTCGAGCTAGCAACAACCACAGTGTGGGGACCCCGGACGACGGGTCCCCACATTCGTCTGCGCCGTCGACCGCAATCCCAACCTCCACCCGCCCAGCGAGCCGGCCGTCACCGTGGGCCGTGCCCCGATTCCAGACCGGGGCACTTTCGCGAAACGAACTGCCGGTGCGCCCCCTCGGTTGCGGCCATATGACTCCGGCAAACCTCCCACGTGAGCTATCGGACGGGTGCATGCTGGATCGGTGAGCGCAAATAGCCTGATCAGCCGCCGCAAAGCAATACTCGACTACCTGCAGGGCACGGTCTGGGTGCTACCGCTGGTCGGCGTGGTGGTCGGCCTGGGATCCGGCGCCATCCTGTCCCTGATTCCCGTCAAGCCTGACTCACTGATCGACAAGTTGATGTTCCAGGGCACGGCCGGCGATGCCCGCGGCGTACTGATCGTGGTGTCCGCCACGATGATTACCACCACCGGAATCGTCTTCTCGCTGACGGTCCTGTCCCTGCAGATCGCGTCGAGCCAATTTTCGGTGCGGTTGCTGCGCACCTTCCTGCGCGACATGCCCAACCAAATGGTGCTGGCAATCTTCGCCTGCACCTTCGCCTACAGCACTGGCGGGCTGCACACCGTCGGCCAGCACGCCGACGGGAGCGCGTTCCTTCCCAAGGTCGCGGTCACCGGATCACTGGCGCTGGCATTCCTCAGCATCGGGGCGCTGATCTACTTCCTGCACCACCTCATGCATTCGATCCAGCTGGACACGATCATGGACAACGTCGGGCAGCGAACACTGGGGCTGATTGACGACTTGTATCCCCGCCCGGACACCCCGGATCGGCGAAGGGAAACACCGCCAACCCCTCCCACTGAGGCGGTTGCACTGCTGGCCCCGCAATCGGGCTATCTGCAGATCGTCGACACCCACGACATTGTGGCGGCCGCGGCGGCCAGTGGGCACACGGTGCTGCTGGTCACTTTCGTCGGCGACTACGTCACCGCCGGGGGCCTGTTGGGGTGGTGCTGGCGCCGCGGCAGCCCGCCGAGCCCGGCGGGGTCGAACTTTCGGCAGGACTGCTTACGCCACCTGCACATCGGCTACGAACGCACCCTGCAACAGGACGTTCGGTTTGGCCTGCGCCAGCTGGTTGACATCGCGCTGCGAGCCCTGTCCCCAGCGGTCAACGACCCGTACACGGCAATCCAAGTCGTGCATCACCTTTCGGCCGTCGAATCGGTGCTGGCGTCCCGTGCGCTGCGAGACACGGTGCGTCGCGATCGCGCCGGGGAGCTGCTGCTGTGGCTGGTCCGACCGGATTTTGCCGCCTATCTGCACGTCGGATGTTCTCAGATCCGCCGCTACGGGGTGCGTGAACCGCTGGTGCTGACGGCGCTGCTACAGCTGTTGAGCGCCGTCGCCCAAAACTGCGCGGACCCCGCACGCCGGGCCGCCGTGCAGACCCAGATCGCCCTGGTGGTGCGGGCGGCCCAACGTGAATTCGCCGACGAATCCGACCGGGCCATGGTGCTCGGCGCAGCCGCCCGGGCAACCGAGGTCGTCGACAGACCTGGGACCTTAGCGCCGCCGTCCTCCGCGTTCGGCCAAGTGGCCGCCGCTCAGGCGGCAGCGTCGACGGTCGCGCCAGCCAACGCAGCGTCGTTGGCCAGGGACCCCAGAGACCTGGGCCGCCACAGCGCGGTGCCTCCGGCCGGCCGCGCCTAGGCTGACCAACCCCCGATCGGATCAGCGGGGGATCTTGGCGCTACCCAACCGGCGCCCAGTCGCTCCACGAGTTGCCGAAGTCGAGCGCGACCAACGATGACCGGTCCACGTTGACGATCTCGCGGAAATGGTCTTGCCACCCCCACCACGCGCTGACGAAGAACACATGATCAAACCAGCTGAGCTGGTAATCGGGGGGAATCACTTCGCCCTTGTTCTCCGGGGCAAACACCGCGATGGCCAACAGCCCCAGGATGGCAGTTTTCGGTAGCTGGATCTTCCCGTCACTGGCGACCCGTAGTGCCGCACTCCCGTTCACGTACGGAGATACTTCGAACCCGGTAGCCGATTCCTCATCGTGTCCGTGCAACCAACGGTGAATCCCGTACAGGACGTCCGCGATGTCAGGGCGCATCTCGGGCGTCAGGTCCGATCTCACCGCAACCGGAAAGCGCGTATTTTCCAGGTCGACCCCGGGGGTGGCCATCACACCGTAAATGTCGACCGCATCTCGGATCACCCGCCGAAAGCGCGTGCCGGCGCCGAGCGAGGGATAGCGCTTCCTGCTGGTGTCATCCACGGCGTTACATGCGTGAAGCATCGCCACATCCCACATTTTGCGGTCCCACTGTTCGAGCGACTGCTTGACTGATGCACCGACGGTCATGCCGAAAAGGGTATCGGCCGCCGGCAGTTACCCCGATATTGCACCCACCCCACGCCCATTACCGTGTCGCCGCTGGATGGCGAATCACTGCCACTCCGACGGGCAGCGACGTCCTCACGATCCAGCGGGAAGCGCCGCTACCGGCATTTGCACCGTGCCCTGGCATGGGCCGCCGACAATGTCGGTGTGCCAGGTGCCGCGCAGCGACCCGTCCGGCTGAGGCGCGTAATAGGCCCACGACCTCGCCGGTGCCCACACCTTGGCAGCGCCTTCACCCATGTAGCAGTCCCATTGAAAGTCGAAGCGCTCCACCCACTTGGCCCCATCCCAGGAGTAGCGGGACGGCTGGGGCAAGGTCGGATTCTTCGGGGTAGGCCCGTTGGTGGCGGTGGCAACGCACTGTTCGCCCGAACAGGCGGTGACAAAGACGTAGTCGGCGCTAAACGTTGGTTCCATCTGGCTGGCGGCCATGCTGGTGCCGGCTTTTTGTTCGGCGTAGCGCACGAGCGAGTATTTCCCGTTCCACACCGGCATGGCCCCGTGTGCCGGAGTGGCCGGGAGCGCGAACATCGCGGCCGCGATGCCGCCGAGCACCCCTAACACCTGAAGGCGAAGCCTCGATCGCGCACACATCGTGTCCATGGTGCGGTTTACAGGACGCGGTGCGATCTCAGCGGGGACACGATCGTGTGCAACAACTACGGCCGGATGGGTGGGGCACGCACGCGACAACTCCGATCGCGTTGGCGCAACGAGGTTGCGCCGCCAGCCAGACGCCGGCGGCAGGACTATCCCCGATGCAGCAGGAACATACCGTAGGCGGCGATCGACTGGGAGTCGACGATCCCTCCGGTGCGGATCATCTGCTCGACTTCGTCGCGCGCAAACCACGCACTGCGCATGTCCTGTTCTTCGTGCTCGCGTTCCGACTCCCCCTCGGTTATTCCGGTAGCCAGGAACACCCAACCGCGCTGGCTGGTCATTCCCGGGGCGGTATCGAGCTGACCGAGCGACACAAACGACGCCGCTCGTAGTCCGGTCTCCTCACGCAGTTCGCGCGCCGCCAGCTCGGCCGGCTCGACGTCCGACAAGTCGGGAGCGGTCCCTTGCGGAAACTCCCACCGCCGCGCACCGACGGGATAGCGGAACTGCTCGACCAATCGGAAGCGGTTCCCATCGTGCGCGATCACCAGCGCATAGGCCGGTTTGTCCACCACGCCGTAGATGCCGGGACTGCCGTCCGGGCGGCGAATGTCGTCCTCACGGAGCACCATCCAGCGGTTGCGGTAGATCTCGCGGGAAGCGACGGGTTCGATGAAGGGCACACAGCCAGTATCTCTACCGACACTCGTGGCGCCGGCAACCGCATCGGGTGGGACCCAGGCGGGGTCGAGAAGGCCCCCTCGTCGCCGATCCGGCGGCGCCGGCACGTTGCGCCCGTCTCTCAGCGACGGTTGCGGTTGCGGTTGCGCAAACCGTGCGGTCTGGTTGAAATCTGTACGGTGCGCATAAGTGAGCGCGAACAGCGAGCACCAACAAAGGTGGGTGTACCTATGCCGGACGATCCCGGACCACGGCGGGACCAGTGAGCATGCGCCGTCACATCATCGTCAGCGGCGACGACGCGCTAGCGAACACCATTGTCGAGGAGCTGAACAGCGCCGGCGTCACCATCCTCAAGCTGGCCAGCGACGAGCTCAATGACGCCCAGCTCGCCCAGGCCATCGCGGTCATCTGCGCCGGCGACGACGACGCGCGAAACCTCGAAATCGCATTGTTGGCAAGAAGAGCCGACCCACACGTACGAGTGGTGGCCCGATTGGCCAACGATGTGCTGCGTGAAGCGATGGCCGCTGACAACGGTCCGGGTGCGATCCTTGACGTTGCCGACCTTGCCGCGCCATCGGTCGTCGAGGCATGTCTGGCCCGCACCGTGCACCCGTTCGAGGCCGCCGGCATCGAGTTCGTCGTCTGGCGCGCGGAGGCACCGCGAGACGCGACCCTTCGTGAGATCTACGGCGATCTGGCCCCCGTGGCGGTGGTCCGGGGAAAAAGCGCGCCCACCCCCGGAGAGGTATTGACCTGCCCGGGGCGCGACCTGCGGGTCCATGCCGGCGACGAGACGGCGATGATCGGCACCGCAGCAGACCTGGCCGCCCACGGCATCAAGGTTCCCCGACCAACCTCGGCTCGCTTTCGGCTGCTGCGGTTACGACAAATCTCCGATGCGGCACGCACGCTGCGCAACGACGTCAACCCGATGTTCTTCAAGGCTTTGGCCGCGATGGTGACGCTGCTGGCCGTATCGACGACCTTGTTGCGCTTTGCCTACCGCCACCCACCGGGGATGACGTGGCTCGATGCGCTGTACTTCAGCACCGAGACCATCGCGACAGTAGGCTACGGCGACTTCAGCTTCTCCCACCAGCACCCCTGGCTGCGAGTATTCAGCATTACGTTGATGTTCGCCGGTGTGACCACCACCGCCATCCTGGTGGCATTCATCGCCGACCTGCTGCTGTCGCGCCGCTTCACCCGCTCAGCGGGCCGGCGGCGGGTACGCCAGCTGCGCAACCACGTGATCGTCGTCGGACTGGGTTCATTCGGCATCCGGGTGGTCAGGGATCTGATCGCCGCCGGTTACGACGTCGCGGTCATTGAGCTCGACGAAAACAGCCGCTTTCTGGAGTCTGCGGCCGAGCTGGACGTGCCCGTCATCTTCGGCGACGCAACGCTGCCGCAAACGCTGGAATCGGCTTGCATCGCCCACGCCCGCGCGATGGCGGTACTGACCCAAGATGACATGGTCAATATCGAGACCGGCATCGTGCTGCGGGAAATGTTGGGCACGGTGAAAGCCAAACGTCGCGATGTCCCGCTTGTCCTGCGCGTCTATGACCGTGAGCTGGGAGGCGCGGTTGCCCAGCGGTTTGACTTCGAGAGCGTGCGCTCCACCGTCGAATTAGCCGCGCCCTGGTTCATTGGCGCCGCGATGGGGTTGCAGGTGCTGGGCACGTTTTCGGTAGGACAAAGCTCATTCATGGTGGGTGGGATGCACGTGTCAGCGCAAAGCGAACTCGATGGTCTGTCAATGCGTGAGCTTGTCACCGGAACCCGCGTCATTGCGATCACCCGTCCGGACGAGCCGCCACAGTTGCATCCGCGCCGCGACACCCGGCTGCGGGCCGGAGACACCGCCTATCTCGTCGGCCCGTATCGCGAACTGTTGGCGACGTTGCGCAAGGGACAGCCTCCCCAGCCGCCCGCCAGCGGCGATGGGCACTGGCCAGAAGTGGCGACGGTCGACAACGTTGGCCCGCTGGACCGACCGAACTGAACCGGCTCTCACCCCGATGCGCCGGTAGCGCCGGGAGTACCGGACAGCGTTCCGCCGGCACCGCCAACCCCGCCGTCGCCGGGCGGCGCGCTGTTGCCGCCGGGCGCCCCGGCTCCACCGTCGCCACCGTGGCCGATCAGCCTGGCATCACCACCGCGCCCGCCGGACCCGCCAGTGCCACCGATCGTCCCGAATCCGTCCGCACCGGATCCGCCGGCACCGCCGCCGCCGCCGTCGCCATAGAGCCACCCACCCGTGCCACCCGCCCCGCCATCGCCGCCGAACCCACCTGGCCCCACGGAAATGCTGAGGTGGCGCCCGCCGTCGCCACCAGCGCCTCCAGCCCCGCCGGCACCCACCAGCAGACCGCCCGCGCCTCCGCCGCCACCGTTGCCGCCGTCCTCACCCAAGACGCCCAGACCGGCCCCGCCGTTCCCGCCGGCGCCTCCGGCGCCCACCAGTCCGGCCGCCCCGCCGCCACCACCAGCTCCGCCGGCGCCGCCCACCCCGCCGTCCCCACCGAATCCGCCGGTCCCGCCGGCGCCATAGAGCAGCCCACCGTGGCCTCCGGCGCCGCCAGCGCCACCGGCGAAGTGCGAACTGGCAGGACCGCTCGTCGCACCCGCACCACCGGTCCCAGCAGATCCGCCGGCGCCGAGCAGCCCGGCGTCCCCGCCTGCGCCACCGGCTCCGCCGTTGCCGCCTTTGGCGAACCCGCCGTCACCGCCCGTGCCGCCACTGCCGTACAGCCAGCCGCCATGGCCACCAGCGCCACCGGCGCCACCGGGACCGAGACCGGTGGCGGCTCCTCCGAGGCCGCCGTTGCCACCGGCGCCGAACAACCAGCCCCCGTTGCCTCCGGCGCCCCCGGCCGCACCGCCGCCGCCGGCGCCACCGGAGCCGCCGTTGCCGATCAGCCCGGCGTCCCCGCCGGCTCCCCCGGCCACCCCGGTGTTTGTGCCCGCCGCCCCGCTACCGCCGTTGCCGTACAACAGTCCCCCAGCGCCGCCGCCTTGCCCGGGTGCCGTCCCATCGGCGCCGGCGCCGATCAGAGGACGTCCCAGTAGCGCCTGGGTGGGCGCATTGAGCACGCCAAGCAGGTCTTGCTCGAGGGTTTGCAGTGGCGAGGCATTGGCCGCATCGGCGGCCGCATAGGCGCCGCCGGAAAGGTTCAGCGCCCGCACGAACTGGGTATGAAACGTGCTCGCCGCGGTGCTGAGCGCCTGATAGGCCTGCGCATGGCCGGCAAACAACGCCGCGATTGCCATGGACACGTCATCTGCGCCGGCGGCCGGTATCCCCGTCGTCGGGAGCACCGCGGCCACGTTGGCAGCGCTGAGGGTCGTGCCGATGCTGTCCAATTCCGTTGCCGCCAGCGCCAACTCGTCCGGTACAGCAATGAAATAAGACATCGCTAGCCTCCTGGCTGGGCCGCCGCGAGCAAAAACAGCGTATCCCCGCGCACCCGCCACAGCCAGGGTCTACCTGACGCTCGCCGACCCGGGACTCAGGCCGCGCCGAACCCCGCTACCACATCGATTGCCCGTCGAAGTTGCTCGACGTCCGAGGACGTCGGGATGAGCTGGACTTCGTCGGTGCCGACCTCTTCGAACCGTCGCAGCACGGCAAGCAGCTCGTCTTCGCTGCCCGCCCAGCCTGTCGTGGGCGCCATCGCATCGACGTACTCGGCCGGGATCCAATTCATGTAGCGCCGCAGATGCCGATGCACCTGTGCGCGCGCGTCGGCCTGCGGCCCGAAGGCGAACCAGAACGACGTCGCCAGGTGCGGTTTGGGCTTGCCGGCCTGCGCCCATGCGGCCCGCGCGACGTCGAATAGCTCATTTTGCTTGGCGACATCGAGGTCCAGGGTGGTACCCGCCAGACCGTCGGACCAGGGTGCGGCACTGCGCAGGGTCTTGGGCCCGATGGTGCCGACAAGCAGTGGCGGGCCTCCCGGCTGGACCGGCAAGGGTCCGACGGGCCGCACCGACTCGCTGATCTGCTCGCCCGCCCACACCCGCTTCATGACTGCCACCCGCGTTGCCATTGCGCCCATCGTCTGGGTCTTGGGGTCAGCCCCGACAGCGAGGTAGTCCTCACGCCTACCACCCACCCCGATTCCCACGGTCAACCTCCCACCGCTCAACATGTCGCCGGTGGCCAGCGCTTTGGCCAGCATGACCGGGTCATGCAACTGCGGCACGATAACGGTCGTCACCAACCGCACCCGATCGGTCCAGGCAGCCAATGCCCCGAGCAGGGTCGAGCTGTCGGGGTTGTCGAATGCGATCCGCTCGCCCCAGCACAGCGACGAGAACGGGCCTTCGTCGACGGCACGCGCCCAGTTCTTCAGCACATTCGCATCCAGATCGGGCTCCATTACGGGCATCGTCATAGCTATCTGCACAATCGCGATTCTGGCAGCATGGGCTGGATGGGTGTATCGAGCACATCAATTGGGCACGTCCGGCTCACCGTTACCGACATCGAGCGATCGCGGCAGTTTTACGAGAGCGTCTTCGAGTGGCCCGTGCTGATCGAGCTTCCCGCGAACGCCGACGAGGCAACACGGCGTCAGCTGGCGTTTCTGTACGGCGGGGTGATCTACGACCTCGGCGGGGCACTACTGGGGTTGCGCCCGGTCGCCAATGACAGCTTCAACGAGGATCGAGCCGGCCTGGACCACATCGCCTTCCGCGTAGGCGGCATCGACGAACTAAATAGTGCGGCAGCGCATCTGGATGACCTCGGCATTGCCCACGAGCCGGTCAAGGACATTGGTCCGTCCTACATCCTGGAGTTCCGCGATCCCGACAACATCGCTCTGGAACTCACCGCACCCAAGTAGCCGGCCGGGCGGCTTGCGAGCGTGCGCGAAATGACAGCGTTGACGGCGTGTCGATGTGCCGACACGCACGCTCGGTACGGACAGGGGTAACGATGGCCATCAGCTTCAACCACACCATTGTCGCGTCACACGACAAGCGAAAATCCGCGGAGTTTCTGGCAGAACTGTTGGACCTGCCGAGTCCAGTGGCATTCGGCCCCTTCCTGGTGGTCGCGCTCGAGCACGACGCCAGCCTCGATTTCGCGGATGTGCCCGAGGACGTGGAGATTCACCCCCAGCACTATGCGTTCCTCGTCTCCGAGCAGGAATTCACTGAGATCTACGGCAAGATCTCCTCGCGCGGCTTGCCGCACTGGGCCGACCCGGGTGCCCGACGTCCCGGCGAAATCAACCACCGCGATGGGGGTCGTGGGGTGTATTTCCCCGACCCGGCCGGGCACTCGATGGAGATCCTCACCCGACCGTACG
Source organism: Mycobacterium marinum (assembly GCF_003391395.1). Classification (NCBI taxonomy): domain Bacteria; kingdom Bacillati; phylum Actinomycetota; class Actinomycetes; order Mycobacteriales; family Mycobacteriaceae; genus Mycobacterium; species Mycobacterium marinum. The sequence continues at coordinate 4,898,981 of NZ_CP024190.1, forward strand.
GCTCAGGCTCCTAGTCGCCGCTGCGCGCCGAGCCGTGCCGCTCTAGCTCCTGCGCCCGGTAGGCGTCGGCGAGTTTCGCGACGTGTCCGGGCAGCGCCCCCGTGGCGACATCGGCCAGCGTCGTCTCTTCCAACACTGATCGCATGCTGGCGCGCAGGGCCCGCCAGACATCGGTCAGCGCCGTGGTGGGTCCGGAGTAGGGCAGGTCGCCCAGCCCGATGTCACGAACGCTGGCCAGGGGCCCGTCGATGCAGCGCAGCACGTCGGCGATGCTGATGTCGGTCCCGGGACGCGCCAGTTCATAGCCACCGTCGCGCCCGCGGTGGCTGCGCACCAGGCGGTCGGTCCGCAGGTTGGTCAGGATGTCGACGAGGAACTGCGGCGGTATGCCTTGAGCCTGCGCCAGGTCCTCGGTCTTGATCACCGTCCCGCTGTCGGCTGTCGCAAGTTGAACCATCGCGCGCACCGCATATTCCGCTTTGGCCGACATCCGCATGCTCAGGATTGTGCCATCCACCCCCCGCTACCAGACGCGACGCCAGATGTTGCTGCAAAGAGCCGGGGAATCCGGCGCGCCGAGGCGACCGAACTAGGACCGCAGCTCGAGCAAGTCGATGACGTCTTGCGCTTGCTGGTCGAGGCTACGTGCCGGCGTGAGGCGCAGGTCAGGATGCTTCGGGCGCTGGTAGGGGCTGTCTATCCCGGTGAAATGGGTGATCTCACCCGCGCGCGCCTTCGCATACAGACCTTTGGGATCGCGCCGCTCGCAGTCGGCCAGCGGGGTGTCACAGAACACCTCGACGAAGTCGAATCCGGCATCGGTGTGCACCTTGCGAGCTAACTCACGATGCTCGGCCAGCGGACTGATCGCCGGAACCAAGACGACATGACCACAATCCGCGAGCAGCACCGCGACATGGGCCAGCCGGCGCAGGTTCTCCGCGCGATCGGCCATGCTGAAGCCCAAGTCCGCGTTCAATCCGTGCCGTAGGTTGTCGCCGTCCAGGACATACGCGGCGACGCCTTCTTCTAGCAGCTTGCGCTCGACAAGCATGGCCACCGACGACTTGCCCGCACCCGACAGGCCGGTGAACCACACGGTCCTACCCCGCGGCCGCTCCGTCGTGGTGACCAGCGACTGGTGGCGCACCGTGTTCGGACTCGGTGTGTGAGTCGAGACGTCGCGCAACACCATGCCCGCCGCGACCGTACCGTTGGTGTCCGGGTCAATGAGAATGAAAGAACCCGTGCTCGAGTTTCGGGTGTATTCGTCGAGCAACAGCGGCACCTGGGTACGCAGCGAAATGCGACCAAGTTCGTTGAGCTTCAGTGCTGTTGCCGTCTTGTCGCGATGCAGGGTGTTGACATCAAGCCGGTAGTCCAGCGCGGTGACCCTTGCGCGGGTGGTTCGGGTGGTGTGCTTGATGACGTAGTCACGCCCTGGCTCCAACACCCCCGAATCCGCCATCCAACACACGGTTGCGTCGAAGTCCTGCGCGATTCTGGGCTGGTTGTTGGTTCGGGCAATCATGTCGCCACGCGAGATGTCGATCTCGTCGGCCAGGCTCAGCGAGACGGCCATCGGCGGAAATGCTTCTGGCACCGGACCGTTGGGGCCGTCGATCGCGATGATCCGGGTCGTCTTGCCGATCGGCAGGACAGCGACCTCATCCCCTGGGCGCATCACCCCACTGGCCACGGTGCCCGCATAGCTGCGATGGTCCTGGTGCTCCAAGGTGTGCGGCCGGATGACGTACTGAACCGGGAATCGCACGTCGACCAGATTGCGGTCACCGGCGATGTAGACCTCTTCGAGATGGGACAGCAGCGAGGGCCCCTCATACCACGGCGTCTTATCCGATTTGGTCACCACGTTGTCGCCATGCAGCGCCGACATCGGGATGGAGGTGACGTCTTGCACATCCAGGCGGGCGGCAAAGGCGTGGAACTCGTCGCGAATCGCCTCGAATTTTGCCTTATCCCAACCGATCAGGTCCATTTTGTTGACGGCGAGGACAAGGTGGCGAATGCCCAGCAGCGATGCCAGGAAGGCGTGCCGGCGTGATTGTTCCAGCAGGCCGTGCCGGGCATCGACCAGCACGATCACCAACTGCGCGGTGGACGCACCGGTAACCATGTTGCGGGTGTATTGGATGTGCCCCGGTGTGTCGGCGATAATGAATTTCCGCTTGGGAGTGGCGAAATAGCGGTAGGCGACATCGATGGTGATGCCTTGCTCACGCTCGGCCCGCAAGCCATCGGTGACCAGCGCAAGGTCGGTGTATTCGTGACCACGTTCCTTTGAGGTCTGTTCCACCGAGGCCCATTGGTCTTCCATCACGGCCTTGGAGTCATACAGCAGGCGCCCGATCAGCGTGGACTTACCGTCGTCGACGGAGCCGGCGGTTGCCAAGCGCAACAGCGTGGTGGATGCGGACATCAGAAATACCCCTGCCGTTTGCGGTCTTCCATTCCAGACTCGGAAATGCGGTCGTCGGCCCTGGTCGCCCCCCGCTCGGTGAGCCGCGCCACGGCGGTCTCAGCGATGACCTCCGCAACGGTTGCGGCCTCCGATTCCACACATCCGGTGCACGTCACGTCCCCGACGGTGCGGAATCGCACCGTCGCCTCGAACACCGGCTCGTCCGCGCCGGGCTGCATGTGCCGATCGACGGCCAACAGCATGCCGTCTCGCTTGAACACCTTGCGCCGATGCGCAAAGTAGATCGACGGCAACGTGATGTGCTCGGCGCCGATGTAGGACCAGATGTCGAACTCGGTCCAGTTGGACAGCGGGAACACCCGGATGTGCTCGCCTTTGTGGTGGCGTCCGTTGTAGAGATTCCACAGCTCCGGCCGCTGCGCCTTGGGGTCCCACTGGCCGAACTCGTCGCGGAAACTGAACACCCGCTCCTTCGCGCGCGCCTTCTCCTCGTCACGCCGGGCGCCCCCGAACGCCGCGTCGAACTTGTTCTCCCGGATGGCACGCAGCAGCGTCACGGTCTGCATCGGGTTGCGCGACGGGAAGGTCTCGACGACCCGTCCGGCGTCGATGTCGTCCTGCACCGATGCCACCACCAACCGCACTCCTGACGCTGCGACCAGCTCGTCGCGGGTCGCGATGACCTCGTCAAAGTTGTGGCCGGTATCCACGTGCATCACCGGGAACGGCAGCCGCCCAGGACGAAACGCCTTGATGGCCAGGTGCAGCATCACGATGGAGTCCTTGCCGCCGGAAAACAGCAGCACCGGACGTTCGAACTCGGCGGCCACCTCACGAATGATGTGCATCGCCTCGGCTTCCAACGAGCGCAGATGACTCAATTCGTACTGGCCGACGGCGGGGCCCGTTGTTACACCACTGGTGGTCATGACTTCACCTAACATGCAGAATCAGAAACTCAATACCTGATAATTCTGGTAGAACTGACCATATTTATTGCTATTGTTACCTATGGAACCAGTCCTGCCCTGCCGCTGTCAATGAAACTTTTGGGAAGCGCGTGGGCAGCTTTGGGAACTTCTTTTCCAGCCGTCGTCGATACGCCAGCATGGACGGATGTCCATTGCTTCAGGTTCAGCCGATAATGCCAGCGGTCGCGACGTCATCGCGCAGTTTCTGCCGCAGTCGCCGTTCGTCACGAAACTGGGAATCGTCGCAGATCACCTCGGTGCCGATGAGGTGCGGCTTCGGCTGCCCTGGGACCCGTCCAACGTCACGATCGGCGACATGGTGCACGGCGGGGCCATCGCTACCCTTGCCGACCTGACGGTCATGGCCGCCGCTTGGTGCAGCGGGCAGGCGCCGCCCGAGCTGCGCGGCGTCACGGTGTCGCTGGCGCTGGACTTCATGGCGCCGGCACGGGCCACCGACGTGATCGGGGTGGGTCGGGTGCTGCGGCGCGGGCGCTCCTTGGTCAACTGCGAGGCCGAGATCGTCGACCCCGAAGGCACGCTGCTCGCCAAGGCCCTGGCGACCTACAAGGTGGGTTGATGTCGCGCTAGAGCGTGACCTCGTTGAGTTTGCCGGTGGCGACGTCGAAAACAAACCCGCGCAATGAGACGTGCTTGGTGACAAACGGGCTGTTCTCGATGCGGCGCAACGACTGCTTGACGTCCTCCACCGCATCCGGGAACGCCTCGGCCGCCCACGGGGGTTTGACTCCGGTCTCGTCCTGGATTCCACGCTTGAAGTCGTCGTCGGTGAAAGTGAGCATGCCGCAGTCGGTGTGGTGGATCAGCACGACTTCTCGGGTCCCCAGCAGCCGCTGACTGATCGCCAATGAGCGAATGGCGTCGTCGGTGGCCACGCCGCCTGCGTTGCGAATGACGTGCGCTTCGCCTTCGTTGATGCCGAGCAGGCGATAAACGTCCAGGCGCGCATCCATGCAGGCCAAGATCGCGATGTGTTTACTCGGCGGCATCGGCAGCGGACCTTCGAAGCCGCTCGCGTAATCCGCGTTGTTAGCCAGGTAGTCGTCGGTAACCGTCACGCACGTCTCCTTATATGTCCCGGCAGAAAATTTGCTGCACAAAGCGAAGCCGCGCAGGAGTTTAACAACCGAATGCCGGAATTTCACCGGTGAAAATCAGCAGGATCGCAAAGCGATCGACCCATCTCCGGCGTTGCCGTACCGGCCGCCGCCCGCATCACACGAACCCATCCCACCGGAATTGAGCGGCAACGCATGCAGTTGCTGCCAACACCGAAATCATCGAGGCCCGCCGACATCGGGGGCCGTCTGGTCGGCGTTGTCAGCGGCGCGACACACCCGCTTCTCGCTACCCTGTCCCAATGCAACACGGTGGATGGGCATGACACGATTTCTGGCGCGCCGGTTGCTCAACTACGTTGTCCTCCTCGCGCTGGCCTCGTTCTTGACCTACTGCCTGACCTCGCTGGCCTTCTCGCCGCTGGAGAGCCTGATGCAGCGCAGCCCACGCCCACCTCAAGCGGTGATCGACGCGAAGGCCGCCGAGCTCGGATTGAACAAGCCCATACCGGTGCGCTACGCCCACTGGGTCACCCATGCCGTTCGCGGCGACTTCGGTGTCACCATCAGCGGTCAGCCGGTCTCCGCGGAACTGGGCCGTCGCATCGGAACCAGCTTGCGGCTGCTGCTCATCGGATCGGTAGTCGGCACAGCGCTCGGCGTGGCCATCGGCGCATGGGGCGCCATCCGCCAATACCGGTTCAGTGACCGGGTGATCACCATGCTGGCATTGCTGGTGCTGAGCACCCCGACCTTCGTCGTGGCCAACCTGCTGATTCTGGGCGCACTGCGGGTGAATTGGGCGCTGGGATTTCAGCTGTTCGACTACACCGGCGAGACCTCACCGGGCGTGGACGGTGGAACCTGGGCAGCATTCGGTGACCGCCTCAAACATTTGGTCCTGCCATCGTTGACGCTGGCGTTGGGCGCCGCGGCGGGCTACAGCCGATACCAGCGCAATGCGATGCTCGACGTGCTGGGCCAGGACTTCATTCGCACCGCCCGCGCCAAGGGCCTCACCCGCCGGCGCGCGCTCATCAAACATGGGCTGCGAACCGCACTGATTCCGATGGCAACGCTGTTCGCCTACGGGGTTGCCGGACTGGTCACCGGCGCGGTGTTTGTCGAAAAGATCTTCGGCTGGCACGGCATGGGTGAATGGGCGGTCCGGGGCATCGCGACCCAGGACACCAACATCGTCGCAGCGATCACGGTGTTCTCCGGGGCCGTGGTCTTGCTGGCCGGCCTGCTCTCCGACATCTTCTATGCGGCGCTTGACCCGAGGGTCCGGGTTTCATGACCGATCAAGCCACGCAAGTCGAGTTCACCTCACGCCGCACGCTGGTGCTGCGCCGGTTCCTGCGTAACCGGGCCGCGGTGGCATCGCTGGCGGTGCTGGTGGTGCTGTTCGTGGGGTGCTATGCGCTGCCCTCGGTGCTGCCCTACTCCTACGAGGACCTCGATTTCGACGCGCTGCTACAGCCACCGAGCACCCGTCATTGGCTGGGCACCAATGCGCTCGGTCAGGACTTGCTCGCGCAGACGTTGCGGGGCATGCAGAAATCCATGCTCATCGGCGTCTTTGTGGCGGTGATCTCCACCGGAATCGCCGCCACCGTCGGTGCCGTCTCCGGCTATTTCGGCGGGTGGCGAGACCGAGCCCTGATGTGGTTGGTGGACCTGCTGTTGGTGGTGCCCAGCTTCATCCTGATTGCGATCGTCACTCCGCGTACCAAGAACTCGACCAACATGATGTTCCTGGTGCTACTGCTGGCCGGATTCGGCTGGATGATCAGCTCCCGCATGGTGCGTGGTATGACCATGAGCCTGCGCGAGCGCGAGTTCATCAGAGCGGCAAGGTATATGGGCGTTTCCAGCCGGCGGATCATCACCGGCCACGTGATACCCAACGTGGCATCGATTCTGATCATCGACGCCGCACTCAACGTCGCGGCCGCCATCCTGGCCGAAACAGGCTTGAGCTTCCTCGGTTTCGGCATCCAGCCCCCGGACGTATCGTTGGGCACCCTGATCGCCGATGGCACCCAGTCGGCAACCACGTTCCCGTGGGTGTTCCTGTTCCCGGCCGGGGTCCTGGTGTTGATTCTGGTCTGCGCCAACCTGACCGGTGATGGTTTGCGCGACGCACTGGACCCGGCCAGCAAGACGCTGCGAAGTGGTGACCGATGAACCCGCTGCTCGAGGTGACCGATCTGGCCGTCACCTTCCCCACCGAGAACGATCCGGTCACCGCCGTGCGCGGCATCAGCTACCAGGTAGCCCCCGGCGAAGTGGTCGCGATGGTGGGCGAATCCGGGTCGGGCAAGTCCGCGGCGGCTATGGCCGTAGTGGGTCTGCTACCCGAGTACGCCAAGGTCCGTGGCTCGGTCCGGTTGCAGGGCACCGAGCTACTGGGGCTGGCCGACGACGCGATGTCGCGGTTCCGCGGCAAGGTGATCGGCACCGTGTTCCAGGATCCGATGTCCGCTTTGACCCCGGTCTACACCGTCGGCGATCAAATCGCCGAAACCATCGAGATACATCAGCCCACTTTCAGCAAGAAGGCGGCGCGGCGGCGTGCGGTGGAGCTGCTTGAACTGGTTGGTATCGCACAACCCGAGCGACGCGCCCGCGCGTTTCCGCATGAGCTTTCCGGCGGTGAACGCCAACGGGTGGTCATCGCCATCGCGATCGCCAACGATCCCGACCTGTTGATCTGTGACGAACCCACCACCGCTCTGGACGTGACCGTGCAGGCCCAGATCCTCGACGTGCTCAAGACGGCTCGCGATGTGACCGGGGCCGGAGTGCTCATCATCACCCACGACCTGGGTGTGGTTGCCGAGTTCGCCGATCGAGCGCTGGTCATGTACGCCGGGCGAGTTGTGGAAAAGGCTACGGTCAACGACCTCTACCACAATCGCCGAATGCCTTACACCATCGGACTATTGGGTTCAGTCCCCAGGCTCGATGCCACGCAAGGCACCCGATTGGTGCCAATCCCGGGTGCCCCTCCGTCACTCGCCGGCCTCGATCGGGGTTGCCCGTTCGCACCCCGTTGTCCCTTGGTCATCGATGAATGCCGCTCCGACGAACCCGAGTTGATCGAGGTCGGCCAGAATCACCGGGCTGCCTGCATTCGCACCGATCAGGTGAACGGGCGCAGCGCCGCCGACATCTATGGCGTGCAGACCGAGGCCACCGAGCTGGCGCCCGCCGACTCATCGGTGGTCGTCCGGGTCAGCGACCTGGTCAAGACATATCCGCTGACCAAGGGCGTGCTGCTGCGGCGATCGATCGGCGAGGTGCGCGCGGTCGACGGCGTGAGTTTCGAGCTCCGCGAGGGCCACACGTTGGGCATCGTGGGTGAATCTGGATCAGGAAAATCCACTACCTTGCATCAGATTTTGGAGCTCGCCGCGCCACAATCGGGATCGATCGAAGTTCTGGGCACCGATGTCACCACTTTGACCGCGTCGAGTCGCAGAGCGCTGCGACGCGATATCCAGGTGGTCTTTCAAGATCCGGTCGCCTCACTGGACCCACGGCTGCCGATCTCCGATTTGTTGGCCGAACCACTGCAAGCCAACGGCTTCAACAAGACCGATACCCAGGACCGGGTTGCCGAACTGCTTGACATCGTCGGGCTGCGCCGTAGCGATGCCAGCCGCTATCCCGCCGAATTCTCCGGCGGACAGAAGCAACGGATCGGTATCGCACGAGCGCTGGCGCTGCAGCCCAAGATTCTGGCGCTCGACGAACCGGTGTCCGCCCTCGACGTCTCGATCCAGGCCGGAATCATCAACCTGCTCCTGGACCTGCAAGCGCGGTTCAAACTGTCGTACCTGTTTGTCTCCCATGACCTCTCAGTGGTCAAACACCTCGCCCATTCCGTGGTCGTCATGTTTGCCGGCAGCATCGTCGAGCAGGGCAACAGCCAGGAGGTTTTCAGCAATCCGCAACACGAGTACACACAGCGTCTGCTGGGCGCGGTGCCACAACCGATTCCGGGCAATGCTGACTAACGCAGATCGGTATGACGGCGTCCAGCCCGGTCCTGGCGCGAGGTCGCGGCGGCCGAATCGCCCCTGGGCACGGCGTCGAATGCGTTGTGCCGGTGCCGCATTGCTCACCGTGACGCTCCTGCTTGCCGGCTGTTCGGCCAGCACCCAACTCCCCGCCGCGACCAGCGGGTCCACCGCGGTCGGCAGCAGCAGCGATATCAACCCGCAAAATCCCGCCACCCTCGAAGACGGTGGTGACCTGAGGCTCTCGCTCACCGACTTCCCGCCCAATTTCAATATCTTGCATATCGACGGCAACTCGGCGGAGGTTGCGGCGATGGTCAAAGCCACTCTGCCGCGGGCCTTCATCATCGGTCCAGACGGTTCGACGACGGTCGACCACGACTACTTCACCAGCGTCGAACTCACCAAGACCAACCCGCAAGTGATCACCTACACCATCAATCCCAAAGCATTCTGGTCTGATGGCACGCCGATCACCTGGCATGACATCGCTAGTCAGATCCACGCGACCAGCGGCGCGGACAACAGATTCGAAATCGCCTCGAGCGGGGGCTCCGACCGTGTCGCGTCAGTGACCCCGGGAGTCGATGACCGTCAAGCCATCGTGACGTTTGCCAAACCCTACGCGGAGTGGCGTGGGATGTTTGCCGGCAACGGGATGCTGCTGCCCAGCAGCATGACCGCCACGCCCGAGGCGTTCAACAAAGGACAACTCGCCGGACCGGGCCCCTCCGCAGGCCCATTCATCGTCACCTCACTGGACCGCAGCGCACAGCGAATCGTATTGACTCGCAACCCTAAATGGTGGGGAAAGAAGCCGCGCCTGGACAGCATCACCTACCTGGTTCTCGATGACGCCGCGCGGATACCCGCCCTGCAGAACTTCACCATCGACGCGACCGGGATCGGTTCACTCGATCAACTCACCATCGCCGAGCGCACCAAGGGGATCTCGATCCGGCGCGCGCCGGCTCCCAGTTGGAGCCATTTCACCCTCAACGGTGCCCCGGGAGCGATCCTCTCCGACCCGGCGCTGCGGTTGGCCGTCTGCAAGGGGATCGACCGCCGGACGATAGCCAAAGTGGCACTATACGGCCTGACCAATGATCCGGCGCCGTTGAACAATCATGTTTTCGTCGCCGGGCAGGAGGGCTATCAGGACAACAGCAGTCCCTACGATCCGGAGCAGGCCAAGCGGGAGCTCGATGCCCTGGGCTGGAAGCTCAACGGCAAGTTCCGGGAGAAAGACGGCCATCAGCTCGTCGTCCGCTTGCTGTTCTACGAAGCTCAGAGCAGTCGCCAATTCGCGCAGGTCGCTCAGTACAGCCTGGCCCAGATCGGCGTCAAACTCGAACTGCAATCGAGGTCGGGCAGTGGCTTTTTCAGTAACTACGTCAATGTCGGGGCCTTCGACATTGCGCTGTTCGGCTGGGTCGGCGACGCTTTCCCCCTCTCCTCGCTCACCCAGATCTACATGTCCGACGGGGAAAGCAACTTTGGGAAGATCGGCAGCCCACAGATCGATGCGGCGATCGAGCGGACGCTGCAGGAGCTGGATCCGGCCAAGGCCCTCGCGCTAGCCAATGAGGTGGACAAGCTCATCTGGGCCGAGGGGTTCAGCCTGCCGTTGACCCAATCACCGGGAACGATTGCCGTCCGCAGCACGCTGGCAAATTTTGGCGCCAGGGGCCTCGCCGATCTGGATTACACCGCGATCGGATTCATGCGGAGCTGACCCGGCGATGCAGCAGCGGCGCCGCCGGTAGCGCGTGCTCCGCCATAGCCGCCAGTTCGATCGCTTTCCACAAGGCGCGGATCGGCAGCCGCGCCGGCATTGCGTCCAGCTCCTCCCCTCGACCGGTGAGCGCGCCGAACTCCCCCCGACATACCGCCCCAGCAATGGCCAGGGCCGCGGGCTCACGGAAGTCAAGGGCGCTGTGCGCCATGGTCGGTAGCTCTATCAGCACCGCGTTGGGCAGCAATGATGCGATATGTTCGGCGACCATGGCCGGGGTAGTGAGATCGTGCCCGCCCGAAACAACCACGGTTGGCCAGCCGAATCTGGGCATCTCGGCCACCAAGTCGTACGGCTCGGACTCGAACTGATCTGTCGCCGCAATAGTTTCGCGAATCGCCTGAGCGGGATCGAGCGGTAGGCCGTCGGGCTCGGCCGCGTAGTCCAGTTCGCGGAACGCGATGCGACCGACCAGGTCCATCTCGTAGCGGTACGGCACCTTGCGTGCATACATGGCAGAGAACCGGAAAAGCAAGTGCCACAAGATCATCCGGCCGCACAGCAGGAGATCCAATTGGCGTTCCAGAAGCCGCGCTCCGCCGTACCCGTAAACCGCCGCTGCGACCTGGGATGCGCGGGCCGTCATCACCCCGGCATCGACCAGCTGCCGAACCTTGGCCGCCAGCGCGGCGGTCTCCGGGCTATCCCCGTCGAGTAGCCGCCTACGAATGGTCTCGCGCGCAAGCGCAATGTCATCGCGAGACAGCAACGGCGAATCGAGAATCATCGACCGTACCCGGGCCGGGTGACGGACGCCGACTCCAGCGGCAATGTAGGTGCCGTATGACGTGCCGTAGATGACAGCCGAGTCGACATGGGCGTCATCGAGCACCGCGGCAATATCGTCGACGACCTGATCGATTGTGAAAGCTTCTGGCGGTAGGTCGGCTCCGGAGTCATCGTGGCGCGACATCCCCACTCCGCGGTGCTCGATCATGATGACATCCAGACCGGCAGCGGCGGCACGCCGGCGCAACCCCTTGTACACCAGCATCGACGCCACTCCCGGCCCTCCCGGGATGATGACCAGCGGATGCGCCGACTTTCGGCCGGCGCGCACGTAGTACAGATCAAACTCGCTGTCGTTGCCCGGCGACACCGGCCGGCGCACCGGCCGCACACCCGGCATTCCCGCGAGTTTCTCGTGCGCCCGGCGCCGTTTGTCGCTCATCGTCATCGGCGTCGGCCCATCATGGGCAGTATTCTGCCCAGACGGGCTGTCGTCGGCAGCTCAAGGGGCCGCCGGTTGGGCCCCTAGAGCCCGGCTCAATTGCGGATCAGGTCGGCAGCCTTGGCGCCTATCAGCACCGATGGGGCATGAGTGTGTCCACGCACCGTGCTCGGCATCACCGACGCGTCGGCGACGCGCAGGCCGTCGACCCCGCGCACCCGTAACTGCGGATCCACCACGCTCGCCTCGTCGCTGCCCATCCGACAGGTACCCAAGGGGTGATACAGGGTGTGCGAACAGGTGGTGAGGGCCAACTCGAGGGTTGCTTCATCGAGCTCGCTGCTGTTGTGCGGCCGCGCCACCGGCCCCAGCAGGCCGCGGAGCGCGGGCGCCTGGGCGATACGTGCGCAGATCCGCAGGCCTTCCATCATCGCGGCACGGTCCACACCGCCGGGGTCGGACAGGTAGCGGGCTTCGATTATCGGCTTGGCATGGGGATCGGCAGACCGAAGCGTGATCTGGCCCCGGCTCTGTGGGGCAACCAAGATCGGCCCGAAAACCACGCCGTGGCCCGGCGGGTGCGCGGGCAGTCCCTCGTCGTAGAACGGTGCCGGCGCGAAGATCAGCTCCAGGTCGGGTAGGTCCAGACCCGGCCGGCTGCGGACGAATCCGTATGCTTCGCCGACGTTGGAGGTCAGCATGCCCCGGCGCCGCAACAGATAGTTGATCAGCTGCATGGGCTTTTCGGCGGCGGCCAGACTGTCCCCGGCAACGTCGAAGCCCAGCGGCGTGATGAGGTGGTCCAGTAGATTCTGGCCCACTTCTGGCGCGTGGTAGACGGTTTCGATTCCGTGATCGGCGAGATGACTACGGTCTCCGATGCCCGAGAGCATCAGCAGCTGCGGGCTGTTGACCGCGCCGCCGCAGAGCACGACCTCCCGGCGGGCATGCACCGTGCAGTGTTGCCCCTCGCGCTGGTACTCGACGCCAGTCGCCCGGGTACCGTTGATGACGATTCGGGTCGCCGTCGCACCGGTGAGGATGCTCAGGTTCCTGCGCCCCATCGCCGGTCTGAGATACGCGTCGACGGTGCTCCACCGGGAGCCGCGGCGCTGAGTGACGATCGTTTCGCAAAAACCTTCCGGCTCTGCGGAATTCGGCTGCACCGGCGGAAACCCACAGTCGCGTGTGGCGGCCAGCCAGGCCGCAGTCAGCGGACTCGGACTCCGTTGACGGGAGATCTGTAGTGGACCTGTCACACCGCTGTCGTCACCATTGACGAAGTGCCAGGCGGCGGTGACGTCTTCAATCTGGCGGAAGTAGCCGAGCAGCTCGCCGTAGGACCAGTGCGAGCCGGCGAGCCGCGCCCATTCGTCATAGTCGGCGGCAAAGCCGCGCACCCACATCATCGCGTTCATCGAGGACGAGCCGCCGAGCACCTTGCCCCGGGGCCAGTAGATCTCGCGCCCGCCCAGCTGCGGCTCCGGTTCGGTCGTGTAATCCCAGTCGACTTCGCTGCGGAACAGCTTGGGAAACGCCGCCGGAATCCCGATGAAGCGATTCTTGTCGCTCGGCCCGGCCTCGAGCGCCACCACCGAGGTGCCCGAATCGGCGCTAAGCCGATTGACCACCGCCGCCCCAGCTGAGCCCGTACCGACCACTACGTAATCGCACTCAATGTCCACCGCTCATCCCCGTTTTGGGATCAGTGTATGACGCGGGGCGGCCCGATCACTAAAGATTCAGATCGATCCGGTGCGCGCCGGCGACACCGTCGTATCGGTCAGGGCTGCACGTCAGCACGATCACCTGACCATGGGTTCCCACGGTATCGAACACTCCCCCCATCTTGGCCAGGCGGTCTGGATCGGTGAATCCCAGCGCATCGTCTACCACCACCGGAACGGTGTCCTCCTTGGCCACCAGCGCCGCGCCCGCAAACCGGGCCAATATGCCGAGCTGCTCTTTGGCGCCGCCGGACAACGACTCGTAAGGCACCGTGACATCGTCGAGAGTCCGGCTGCGGATCCGTAGATCGCTACCGACATCGACCTCGAACGTGGGCCCGAACACCGGGCGCCCGAGTCGCTGTAGCTCCATTCGATAGGGCTCGACGTAGCGCTGTCGGGTGGCATCGCGATGCCGTGTCATCACCGATCGCAACAGCTGGGCGGCTCTGGCGCGGCGTCCGATGCGGGCGTGCTGACTAGCGGCATGCTCACGTTCGGTCTCTGCCGCATCAAGCTTGCTCTGCCGACCTTCGCTGCCGAACACCGAGAGTTCGACGCTGATGTCGCGCAGCGCGGCGACAACGGCATCGTGGCGCTCATCCAGTGACTGCGCGATCTCGGCGGCTTCCCGTAGCTCGGCGGCTACCGCCTCGGGCTCGGCCGCGTCCAGCACTTCGGCCAGTTCGGCGAGTCGACGCTGCGACGCCTGCAGCACGTGCAGATCGGCATCGGCCGCCGACGCGAGGTCGGCATCGCTAACCGCGGCCCGCGCGGTAGCCAGCCGCGAGGTGGCCGCTTCGACTTCGGCCCGCCCGTTTTCCAGCCTGCTCTGCAAAACCGTGGCCGAAGTAGAGGTTTCGGCGAGACGCCGGCTTGCCGCGAGAGCAAGCTTGCGCTGATCCTCGCACTGCTTGCCGGCCGTTATCCCGGCGGCCTCGGCCGCCTCGAGTTCGGCGCGGGCAGCCGTGGCATCGGTCGCAAACAGATCGGGCTCAGCGGGCTGGCTGGCCTGCAGCTGTGCAAGCCGGCAGCGGAGTTGGTCTACCTGCTCGTCACCACACAGCCCGGCCAGGGTGGCGCTCAACTGGTCGCGGCGCCCCAACAGTTCGCGGCGGCGCTGTTCGACCGATCGGGCCTCCGCCAAGGTTGCCACGCCGCCCGCGGCCAATGCCACCGCAAGTTCTTCTTGTGCTGCAACATATTTGGCCTGCGCCTCCAGCGCGGTCGCCCCCTGGGTGATCCGCGCCGTCAGGACCCCGGGGACCTCGACCTCCGCGGGGCCGGTGGCCGTCATCGACCAACTCGAACCCGCCGACAACTGCACCCGTTGACCGCCAACCACCAGCTCGATGTCGGCGGCCGCAGTGAACTCCACCGCCGCGGAAATCAACGCGAGTTGCCCGTCCACCCGATCCACGCTCGCCGCAGCGGATTCGATTCGTTTCAGCAGCGCCTCGGTAAGTGTCACCTCGGATAGCTGGGCGCAGACCCGGTCATGGTCACACTGGACCTCTCCGATCCTGGCCAGTCGGGCGCTCAACCGTTGCGCCTGTTCGCGGTCGGCGATCTGGTCGAGAGAGCGCCGGGCGGCTTCGGCACGGCGTTGAACCGCCGTCAGGCTAGCCGTGGCTTCCTCGACCGCGACGTCGCACCGCTGCGCATCGGCGCTCGCCATCGCCCGCTGGTCGGCGGCGTGCTGCGCATCGATTTGCAGGGCCTCGAGCGCCTTGGCGCGATTGTCGATTTCCTCGCACAGGGCACGCCGTTCAGCATGAGCGGCCGCCGAAGCCGAGCTGGTTGCGGCCTTCGCAGCGGTGACGAGCTTGGCCTCATGCGCTTCTGCCTTCAGCCCCGCGACCTTGTCGGCGGCCTGCCGCGCAGCCGCCAGCCGGGAACCGGCTGCAGCCAACTGCGGCGCCAATTCGGCTGCCTGCCTAGTTAGTTCACCATGGCGACTGATGCGCTCGTCGACCTCGGATACCGCCGCGGCGCACTCCGCTACCGCAGTCTCGGCTCCGCTCAGCCGAGCGAGGGTTGCCGCCCATTCGCCGGTGGGACGTCCGGTTGGGGTGAAGTAGCGCGAATACTCGGCATCGATGCGTTCAATCAGCACTGGCTCGGCACCCGAGAGCGCCACGTCGGTGGCCGAATGGGCGGCGGCGATATCGAGCGCGCGGGAAAGCGCATCACAGCTGGACAGATCCACCGCCGTGGTCGAAGCGGCCTGCAGCACCCGCTGGGCACGCCACAACTCGGTGTCCACCGTCTCCGCCAAGATCGCCCGGACCCGCTCATGGGCTTCGTCGCCGGTCAACTGTTCGCGACGAGGCGCCAGCACCGTCAGCTGTGTTTCACACTTCTTGTGAAAACGCTTCCGGTAGACGAAACGATAAGGACCACTGCTTATTTCGGCAGTGACCTCGGATCCGACGTCGGCATTGGTCGGTTTGACCTGCTTGATTTCCTTTTTCGCCGAGCGATCCTTGAATTCCAGTAGGAGATCCAAAGCCTCGATCATCGAGGACTTTCCAATCTCGTTGGCGCCGCACACAACCACCACACCGTGGTCTGGGAACTCGATCTCCCGATGCGCGATCCCGCGGTAGTTGGTCAGTACCAGCCGGTGCAACTTCATGCCGCGCCCCGATCTGTGAGCCGCAGCAGCAGAGCCAACGCCGCCTGAGCATCGACTGCGGATCCGTCGGCACCCGAACGCGCGGTTGCGACCAACTCGTCAACGGCGGCCGCAGCGAAACCGCCGATGCCGAGGTCGCTGAACTCACCATCCGCCGGAATCACGGCCAGGTCGGTGTGGCGTTCCCACAGGCCCAGCCAGGCGAACAACCGCGCATACCTGTCCAGGCACGCATCCAGCGCGGCACGGTCGGTGACGGTCAACGAACCGGTCAGGGCCAACCGCACCACGGTGCGGTCCTTGTCGGTCATCAGATCCAGATTCAGATCGAGGTCGGCAATGTCGCGGCTGGTGTCCACTTCCCGGCGCAGTGTGACAAACCGCCAGCAGCCGACCCGCCTGGCTGTCACCGAGACCGGGCGGCACGGGTCGGTTTCGTCAATGTCGACGACGAGGACGTGGCCGGGGTCAGATTCGACGTCGTCGAAGTTGGTGACTTCCGGCGATCCCGAGTACCACACCCTGCCGCTGCCACCAACCTGAGTCAGCGAATGCTTGTCCCCGAGCGCCACATAGTGCAACATTCCTCGCGCCACCGCGTCCTCGAGCCCAGCGAGCCGGATCAGCGAGGGCTTGCCGGGATCCGGGTCCAGCGCATCGACTCCCCCGTGGGCGACCAGCACCCGGGTGCCAGCCCCTTCGGACAGTCCCGCCAACACGTCGGCGACAAGATCGGTGGTGGGAGCCTTGGACCGCCACGGAGCGGCGACAAGCTCCACTCCCGGACGCACTTGGTGACTACCGCAGCGATCGAGAACGACAACGTTGTCTGGACATTCAGTACGAAACAGTGCGCCGGTGTATACCGAAGAAGCGTCCAGCGGGTCGTGATTGCCCGGAAGCAGGTAGACCGGAACACCGATGGCGCGCATGGCCTCCAAGGACTGGCTGATGACCTGGGGCGTGAGCTGATTGTGTTCGAAGACGTCACCGGCCACAACCACGAACTCGGCACCCACCTCGGCAGCCAGCGCCCCCAGACCGGCCACCGCATCGCGGCGCGCAGCCGAATAGCGCGGCTGCGCGTCACCGGCGAGAAAGTGGCGGGTCATGCCCAGCTGCCAGTCGGCGGTGTGCAGGAATCGCATCCTGGTGACCTCCTAGCGAAAAGCGTGTCTATCAGGGCAACGCGAGTGTAGGTCTGGGCACCGACAAGACGCGGGACCTCGCCCGGCAGGTTCGGCTCGCAAGCGGTCGGCCCGGGATCGAGGACCCACGCCGCCCGCCGTAGTCGAACATCCATTCGCATCGCGGCAGCGCAGGGCGGGTCGCCATCTGGTGCGCGGCGAAGTGCGCACGGTGTTCGCCGCCGAGCTGATGATTCGCACGCGCGTCGGTGCCGCCAACCCGGTTGGCCTTAGGGTGGGCCGAATGAGTGACCGGCACACGCTGTTGTTGATGCGGCATGCGAAATCCCAATATCCGCCGGGTGTGGCTGACCATGAGCGACCGTTGGCACCGCGCGGGCGTCGCGAGGCCGGATTGGCCGGAGACTGGCTGCGCGGCAATGCGCCAACGGTCGACGAGGTGTTGTGCTCCACCGCGATCCGTACCCGAGAGACGCTGGCACGCAGCGGCATCGATGCACCGGTGCACTATTCCCAGCGGCTCTATGGCGCCGTGCCCGGCACGCTGATCGGCGAGATCAACCGGATTGGCGAGGACGTCGCGACCCTGCTCGTCGTCGGGCATGAACCAACGATGTCCGAGGTGGCACTGGGCCTCGCCGGCGCCACCGGCACCGACGCTGCCGCCGCCGAACGGCTCTCGGCGAAATTCCCGACGTCGGCGATTGCGGTGCTGCAGGTGGGCGGCCGCTGGGAAGAACTCGAACTCGGTGGCGCTGCCCTCATCACGTTCCACGTGCCGCGCTAGCGAACCGTCGCCCGACGCGGATACCCCGGGGGGGGGGGGG